>VBJR01000129.1:0-2166 GCA_005880175.1 Chloroflexota bacterium
AGCTGCTCGGCGCCGTCGGGCGGCGACATGCAGGCCTGGCTGGCCTCGCCGTACCGCGCCGTCGGCGTCTACCTGGGCGGCGCCAACCGGGCGTGCCCGGACGGCAGCCTGTCGCCGGGGTGGGTCACCGCGGTCCAGGCGCTGGGATGGAGCCTCATCCCCATCTACGTGGGCCTCCAGGCGCCGTGCACCACCGGCTTCGCGACGATCACGCCGAACGTGGCCGGGGTGCAGGGCGTCCAGTCCGCCGACGACGCCGTGGGCCGGGCCCGCGCCTTCGGCCTGGGCCCGGGGACGCCGATCTACTTCGACATGGAGGCGTACTCGCCGGTCGGCGGCGAGTGCAGCGGCGTGGTGACGGCGTTCCTGACCTGGTGGACCACCGAGATCCGGCGCCAGGGCTACCTGGCGGGCGTCTACGGCAGCGTCTCGTCGGTGCACGCGGACCTGGTCGACACGCCCACGGCGCAGCCGGACCAGATCTGGTTCGCGTACTGGGACGGCGCCGGCGGCACCGGCCACCCGGCGATCCCGGACAACCTCTGGACCACCCATCAGCGGATCAAGCAGTTCCGCGGCGGTCACGACGAGACGTTCGGCGGCGTGACCCTGAACGTGGACTCCAACGTGGTGGACGCCACGCTGAAGCCGGCGCCGCCGCCCCCGGCACCGCCGGCGTCCACCCCGACGCCCACGCCCACGCCCACGCCCACGCCGGCGCCCCCGCCCGCGCCGCGGCCCACCCCCAGCCTCCCGCCCCGGCCGATCAGCCCGTACTGAGCCGGCGGCGCCGCGAGGTATCCGCTGGTTCGCGCCCGATCCCGACCCCTACGCTATGGGCCATGGAGGCGAAAGAACCCCAGGTCCGGATCACGCCGGGGGGCACGCGCGGTCGCGACCTGCCCGGCGCCGCCAAGTTCCTGTACCGGCTGCTGGCCCCGGTGGCCGGCTTCATCCTCGTCCGGCGGGCGCAGGGTCTCGTCGAGATCGTCACGACCGGGGCCAAGTCCGGCAAGCGCCGCATCTCGACGGTGCGCGCCTTTCCGGAGGGCCGCGACGCGTGGCTGGTGGTCGCCTCGTTCGGCGGCGCGTCCACCCACCCCGCCTGGTTCGTCAACATCGCGCGCAACCCGGACCAGGTCTGGCTCCGGCTGCGGGGGCGCGAGGTGAAGGTGCATCCCGTGTCGCTCGAGGGCGAGGAGCGGGACAAGGCGTGGCAGCGGATCACCAGCGAGCAGTCGAGCTTCCGCGAGTACGAGGCGAACACCGACCGGGTGATCCCGGTGGTCCGCCTGACCACGGAGGCCGCTGCCGGCGCGTAGCAGGGCTGCAGGGGGGCCGCCGGGACATCCGGCGGCTCACCGTCCGAGCCCGAACCCCCGCGCCACCCGGCCGGCCAGCTCGTCCTCGCCCAGGCCGGCGTCGATCTCGACGCGGGGCAGGTCGAGGCGGGCCGTCTCGGCCCGGAGCCGATCGGTGAACAGCCGGTCGCGCTCGGCCAGGTTGCGCCGGGCGCGCGCCGGGTCCCGCATTCCGCTCGGGAGGACCCACCCGCTGGGACGGCCGTCGAACGCGGCCGCGCGGAAGCGGGGCGTCGGCAGGAGCCAGACCGCGCGCCGGGACGTGGCGAGCAGGGGCGCGACCAGGTGGGGGAGGAGGCGGAAGCCCTCGGCGATCACCCTGGTCCCGGCCGGCAGGCGCAGCAGGTCCTCGACGATCAGGCGGAAGCCCTCGCCCCGGAACCAGTGGAACGTCTCGAGCATGACCTCGGGGGTCCGGTCCACCCACCGCTCGTCCGCGTCCATGGCGATGAACCGGTGCAGGGAGGGGGCGTCCTCGGGCGTGCTGCGGCGGCCGTGGTCGCGCATGACGTCGTCCGTCGCGTACAGGTGGAGGCCGTGCTCGGCCGCCAGCCGGCGCGCGATCGTGGACTTCCCGGCGCCGCTGCCGCCGCCGATCCAGTAGACGTCCCGCAGCCGCGCCTGGAGCACGTCCGGAGGGTACGACCCGCCGGATCTCAGGGCTGGCCCTGACGACAGCGCGACCCGCCGGGCTCTACCGTGGCGCTGGGCCCAACAACGCCGCGCGACGCGGCCTGCCTGGAGGGAGTGGACTTGCACACAGATCCGACGCGATCAGGTCTCCGCCGCCTGCGCCTGGCGCTGC
>VBJR01000129.1:2182-6756 GCA_005880175.1 Chloroflexota bacterium
CGGCGCAGCCGACCCAGTACGCGGCGCTCGGCGATTCGTACTCGTCTGGGGTGGGGACGCGCACGTACGACCCCGCCAGCGGGGACTGCGACCGCTCGCCGTTCGCCTATCCCGAGCTCATCGCCCACCGGCTCGGCTGGCACCTCTCGTTCGCGGCCTGCGCCGACGCCAGGATTGGCGACGTCCTGAGCCATCAGCTGGGCGCGCTGAGCGCGTCCACGCAGTTCGTGAGCATCTCGATCGGCGGCAACGACGCCGGGTTCGGCCCGGTGATCCAGAGCTGCGTCCTGCCGCTCCCGCTGACCTGCTCCCGGCACATCGCGGGGGCCGACGACTTCATCGCCACCAGGCTGCCTGGGCTCCTCGACCACCTCTTCGCCACGATCCGCGCCCGCGCCCCGCACGCGCTGGTCGCCGTGGTCGGCTATCCCCGGCTGTTCGTGCCCACCAGCGGGCGCTGCGCGTCCCTGCCGGCGGACCAGGTCAAGCTCAACCACACCGGCGACCTCCTGGCCGGCGTGATGGGCGCTCGCGCCCGCGCGCACGGGTTCCTGTACGTGGACGCGCGCAGCGCGTTCACCGGCCACGCGATCTGCAGCGCGAGCGAGTGGCTCAACGGGCTGTCGCTGCCGCTGATGGAGTCGTTCCACCCGAACCGCGCGGGCCAGGCGGCGTACGCCGACCTGGTCCAGTCCGACTTCTCGGCGCCCCACCACTGACCGCCGGCCCTACGTGACGCCGAGGAGGCGACGGGCGTTGCCGGCGTAGACGGCGGCCCGGTCCGCCTCCGGCAGGCCGGCGGCGTCGAGGTCCGCGATCGTGGCGTCGATCGCCTCCGGCGGGCCCAGCGGCGTGTCGGTGCCGAACAGCACGTGGTCGGGGCCGAAGAAGTCCAGCACGCAGCGCACGGCGTGGGGCGCGCCGAACAGCGCCGTGTCCGCGTAGAAGCGGCGGAAGTAGTCCAGCGCCGGCCGCGGCAGGGTGTCCCTGGTCTGCCGGTACCCCGGGCCCATCGACAGCCGCGCCGAGAAGTGCGGTACCATGCCGCCGCCGTGGTCCGCGAGCACGCGGAGCCGCGGGTGCCGCTCCATCTGGCCGGAGTAGATCCGTCGGGTAGTCGGTCCACGTGGCGTTGCGCGTCGGGTGCAGCCACGCCGTCCGGTCGAGCGCCTCCAACCGGGCCAGCACCGGGTCGAAGCGGGGATGGTCGAGCGGGGCGCCGCGCACGTTCGTGAACAGCTGGACGCCGAGCGCGCCGAGCTGCTCCACTGCCCGCTCCAGCTCGGCCAGCGACGCGTCCACGTCGCCCAGCGGCAGGGCGGCGGCGAACCCCACGAAGTGCTCTGGGAAGCGGCGCACCAGCTCGGCCATCTCGTCGTTGGCACGCCGGGCGAGGTCGGCGGCCGCCTCCGGCGGGTCGACCTCCTCGAGCGGCGGCACGGCCAGCACGAGGACCTGCGCGTAGTCGCCGTGCGGCTCCATCCGCCGCCGGCGCGCGTCGATGTCGGTGATCACCGGGTCGAAGCGAAAGACGCCCTCCTGGTAGTAGCGCAGCTGCGCGTCGCTCATCGTCGAGGCGAGGTGCCGCTCCAGGTGCGCCAGGTAGCCGGCGGGGAGGACGTGGGCGAAGGCGTCGATCTTCCGCATCGGTCCATTCTCCGAGGCGCGTACCGTGCCCGCACGAGGTACGCGATCGTCTCCGACTCCCACGCCAACCTCGTCGCGCTGGAGGCCGTCGTCCGGGACCTGGAGGGGCGGGCGGTGGACGAGGTGCTCCTGGCCGGCGACCTGGCACAGGGCGGGCCGGACCCGGCCGGCGTGCTGGACCTGGTCGCCGCGCGCGGCTGGGCGGCGGTCCTCGGCAACGCGGACGAGATCCTGCTCACCGTCGCCGGCGGCCTGCCCCGCGCGGACGACGAGCCCCCGGCCGTGTGGGAGCGCGCCGAGTGGACGGTCGAACGCCTCGGACCCGACCGCGTCGAGATGCTCCGGGCCCTGCCGGTCGCCATCCGCCGGCCGCTCCCCGGCGCCGGCGACCTGGTCGTGGTCCACGCGACGCCCTGGAGCGTCTGGGACGTCGTCCTGCCCGACGCGCCCGAGGCCGACGCCGGCCGGATGCTGCGCGAGGCCGGCGCGTCGGTCCTCGCCTACGGCCACATCCACACCGCGTACCAGCGCCGCGTCGGGTCCGGCCTGCTCCTCTGCGCCGGCGCCGTCAGCATGTCCAACGACGCCGACCCGCGGCCCGCCTACACGGTCCTCGCGGTGACGGGGAGCGAGGTCACGGTGACCGTGCACCGCGTGGAGGTCGCGCCGGAGGCGCAGGCGGCCGCGATGCGCGCGGCCGGCCAGACGCCGCCCGACGCCCTGCGAGCGGGCGGGCCGTGGCCCGTCCGCTCGACGGCCGGCCGGCCGGTGACGTTCACGCTGGACGGACCCCCGGCCTGAGCGGCGGCGCCGCGCCTACGGCGCCGTCGCCGGGGGCGTCCAGCCGAGCACGAACGTCGGGCTGCTCCACTGCGCGGCCTGCGCGTCCGTGATCTGGCGCGAGAACGACGCCCGCCCGCTGACGTTGAGCGGCTTCCCGGCCAGGTCGGTGCTCCGGTGCTCCCAGAACTGGACGTTCGGGGCGGTCGTGGCGTTGTTCAACTGCCAGCCGGCCGCCGCCACTCGGGGGTTCATCGCGCAGCTCAGATAGACGACCTGGCTGAACGGGAACTTGGTGGGGTCGATGCGCGCCAGGAACACCGTGTCGGCCGAGGTCAGGTTCGGCCCGGTGAGCTGGCAGTTGAGGTACACGTTGCCGTGGTTCGACTGCCCGTTGCGGATCTGGGCGAAGATGTCGGTGCTGCTGGAGACGGTCCGGTGCAGGGCGCGGATCTCGCACGCGTTGAAGAAGACGCCCCCGTTGCCCCACGTGAAGTCCACGTCGCCCTCGAGGTAGCTGTTCGTGACGAACGCGGCGCCCTGCAGGCGCAGCGTGTCCTGCCGGCTCCGCAGCGTGACCCGGTCGAGCATGATGCGCTGGGCCGAGCCGCGGAACGCCTCCGCCTGCGAGCCGCCCTCGGGCGTCGTGTTGTGCAGCGTGATCGTCTGCAGCGCGAAGTCCGCCGCGTCCACCCCGAACAGGGCCCGGTTGTTGCCGGTCACGGCGCCGTTGAAGGTGTTGTTGTTCGCGTACTGGACCACCGTCCCGGCGCGGTCCAGCCCGAGCACCGTGATCATCGTCTTGGTCGGGCCCGCGTAGACGATCTCCGTGTACGTGCCCGGCTTGACCTGGACGTGGACCCGCTGCGTGTTGCCGGCGGGCACGAAGTCGATCGCGCCCTGCACGGTGCAGAAGTCGCCGGTGCCGTCGGCCGCCACGGTGAGCGTGGTGGTGCCGGCGCGCGGCGCCGCCGACTTCGTCTGGAACCGCCAGGCGTTGGGGTCCGAGATGCCGGCGAACGGCTGGCCGGTCGAGTCGAGGAACACGCCGGGATCGACGAGCACGTGGTAGCTCTGGCCGTACGCCAGCGCCTGGTGCAGGAAGATCGCGGCGCTGTTCCCGGTGACGATCACGGGGTGGAAGTTGAACGGCGTCGTCGCGGTCCCGATCACCTTCGTCTGCGTGGCCGCCGACAGGTCGATCGTGTCCACCACGGTGCCGTCGGCCCGGACGACGCGGATGCGGCCGCTGGTCCCCAGCCGCGGCGCCTGGTTGAACGCGATCGTCAGCGGCGTGTCCACGCAGATCTGCTGGGCCCCCGACCCCGGCGTCAGCGTGGTGGCGCTGAGCGTGCTCGCGGCGGACGCCAGCCGCGCCGAGAGGACCTCGGCGGCGGACGCCAGCATCCCGCCCGTCAGCACGCCACCGGCCACGGCGCCGCTGGCCCGGAGGAACTCCTTGCGCGTCACTCGTGCGCCCATCTCTGACTCTCCCCCTTGCCGGTTGACTTCGTGCACAGAGTACACGCGGTCCGGGCGCCGGGCCAGCGGCAGATCGGGTGGCACGGCGCCTGGCCTCCTGACCACCCACGCGCTGGATCGCGCCTGAAGCCGGCGCGCCAACGCCTCCGGGGCCTGCTACGCTGACCAGCGCGAAGTGGCAGACATGGACGATCCCGCCGTCAGCCGGCGCCAGTTCTTCCGCGGCCTGGCCGGGGACCTGTTGAAGGTCGTCGGCGAGGTGACCGGGCTCGCCGAGGACGGGGAGCCGGAGCCACCGAGGGTCTTCAACCTCCACGAGGGCGACGTCTACGTGCCGCCCGAGAAGCAGTCGGCCGCCCTGAACGACCTGTTCGGGTTCCTGGAACAGCTGGGCGTCGAGAAGCAGGACGAGGACGGCGCGGCCGCGCCCGCCCCGACCAGGGACCCGGACGAGCCGCTCTGACGCCCGGCCGGCTCATGTAGGGACAATGCGGGCGGTTTCCTTTCCTCGTCGTGGTCGAGGACGGCATGGCCACGACCGTCGGACTTGACGTGCCGCTGGACACCAGCCGGGGCGGTGTGCTGCGATGGCCTCGGCCCCGGCTGGTCCGGGGGGTGGCGACGAGCTTCGGCTCTGGGGAAGGCGCCGCTGGTGCCGAGCCCCG
>VBJR01000130.1 GCA_005880175.1 Chloroflexota bacterium
GCATGTCGAAGCTCCCGGCGACGTGCACGTCGGGACCGAAGTGCAGCGGGCCGGGCGCCGACTCCCTGAACCACAGGTCCGTCGGCAGCGTCGTCGTGTTGTCGGCGGCCAGGTTGCGATAGTCGTAGTACGTGATCCCGACGGTGCCGTTCGCCGTCACCGCCAGCGTGGGCATGAAGGCCGGGCGGCCGGTCGGCGTGCTGACGATCTGCGGCGTCGACCACGTCCGGCCCTGGTCGAACGAGGTGATCATCTCCACCTGGTCGAACTGACCGCCGCTCGGGGTCGGGTCCTCCCACATGTCGTAGAGCTGTCCGGTGACCGGGTTGATCGCCTGGAGGGATTCCTCCCCGGCCCGCACCGGCGCGCCCGTGACCGGGTCGTTGGGCTCGGCCCGGACGATGTCACGGATGACGTGGCGCGGGCTCCAGGTCTGGCCGCCGTCGTCCGACCGGACGTAGGCGAGGTGATCCACGTTGTCCGGCGTGGTCAGGACGTCGAAGTCGTACAGCGTGCCGCTGCGCGGGTCGATGACCAGGGAGTTGCCGTCGGTGAACTCGTTGGCCCCCGTCTGGAGGATGACCTGCGGCGCGGACCACGTGTTCCCGCCGTCATGGGTCACGGAGAGCATGGCCGGAGAGGACTGGGCCGGGGCGGCCAGGGGCGCCGCCGCCGCGCTCGACCGCGCCAGGCGTCCGCCGGGCGCCATGCGCTGCGTCGCCGCGGTCGCCGTGGTGCCAGGGACGTCCACGAAGCGGTCCCAGATCGCGTACGCGGTCAGCGGCCGCGTGGGGTCGGCGAAGATCAGCTCCTTGTCGTCCGTGGGGTTGCAGTTGGGACCGGATCCGGTGTTGGCGCTGATGAGCCGGGTGTCCTTCCAGGTCCGCCCGCCGTCGAAGGAGCGGGCCGCGGCGATGCCGTTGCGGATGCACGTGCCGAACGGGCCGTCGAACACGACCGCGATCGAGTAGGCCAGGCCGGTCCTGTCGAACGCGATGCCGGGGTCCGACGCGCGTCCGTAGTCGACGCCGCCCGGCGCGCACGTGGTGAACGGCAGAGTGGTCTGCTGGAAGTGGCGGCCGCCGTCGGAGCTGACCCCGGCCACGAGCCCGCGGGAGCCGCCGTCGTTCCAGCGGTCCTGCTGCCACGCGCCGACCAGGTTGCCGCCACGGCGTATGGGTCGGGGTCGGACACCTGCACCAGGCCGCCCCAGGCGTACGTCGTGCCGATGCTGGCGACGAGCGCGGCGGCCGCGAGCACGGCCGGCTTCCAGGCGCTTCTCATGGTCATCCCCCTCATCAGCAGCCGGACCGCGTCCAGCTGCACTCCACCGCGTGGCCATGCGGGTCCAGCGCGGGCCGCGTCGTGGCGGGTCGGGCCGTCGCCGCGGGGCTGGCGGGCACCCCGCTCGTCCGGCTGAACTCCGCCAGGTCGATCGCGATGGCGTCCTCGAGGTCCTTCGGGGCGCCGCTCAGGTAGTTGTTCTCCATGATCGAGAACACGAGCCGCTCGCCGTCCGCGTCCGTGACGTAGCCGGACAGCGCGCTCGCGCCGGTCAGGGTCCCCGTCTTGGCGTGGACGTTGCCGGCGGCCGGCGTGCCGGTCATCCGGCTGCGCAGCGTGCCGCCGACCAGCGGGTCGGACTGGCCCGCGACCGGGAGCGCGTTGAACCAGGTCTGGAACCACGGCTCCTTCTGGGCGCCGATCAGCAGGTTCGTGGTCTGCAGCGCCGGGATGAAGTCGAGATTGCTCAGGCCGGAGCCGTCCACGATCTGGACGGTGCCCGCGTCCACGCCGAGCTGCGAGGCCACGCCGGTGACGGAGGGCAGGCCCGCGTCCCAGCTCCCCACGCCCTGGACCTTCGCGCCCATCGCCTTGACCAGGATCTCCGCGTGCGCGTTGTTGCTGAGCTTCAGGAACGGGATGAGCAGCTGCGACAGCGGGATCGACTGCCGGGTCGTGATCGCCCGCGCCCCGGCTGGCGTGGCCCCGCGGACCGTCGGGCCGGCCACGCGCACGCCGTGCCGCTGGAGGTCGTCCCGGAACAGCGCCGCCGCGTAGCCGGTCGGGTCGCTGACCGTCGAGAGGGTCGAGTCCACGCCCGCGTCGGTCGCGATGGTGCCGGTCACGACGATGTCGTTGACGCCGTTGCGGCGCTCCACGCTGATGTTGTCGCCGGACCCCGCGGCGGCCGTCGTCGCCTGGTCGGTGACGTGGACGAAGTCGGTGGCCGGGACCGTGCGCACGACGGCCGGCTGGCCGGCGGCGGCGCCGGGGCGGGTCTCGACGGTCAGCGAGCCGACGTCGAAGACGGCGTCCGCGGCCACGGTCAGGGCCGAGATCTCGGGCTGGAACGAGAACGGGTTGTTGTCCCACGCCCAGTTGTCGCCGTACTGCCGGTGGTCGAAGAACGTGTCGTCGGCCACGAGGCGGCCGCTGACGACCTTCACGCCCGCGGCGGCGACGGCCGCCGCCAGCGCGTCGTAGTCGGCGGGCTGCAGCGTCGGGTCGCCGGTGCCCCGCAGGAACAGGTCGCCGCCCAGGGCCGAGCCGGTCTGGGCGCCGCCGGCGGCGACGGTGGTGCTGAACCGGTAGTCCGGCCCGAGCACCTGCATGGCGGCCAGCGACGAGTAGGCCTTGTCGTTGGACGCGGGCACGAGCCGGTTCGTGCCCAGGTGGTTGTACAGCGTCTCGCCGGTCGTGGCGCTGCGCACGACCACGTCGGCCTGCGAGCCCTGGAGACGCGCGTCGGCGAGCACCTGGTCGATCGCCTGGGTGAGGCTCCCGACGCCGCCGGACGGCGTCGCGGCGGACGGCGTCGCGCCGCTGCTGATCACGCCGGCCGCGCCCACCAGGGCCGCCAGCGCGAGGCTGGACGCGGCGCGCCACGGCCGAACGTTCCCGAATCGCATGTATCGACTTCCTCCTTTCCCCTGCCTGTGGGTGGGACGTGTGCTGGGTTGCAGTAGTAAGACGTTTCGGACTGTCAAAAAGTCGCACGCGGAGACGGAATCGAGACGGTGACGGCACAATGGATGCTCATGCCTTCGATCTGGGACCGAGTCGCCACCCGAACCCGCAGCCTGTTCAGCGACGGCCTCCGCGCCGCCGGCACCCCGCTCAGCCCGAACTTCTACGACGAGCTCGTGGAGCTGCTGGTCGCCGGCGACCTCGGCCCCGCGCTGGCCGAGCGGGTCGCCGACGCGGTGCGGCGGCGCCGGCCCGGCACGCTGGAGACGGCCCGGGCCGCCCTGGCCGACGAGCTGGGGGCCGCGATGTCGCACAAGGCCCGGGGCCTGATGATCGACGCCCGCCCGGCCTGCGTCCTCCTGTACGGCATCAACGGCTCGGGCAAGACGACCACCGTCGGCAAGCTCGCGTACCTCCTTCGCCAGGACGGGTTCAACCCGCTGGTGGTGGCGGCCGACACGTACCGGGCGGCCGCGATCGAGCAGATGGAGGTGTGGGCGGAGCGCGCCGGCGTGCCCTGCTTCTCCGGCCAGCCGGGCGGCGACCCGGCGGCCGTGGTGTTCGACGGCATCCAGCTGGCGGCCCGCCGGGGCAACGCCGTGGTGCTGGTGGACACCGCCGGGCGCCTCCAGACCCAGAGCAACCTGCTCAACGAGCTGGCCAAGGTGGGCCGGGTGGCGGCGAAGGCGCTGCCGGGCGCCCCGCACGAGTCGCTGCTGGTGCTCGACGGCAACCTGGGCCAGTCGAACCTGGCGCAGGCGAAGGGCTTCAACAAGGCCCTGGAGATCAGCGGGCTGGTGCTGACCAAGATGGACGGGACGGCCAAGGGCGGCGCCGTGGTCGCGATCGAGTCGGAGCTGGACGTGCCCACCAAGCTGATCGGGGTGGGCGAGGGGCCGGCCGACATGGCCCCGTTCGACGTCGCCCGGTTCGCCCACTCGCTGCTCGGCGACGGGGTGCCGGCGGCGTGAGCCTGGCCGACCCGCACTGCCACACGACGGCGTCCGACGGCATGGCCGAACCCGCCGAGCTGGTGCGCGGGGCCGTCGAGCACGGCCTGCGCCTGATCGCCGTCTGCGACCACGACACGATGGCCAAGGCCGCCGAGGTCCGCGAGCGCGGCCAGGAAGCCGGCCTGGCGGTGATCTGCGGCGAGGAGGTCACCACCCGCTGGCCGGCCCAGACGCACGTGGTGGGCTGGTTCCTGGAGCGTCCGGTCCGCAGCGGCATGTCGCTGGAGGACACGGTCGCGGCGATCCACGACCAGGGCGCGCTGGCGGTCATCCCGCACCCGTTCATGCCCACGTACTTCGCGTCCTGCCAGCCCGACATGCTGGCGCGGCTGATCGAGCGGCACCCGCTGGACGGGATCGAGGTCGATCACCCGTCGCCCACCTCGGACGGCCGGCGGCGCCGGCTGGCCGAGTTCTACAACGCCAACCGGGAGCGCCTGGGCGCCGCCATCGGGGCGAGCGACAGCCACTTCGGCGGGCACGACCTGGGCCAGGTGCTCACGGAGTTCGAGGGCGAGACGGCCGACGACTTCCGGCGCGCCGTGCTGGAGCGGCGCACGCAGCCGCGCCGGGGCCGTCCGGCGAGCGTGCCCAGGAGCCTGGCGCTGCGCCAGCAGTGGCGGAGCCTGGTCGAGCTGCCGGTGCTGCGGGCGACGGGCCGCCTGTCGTAGCGGGCGGCCGGGGGCGTCAGCCCGCCGCCGCCAGCTCCAGCAGCACCTCGTGCACCGCGGCCGGGGCGGCCAGGATGTCGCCGCTGTCCAGCCAGTCGTCGCCTCCGGTCCAGTCGGTCACGCGGCCGCCCAGCTCCAGCACCAGCGCGGCGCCGGCGGCCACGTCCCACGTGCCCAGCTCGAGCTCCGCGCGGCGCAGGTCCTCGAAGCGGCCCAGGCAGCCGAGCAGCACCGGGACGTACTGGTCCATCCGCTCCTTGACCCGGAACGGGAAGCCCGTCGCCACGACCGCCGCGCGGGGGTCGCCCGGCGCCAGCGGCGGCAGCCGGTCGCCGTTCAGGGTCGCGCCCCGGCCCCGCTCCACCGCGAACTCCAGGCCCAGCCACGGCGCCAGCACGACGCCGACGACCGGCCGCCCGGCGTCCACCAGCGCCACGGACACGCCGACCACCGGCATCGCCCGGGTGAAGTTCGTGGTCCCGTCCAGCGGGTCCACCGCCCAGCGGGTGCCGGAGCGGGCGCCGCCGCGCTCCTCGGCCAGGATGGGGACGCCCGGCGCCAGCCGGTTCAGCGTGTCCACGATGGCCTGCTCGCTGGCCCGGTCGGTGTCCGTGACGTAGTCGCCGGTGCGCTGCTTCAGCTCGCCGGGATGGCGCTCCAGGCCGGTGCTCCGGAGGACCTCGGCGCCGGCCCTGGCGGCCTCGAGCGCGGCGCCCAGCAGGCGGCTAGGCCTCCAGGCCGAGGCCGAACATGGCCTCCAGGTCGTGCCGGGAGAACTGCTGGAACGCGACCATCGTGTGCGTCCGCTCGATCCCGTCCAGCCCGGCGAGCTTCTGCGTGACGATCGCGGCCAGCTCGTCCTGCTCGCGGACCCGGACGATCGCGACGAAGTCCCAGTCGCCGGTCACCGTGTAGACCTCGGCCACGCCGTCCGTTCCGGCCAGCGCGGGGCCCAGCGTGGCGAGCCCGGCGCGGGTCGCGCGGACCAGGAGGATGGCCGTCAGCACCTGGACGAGTCTATCTTGCCGGCATGCAACGGATGGTGCGAGACGATCCACTCGACCCGGATCCCGGTTTTGCCGAGCTGTACGCCTCGTTTCCGGACGCCACCGACCTCGAGCCCTGGCTGGGCTGGTGCCGGGAGGCGGACGGCCCCGTCCTGTACCTGGGCATCGGCACCGGCCGCCTGGCCGTGCCGCTGGCCGCCGCCGGCGTCGAGCTGGTGGGCGTGGACGCCCACCCCGGCATGCTCGACCGCCTGCGGGCGCGCCTGCCCGCCGTCGAGCTCGTGCTGGCCCGCATCGAGGAGCTGGACCTGGGCCGGCGCTTTCCGCTGGTGATCGGACCGTCCAGCGTCCTGGAGAGCCGGGACCGCCTGGCGGCCGCGGCCCGGCACACCACGGGCCGCGTGGCCATGGAGCTGATGAACCCCCACTGGCTGCTGGAGGTGCGGCACCCGCGCGTGCGGGTGCTGGAGGCGACGGGCGACCGCGCCGAGATCGAGGTCGACTACCCGGGTCGCTGGACGCACCGCGCCAACGTGGCGCTGTGCTGGCCGGAGCGCATCGAGCCGCTGCTGGGTCGAGCCGGGCTCACCCTGGAGCTGATGCGGGGCCGGGACCCGGACGCCGACCTGGACGAGAGCCCGACCTACCTGGTGCTGGCCCGGGTGCTCTGATCGCCCCGGGCGCTCGACCGGGCCGTTCGCCGGCCCGGTCGAGCTCGGGGCACCGTGGCGCCGGTCGTGGTCAGGCGACCTGCGCCTGCTCCGCGGGGCGCCGGCGCCGCGACAGCAGCGCGGCGGCGACGCCGACGAGGCCGAGGATCCCGACCACCAGGCCGGTCGCCGGCTCGGGCAGGGCGATGCCCAGCCAGGAGTCGAGCGCGTAGCGGCCGGGGCCGGCCGCCGCCAGCGCGACGGCCACCGCGATGTTCGTCAGCGCCTGCTCGGGGCCGCCGGTCATGTTGAACCAGCCCTTGCCCAGGTGCGCGGTCGCGATCGCGACGATCATGGCGGCCGTGATCGCGATGCTGCCGAGCGGGCTCAGGAAGCCGAGCAGGAGCAGCCCGCCGCCCACGGCCTCCGCCAGGCCGGCGTTCAGCGCCCAGAACCGGGCGGGGCGGAAGCCGGCGCCCTCGAGGAACCCGGCCGTGCCCGCCAGACCGTGGCCGCCGAACCAGCCGAACAGCTTCTGCGCGCCGTGGCCGAACAGGTACAGGCCGACGGCGATTCGCAGGACGAGAAGGGCAACATCCATCTGATTCGCTACCTCCCAACGACAATGAAACTAATCAGACATAAGTCGTGGGGTGAACCGGTTGTTCCATGTCGAAGGTACGCCAGTAGGATGATGGGCATGGAGGACCTCGACGAGCGGCTGTGCGACAGCTTCCAGTCCGCCGTCGAGCTGATCGGCAAGCGCTGGACGGGAGCGATCATCGCGGTGCTGCGGCCGGGACCGCTGCGCTACACGCAGATCACGCAGGCCGTGCGGGGCGTGTCGGAGCGGCTGCTCAGCGAGCGGCTCAGGGAGCTGGAGCTGGCGGGCATCGTGATCCGCCGGGTCCTCCCCGGCCCACCGGTGGGCGTGGAGTACGAGCTCAGCGAGGCCGGCCGGGACCTGGAAGAGGCGCTGGACGCGCTCTCGGCGTGGGCGCGGCGGTGGGTCGAGACGGGCCAGGTGGCGGGCGTCCCACGCCGGGCGCGGGTGTAGCTTCCTGGAGCGCCTCGGGGTCTTGCCGTACGGGCGCCACGTCTCGATCGGGCTGAGGGGTGGCAGACGTACGGCAAGTCACTGTCGCGAACCACGCGGCCGGTTGACGTCGCGCCGCCACGAGGGCGCGCCAGGCCGGCGCCCCGGCGTCCTACAGCACCCCGTTCTGGGCCTGCAGCAGGTTGCGCAGGGCCCAGATGCCGTCCACGTAGTGCTGGCTGCTCGGGTAGACGCCGTACTTCCGGGTTCCCATCTCGCCCTGGTAGTACGCGGCCAGGGCCAGCTTCGGGTCGGCGAAGT
>VBJR01000221.1 GCA_005880175.1 Chloroflexota bacterium
AAGACCGCTGAGACGGCGCTCATCGTGCGATGGCCTCCTTCCGTGGCTGGCGGGTGAGCGCGAGGAACACGTCGTCCAGGTCCGGCGTGTGCACCGACAGCTCCTCGACCTCGATGGACTGCTCGTCGAGCCGGGCCAGCAGCGCGCGCAGCGACCTCACCCCGCCGTCGCCGGGTACACGCAGCGTCAGGTCCTCGTCGTCCTTCGTGCAGTCGGGCAGGATCCGCGCCGCCGCGTCGAGCTCGTGCCGATCGGCGAACCGCAGCCGGACATGGCTGCCCGGGATCTGGTGCTTGAGTTCCTCCGCGGTGCCCTCGGCGATGATCCGACCCTGGTCGAGGACGGCGATCCGGTCGGCGAGCTCGTCGGCCTCCTCCAGATACTGTGTGGTGAGGAAGATGGTCACGCCGCCGGCGACCAGCTCCCGGATGATCCCCCACATCGTGCGGCGACTGCCCGGGTCGAGCCCGGTCGTGGGTTCGTCCAGGAACATGATCTGGCGCTTGCCGACCAGCGTCATGGCCAGGTCGAGCTTGCGGCGCATGCCGCCGGAATAGGACGCCGCCAGCTTGTTCGCCGCGTCGACGAGGTCGAAGCGGTCGAGCAGCCGGTCGGCGACCTGCCGCCCCTCGGCTCTGGGGAGGTGCAGGAGATCCGCCATCATCAGCAGGTTCTCCCTGCCGGTGAGCAGGTCGTCCACCGAGGCGAACTGACCGGTGACGCCGACCGCGGCGCGCACCGCCCTGGTTTCCGTGACCACGTCGTGCCCGGCGACGACGACCCTCCCGGCGTCGGGCGTCAGCAGCGTGGTCAACACGTTCACGGTCGTGGTCTTCCCGGCACCGTTGGGCCCGAGGAGAGCGAAGACCGTGCCGGCTCGAACATCGAGGTCGATGCCGTCGAGCACGGTCTTGTCCCGGTATGCCTTCCGCAGGCCGGAGACCGAGATAGCTGAACTGTCCATGGCAACCACGGTCGCGGTTGGCCCTGACACCAGGCCGTCGCCGAGCTGACATGGACGCTGACGCGACGTGGGGTCGGGGCTACGTCGCGCTGGCGACCGGGCCGCGTCCGCGCGGCCCTGGAGCGTTCACTCGGCCCGGATCAGGACGCCGGCCTGTGCGACGCCTCGGCCTTCTGCGCACTGCCCCTGGTCGCGAAGAACAGGAGCGAGTACCCGTCTGGATCCACGACGACGAGCTCCTGCCCCTTCCCCGCCGTCTCGCGCGACGTCCGGATCCCCCTGCTCTCGAGGTGCGCCGCGTACGCATCGATCTCGTCGACCGAGATGCAGATCCTCAGTCCTGCGCTGCCTCGCGCCGACTCCCGGCTCTCGAGTCTGATGCGAAACCAGTTGCTGCGGACCTCGCGAGCGGGCCCGTCGCCGGGGATCTCCAGGAAACCGAGCGTCTTGTAGAAATCGAGGCTGCGCTCGACGTCGGCGACAGCGAGGCGGAGAGCTGAGACTGCCTTGATCATGCCGACCAGCGTAGGCAGCGAGCATCGGGCTCCGCTTCTCGAATCCTGATCGGTTTCGACGAGATCTGGGAATCGCGCGCAGGCTGCTCGCACCTCCGGTCCACGGTCCACCTCACCCGCACCGCGGGGCGGCGTGCTGGGCGACAGCCGCTCCGGATGTGGTCGTCACTCGCTCTTCCGGGTTGGAGAACATCCGGATGCGGCGTTACGTGCGGGCCGCGCGCTACCAGTCATTGCGCTCGACCACGACGAGGGGGATCTCGCGCGTCGTTCGCGCCTGGAAGTCCTCGTAGTCCGGAAGGATGGAGACCATCAGCCGCCACAGCCGGCCGCGCTCGTCGCCAGAGGCCGTCCGTGCGCGAGCGGCGAATCGTTCGCCCCGCACCTGGATGAAGACCTTCGGGTCATCTCGCAGATTGAGATACCAGGTCGGATGGTGCGGCGCGCCCCCGAGCGACGCAGCGAGCACCAGCCGATCCCCGTCACGGCCGAAGATGAGCGGGACGCTCCGCGGCTCTCCCGAACGCCGCCCGGTCGTCGTCAGGATGAGGACGGTCGGGTCGTTCACGCCATCGGTCGCGCGATAGTTCTCGAGGTGCTGCGCAGCCTGCCGGCGCACCTGTTCGACGTCTTGCCTGTCCATGTTCGTGCTCCTTGGTGAACCCTTCGCGCCCATTTTGGGCGACTTGGGGTGGTAGACGGAGCCGCCGGCGCGCTAGGTTTCCTCTCATGGCCACGCCCCCTCCCCTCCGCTCCGACGGCGCCCGGCCGCCCGGCGGCGCGCCAGGGGGATCGCGGACGACCGGTCAGCGCGCGCTCGTGCGGCGCCTCCTGGGACTGTTCCGGCCGTACCTGACGCAGGTGCTGCTGGTGGCCGTGGCGATCGTGCTCTCGTCGGGCCTCGGCGTCGTCAACCCGCTGTTGATCAGGGCCGTGTTCGACCACGCACTGTTCTGCGGCAGCGGCTGCCCGAACCTGACGCTGCTGTCACAGCTGGTCGCGGCGATGATCGCGATCCCCTTCGTCACGTCCGCCATCGGGCTGGTGCAGACGCTGTACACGAACCGCGTCGGCCAGCGCGTGATGGAGGACCTCCGCGACACCCTGTACTCACATCTCCAGCGGATGTCGCTGCGGTTCTTCACGGCGACGCGAACCGGTGAGATCCAGTCCCGCCTGGCCAACGACGTCGGCGGCGTGCAGACCGTGGTCACGTCCACCGCGTCGTCGATCATGGCCAACGTCGTCATCGTGATCAGCACGGTGGTCGCGATGCTGGCCATCTCCTGGCAGCTGACGCTGCTGTCGCTGTGTCTCGTCCCGCTGTTCGCCGTGATCACCCGGCGCGTCGGCCGCACGCGGCAGGTCGTCGCCCGCCAGGCGCAGGAGTCGAAGGCGGAGATGTCGGCGATCACGGAGGAGACGCTGTCCGTGTCCGGCATCCTGCTCAGCAAGGTCTTCGACCGGCAGCACGACGAGATCGAGCGCTACCGCCGGGAGAACCGCCGGCTGGCCGACCTCTCCGTGCGGGAGGTGATGGTCGGCCAGGCGTTCTTCGCCGTCGTGCAGACGTTCTTCGCGATCACGCCGGCGCTCGTGTACCTGCTGGCCGGCCTGACGCTGTCGCTCCACCTGTCGCCGCTGACGGCCGGCAGCCTGGTCGCGTTCACGACGCTCCAGACGCGGCTGTTCTTCCCGGTCGGGCAGATGCTGCAGGTGACCGTCGAGGTGCAGACGTCGCTGGCGCTGTTCCAGCGGGTGTTCGAGTACCTGGACCTCCCGGTCGACATCGTGGACCGCGACGACGCGCGCGCCGTCGAGCCGGAGGACGTGCGCGGCCTCGTCCGCCTCGAGGAGGTGCGCTTTCGCTACGAGCCGGCGGAGACGTCTCGCCCCGGCGAGGACGGCGACGGCGGCGAGGGGCCCCGGCGGTGGGCGCTCGACGGCGTGACGCTGGAGGTGCGGCCCGGGCAGCTCGCCGCGATCGTGGGGCCCAGCGGCGCCGGCAAGACGACGATCTCCTACCTGATCCCGCGGCTGTACGACGTGAACGAGGGCGCCGTGACGATCGATGGGATCGACGTGCGCGACATCCGCATCGGATCGCTGGCCGACGCGGTCGGGATGGTCACGCAGGAGAGCTACCTCTTCCACGCGACGATCCTCCGCAACTTGCTGTACGCGCGGCCCGACGCCACGCAGGAGGAGGTGGAGCGCGCGGCCACCGCGGCCCTGATCCACGACAGGATCATGGAGTTCCCCGATGGGTACGACACCGTCGTCGGCGAGCGCGGCTACCGGCTGTCGGGTGGCGAGAAGCAGCGCATCGCGATCGCGCGCGTGATCCTCAAGGACCCGCGCATCCTGGTCCTCGACGAGGCGACGAGCGCGCTGGACACGACGTCCGAGCGGCTCGTGCAGTCGGCGCTGACGCCGCTGATGGAGCGGCGCACGACGATCGCGATCGCGCACCGCCTGTCGACGATCCTGGCCGCGGACGTCATCTACGTGATCGACCACGGCCGCGTCGTGGAGCAGGGCCGCCACGCGGACCTGGTACGCCTGGGCGGCCTGTACGCGACGCTCTACCGCGAGCAGTTCTCGAGCGGGCTCGTCGAGGCTCGCTGCCAGGACGGCGTGGTGCTGGCCGGAGGCGAGGTCGTCAGCGTCAGCGCCGGGTGACGGCGCGGGTACGGGACGCCGGCTACGCTGGGACGATGACCAGCGCGGCGCGGCCCGGGCCGCTCCTCTTCCGTGACGCGGCCGTCCTCGACCCGGAAGCGGGCGAGCTGCGGCGAGGTCGGTCGGTCCTGGTCCGCGATGGCCGCGTGGCCGAGGTCGGCGGCCCCGAGCTCGGCGACCCCGCGGCCCGCGAGGTGCCGCTCGGCGGGCGGACCCTCGTGCCGGGGCTGATCGACGCCCACGTCCACGTGAACGCGGTCACCGCCGACATCGCGGCGATGGCGGAGTGGTCGCCGGCCTACGTCACGGCCCGGGCCGCCGATGTGCTGCGGGGGATGCTGCGTCGTGGGTTCACGACGGTCCGCGACGTCGCCGGCGCGGACTACGGGATCGCGGAGGCGGTGGAGGAGGGCTGGCTGGAGGGGCCGCGGATCATCTTCGGCGGCAAGGCGCTCTCGCAGAGCGGGGGCCACGGCGATCACCGCTCGCGCGGCCGGTACGCCCACGACGGGTGCCCCTGCACGCCGACGCTGAGCCGGCTCTGCGACGGGGTCGACCAGGTCCGCGCCGCCGTGCGGGACGAGCTGCGGCGCGGGGCGCACCACATCAAGCTGATGCTCAGCGGCGGCGTGGCGTCGCCGACCGACCGGGTCGACAGCGTCCAGTTCTCGGCCGGGGAGATCACGGCGGCCGTCGAGGAGGCCGAGGCCGCCAACCGCTACGTGACCGGCCATGCCTACACGGCCCGGGCGGTCAACCGGGCGCTGGAGTGCGGCGTTCGGTGCATCGAGCACGGCAACCTGATGGACGAGCGCAGCGTCGAGCTGCTGGTTGGCAGCGGGGCGTTCTACGTGCCCACGCTCGCCACCTACTCGGCCCTCGCCGAGCGGGGCCGCGAAGCGGGCCTGCCGGAGGCCAGCCATCGCAAGGTGTTCGACGTGCTCGAGGCCGGCCTCCACGCCCTCGAGCTGGCGCACCGCGGTGGCGTCCAGATCGCGTACGGCACCGACCTGCTCGGCGCGATGCACGACGCGCAGCTGACCGAGTTCACGATTCGGGCGCAGGTGCAGCCCGCGGCCGATATCCTGCGGGCCGCCACGACGACCGCGGCCAGGCTGATCGGCCGCGAGGGAGAGCTGGGCGTCGTGGCGCCCGGCGCCGAGGCCGACCTGCTGGTGGTCGACGGGGATCCCCTCGCCGACATCTCGGTGCTGACCCGGCCGGAGGCGCACCTGCTGATGATCGTCCAGGGCGGCCGCGTGGTCAGAGACCTGCGCTGACCGACCTGGGTGCGGTGGTCTTGCTCCAGGGGGCGCCGGTGTGCTGACACTTGCATGGATGGGCAGCTACGTGCTGGGTTTCCAGGAGATCGACCGGACGCAGGTCGCGGTCGCCGGCGGCAAGGGCGCGCACCTGGGGGAGCTCTCGCGGATCGAGGGCATCCGCGTGCCGGCTGGCTTCTGCGTGACGACGGACGCCTTCCGGCGGGTCCTGGCGGAGGCGCCGTCGATCGACGAACGGCTCGATCGGCTGGCGCGGCTGAACCCTGACGACCGGGAGGCGATCCGCGCGCTCAGCGCCGAGATCCGCCGGACCCTCGAAGGGATCGCCATCCCCGAGGACCTGGCGGCGGCGATCGCCCGCGCGCTCACCCGGCTCGGCGACCACGCCGCCTGCGCCGTCCGCTCCAGCGCGACGGCGGAGGACTTGCCCACGGTCTCGTTCGCGGGCCAGCAGGACACGTACCTGAACGTCGTGGGGCTGGCGGCGATCCTCCAGCATGTCAGCCGGTGCTGGGCCTCCCTGTTCACCGAGCGGGCCGTGACCTACCGCCTGCGGAACGGCTTCGACCACCGGAAGGTCCACATGGCCGTGGTCGTCCAGCAGATGGTCTTCCCGCAGGCGGCCGGCATCCTGTTCACGGCCGACCCCGTCACGTGCAACCGGAAGGTCGCCGTCGTGGAGGCCAGCTTCGGCCTCGGTGAGGCCCTGGTCTCGGGCCTCGTGAACGCCGACGTCGTCAGGGTGCGGGACGGCGAGGTCGTGGCCAGGGCGGTCGCCACCAAGCGGCTCGCCATCCACGCGCTGCCGGCCGGCGGGACGGAGGCGGAGGCGATCGACCCCGAACGGCAGGAGGAGCCGGCGCTGACCGAGGCGCAGGCCGTGCGGCTCGCGCAGCTGGGACGGCGGATCGAGGCGCACTTCGGCTGCCCGCAGGACATCGAATGGTGCCTGGTCGATGACAGCTTCCAGGTCGTCCAGAGCCACCCGATCACCACGCTCTTCCCCATCCCGGAGGTCGGCGACGGACAGAACCACGTCTACGTCTCCGTCGGCCATGGGCAGATGATGACCGACGCCATGAAGCCCCTGGGCCTATCCCTGTGGCAGCTGACGGCCGGCCGGCCGATGTTCGTGGCCGGCGGAAGGCTCTTCGTCGACGTCACCCGGGACCTGGGCACGCCAGCGATCCGCGCACGCCTCCTGGAGGTCTTCGGGAGAGGCGATCCGCTGATCAGGGACGCGCTGCAGACCATCCTCGACCGCGGCGACTTCATCCCGTCGCTCCCGGACGAGGGGCCCGGGGCGCCGCCACCCGGTGCCGCGCCGGCCCCGATCGAGACCGATCCGGCCATCGTCACCGAGCTGATCGCCGGCACCCAGGCCTCCATCGCCGCCCTGCAGCGCGACATCCGGGCGAAGTCTGGAGCGGCGCTGATCGACTTCATCCTCGCGGACATCCAGGAGCTGAGGCGGATCTTGTTCGACCCGCAAAGCCATCGGGTGTTCATGGGGGCGATGGAGGCCACGTGGTGGCTGAACGAGCAGCTGCTGGCATGGCTGGGCGAGAAGAACGTGGCCGACATCCTCACGCGGTCAGTCCCCCACAACGTCACGTCGGAGATGGGGCTGGCGCTCCTGGACGTCGCCGATGTGATCCGCCCGCATCCGGAGGTGGTGGCATTTCTGCAGCACGTCGCGGGCGAGGGCGAGGGGTTCCTCGATGAGCTGGCCAAGCTCGACGGCGGGCCGCAGGCGCGAGACGCCATCCGGGCCTTCCTCGACAGCTACGGCATGCGCTGCGTCGGCGAGATCGACATCACCAGGCCGCGCTGGAGCGAACGCCCCACCACGCTCGTGCCCGTGATCCTCGGCAACATCGAGAACTTCGAGCCGGGCGCCGGCAAGCAGCGCTTCGAGCGCGGGCGGCAGGAGGCGTGGACGAAGGAACAGGAAGTGCTGGAGCGCTTGCGAGCCCTGCCGGACGGAGAGCAGAAGGCCGAACGGGCAAAGCGGATGATCGACCGCGTCCGGACATTCATCGGCTACCGGGAGTACCCGAAGTACGGCATGGTCAGCCGCTACTTCGTGTACAAGCTGGCCTTGCTGGAAGAGGCCGAGCGCCTCGTGCAGGCCCACGGGCTTCGTGAGAACGAAGACATCTTCTATCTCACGTTCCAGGAGCTCCACGACGTGGTGCGTACGAACCGGGTGGACGACCAGCTCATCCGCGAGCGCAGGGACGCGTTCAGGTCGTATCAAGCGCTCACACCTCCCCGCGTGCTCACATCGGACGGCGAGGTCGTCGCCGGGGCGTACCGACGCGACGATCTGCCGGCGGGCGCGCTGGTCGGCTTACCAGTCTCGGCAGGGACCATCGAGGGGCGGGCCCGCGTCATCCTGGACATGGCCGAAGCCGACGTCGAACCAGGCGACATCCTGGTCACCGCATGTACGGACCCCAGCTGGACACCGCTGTTCGTCGCGGTCGAGGGCCTCGTGACGGAAGTGGAGGCCTGATGACCCATGGCGCAGTCATCGCACGCGAGTACGGCCTGCCGGCCGTCGTGGGGGTGGAGAATGCCACCCGGCTGATCCGTGATGGGCAGCGGATCCGCGTCCATGGCACGGACGGCTACGTCGAGCTCCTGCCTGACCGCTCCGCGGCACAGGGGTAGCTGCCACCCGTCGCCGGACGGCCGGGGCATGATCCAGGTGTAGCTGCCGCCGCAACCCCCGCCGAGCTCGGCGCCGGGCTCAGGACGGCACCGACGGTCCCCACGCCCTGCGTTGGCGCGTCGCCGCACGGTGGCCCAGGCGGCCCTCCCGCACCTGCGTGGCCAGGCAGTCCAGCACCACGCGGGCGGCGAGCAGCGACGTCTGCTCGGACTGGTCGTACGGCGGCGAGCACTCCACCACCTCCAGCCCCGCCAGCCCGGGCTCGGAGACCAGGCGGACCAGCTTCAACGCCTCCCGCGGCAGCAGTCCGCCCGGCTCCGGCCACCCAGTCCCCGGGACGAAACCCGAGTCGATCACGTCGACGTCGAAGCTGAGGTAGACGGCCTTCGCCCCCTTCCAGGCCACCTCGAGGGCGGCCTCGGCGACCTTCTCGATGCCCACCCGCTCGACGTCTCCGATCGTGACGACCGTGGTCCCTCGTCCCCTGCCCACCTTCACACCGGGTCGCGGCGCCTGCCACCCGCCGATGCCGATCTGCACGAGGTTGACCGCCGGCGCGTTGGCGATGTTCGTGGCGTGGAACCACGGCGTCGTGTGCATCCGCTCGTCGAGGTCCGTCTCCTGGGTGTCGACGTGCCGGTCGAAGTGGATGATGCCGACGTTGCCGTCCACCCACGGGGCCAGTCCTCGCACCGTCGGATAGCCGATCGAGTGGTCGCCTCCCAGCACCACCGGGAACGCGCCGTGCTCGACCACGTGCGACATCGCACGGCTGATCTGGTCGAACGACTTCTCGATGTTGGCCGGGATCGTGAACACGTCCCCGACGTCCACCACGTTGAGCTGTTCGCGCAGGTCGACACCGAGCTCGTAGGAGTACGTCCCGAACAGGTTGGTCACGCGCCGGATGCCCTGCGGCCCGAACCGGGTGCCCGGCCGGTACGTCGTGCCGGCGTCGAGCGGCGCGCCGAGGATCGCCACCTCCGCGTCGCTCACCTCGCGCACGTCCTCCAGGAACGGGCACTTGAGGAACGTGCCGGTCTCGCCCGCGAAGTGCGGCAGCTCGCCGCGCACGAACGTCGAGATGGTGCGGTCGCCGATCGAGGGCGCCGCCTCGAGCCCGTGGGCGAGGCCCCGCTCGACCTCCTCGCGCAGCCGGTGGTCGGGCAGCAGCTCCTCCGCCCGCTGCGCCCAGTCGCCCTCCGCGTTCCAGACGTCGCGTCGGGGCGGGCTCGGCGGCCGGTGGTGGTGATGGTGGCGATGCGTGTGCGTCACAGCGCCCGAAGGTACCTGTCGAGCTCCCACGGGGTGACCAGCGAGTGGTGCTCCTCCCACTCGCTGTGCTGCGCCGCGACCAGGTCGCGGTGCAGCTCCGGGCCCAGCGCTTCCTCCGCCAGCGCGTCGGCCGCCAGCGCCTCCGACGCCTCCAGCAGCGTGCGCGGCAGCCTGCCGCCCACGCCGGGCTTCCCGGGGTCGAGGTCGCGCTCGACGCCGTCCAGCGCGGCGGCCACGTGCATCGCCAGCGCCAGGTACGGGTTGCACGAGATGTCCGGCACCCGGTTCTCGATGCAGCGCCGCGAGCGGGGCAGCCGGAGCATGCACGAACGGTCGTTGTCGCCGTACGCGACGACCGTGGGCGCCCAGGTGATGTCGGGCAGCGCGCCCTGGCGCACCAGCCGCTTGTAGGAGTTCACCGTCGGCGCGCTCAGCGCGGTCAGGGCGCCGGCGTGCGCCAGCAGCCCGCCGACCGCCGCGTACGCCAGCGGGCTGAAGCCCAGCCCGCGCGGATCGCGAGGGTCGCCGAACAGGTTCTCTCCCGAGCGAGCGTCGGCCAGGGAGAGGTTGACGTGCGCGCCCGAGCCCCAGCCGTCCGTGAAGGGCTTGGCCATGAAGCACGCGACGGCGCCGGCCCGCCGCGCGTACTCGCCCAGCAGGTAGCGGAACAGCGTCAGGCGGTCTGCCATGCCCAGGGCGTCGGTGTAGCCGAAGTCGAACTCGACCTGGCCGCGGCCGCACTCCTGGTCGAACGCCTCGAACCCCCAGCCCAGCTCGTCCATCGCGTCCACCATCGGCTCGACGACGGGCAGGCAGTCCATCGCCGAGCGCACATCGTAGAGCGGCGTCGGCCGCAGGTCGGACGCCGCCGCGAACGGCTCCATCCGGCCGTCGTCGGCCCGCGTGAGCAGGTGCACCTCGCACTCCATGCCCACGTTCACGCGATAGCCGAGCGCGGCTGCCCTGGCCACCTGCCGGCCCAGCACCGAGCGCGTGCAGTGGGGAAAGGGGCGGCCGTCCTGGTGGACGTCGGAGGGCACCCAGGCGACGCGCCTGTCGGTGGGGAGCACCACCGCGCGCTCCAGGTCCGGCACGGTGTAGCCCTCGGGCTCCTTCGGGTCGGAGCGGCCGATCCAGGCGAGCCCGCGCGGCGTGTAGAGATCGCCGCCGGCGGCGGCCTCGACCAACCGGTCGAGCACGATCAGCTTGCCGCGGGGCCGGCCGGTGACATCCACCCAGGCGCACGTCGCCCACTCGGCGCCGCGCTCGCGCAGTGTGCTCACCACCGCCTCGACGTCCTCGCGCGCCGCGATCACTCGGGAGACTCCGGCAGCTCGTACCAGCGGACGCGGTCGCCCACGCGGTCGCGCAGCCGCCAGCGCAGCGTCTTGGGGACGGTCTCCAGTCGCTCCAGCAGGCGCGCGGCGACCCCGCGCATGCGGAGCTGCTCGTCGGCGTCCAGCGGCGGCGGCTGGCGCCGGAGCATCCGCAGCGTCCCGCACAGCGAGCGCCAGAGGCCCCAGTCGTCCGCGCAGTCGCGGGCGACGCGGTCGGCCTCCAGCTCCTCGTACCGGCAGCCGAGCAGCAGCGCGGCGGCGTCCAGCTGGTCCTTCGCCGTCAGCTCGACCACCTGCAGCTTGGAGACCAGCAGCAGCCAGGCCGGCAGCGTCGGCCCCTCCGTCTCGAACCCGGCGGCGAGCGGGATCGTGTGGCACATGCGGAGCACGTCCAGGACCACGTCGACCTTCACGCCGACGCCGTCCCGGAACAGCAGGCGCTCCCGTCCGTGCAGCGCGTTGAACTCGCGGTCGGCGAAGAAGCCCTCCCGCTCCAGCACCTGGACGAGGACGCGCCGGTCGCGGGCCCGGGCGGCGAGGTCGATGTCGCCCGGGTCGCGACGGCAGGCCTCCGGCCAGCGCTCGCCGAGCAGCACGCCCACGCCCACGCCGCCGAAGAGGCGAGCCGGCACGCCGGCCTCCTCGGCGGCCGCCGCGAGCTGCGCGCCCCGCGCCAGGAGCGGCCTGGCCGAGGAGATCATTCCGGTGGGATCTCCGCGAACGCCAGGCCCAGGTTCACGCCCTGCCGGGCCCGGATGAACCGCGTCACTCCGTAGAACACGAACCCCGAGAGGAGGACGGCGACGTTGATCAGGATCATCGTCGGCGCCTTGAACGAGATGCCCGAGTTGAGATCGTTCAGGTACGCGTACTCGATGACGCCCATGCCCACGATCGACAGCCCCCCGACGATCGAGAGCACCGGCACCCCGGCCACCCGCCAGCGGACGGGCGAGCCCTCGAACAGGTCCTTCAGCTTGTAGGGGAGGACGATGGCCGCCAGTCCCGCCAGCATGTACGTCCAGACCTGGCCGAAGAAGCCGGAGATGGTCGCGAAGCCGGTGTCGAACGAGTAGATGGCGAGGAACACGATGCCCAGGGCGCTGGAGAGCAGGATGGCGACGACCGGGCTGTGGAACCGCTCGTCCACCGTGGATACGCGCACGGGCAGGAGCCCGTCGAACGCCCAGGCCAGCATGTTGCGGGTCGTCGTGATGATGTAGATCGGCAGCCACGCGTACGTCCACAGGCAGAAGCCGATGCCGATCAGCAGGAGCAGCAACCAGTTGCTCGTCAGCGCGCTGATCAGCTCGGTGAAGACCGGCGTGAAGCCGAGACCCGTCTTGCCGGGGTCGGCGGCGCCGACCGCGCCGATGAAGTCGTACGGGACCACTCGCAGCACGACCGCGGCCAGCAGCAGCATCCACGCGGCCGAGAAGAGCACCGAGCCGGCCATGCCCCGGATCTGCGCGCGGTTGGCGCCCTTGACCTCGCCCCCTATGTACGCCGAGGCGAGGCCGAACCCGAGCACGCTGAACGCCCAGGTCATCGAGGCGACGGTGTCGTGGAGGTCGACCCCGCTCGCTGAGGGCGCCTTCTTGCCCAGGCTGTCGAGGATCGTCTTCGCGGTGTCCCTGTGGCCCGTGACCGCTCCGAAGTACGCGTTGAACCTCGCCATGAACTGGCCGGGGTCGGCGGTCAGCGCGACGACCACGATGGCGACCAGCGACAGCATTGCGACCACGAACAGCACGTTCTGCACGCGCATGTACGTGTTCAGACCGGTGACGAAGATCGCCGCGAACGCCACGATCAGCACCAGCCCGGCCAGGAACGTGCCGAGCGGGCTGGCGAAGAACGAGCCCACGCCGACCAGGCTCGGGTCGCCCGAGTAGACGCCGATCGTGCGCATCAGCGACGAGATGCCGTACTTGCCCAGGAACGCCGCCGGGACCCCGATGTAGAAGAACGACCACAGAGCGGGGCATGGCCGACGACAGCATCCCGTAGACGAGGTTGGTCGGCAGCACCGCCGCCACCGTGAGCAGGATGCTCACGTACACGTTGGAACCCGGATAGGCCCCCGCCGGCAGGAACAGGAAGATGAACGCGACCCCGATCGCGATGTTGATGAAGTTCGTGTTGTAGACGAACACGTCCCAGGCACCGGCCTGGCGCACCAGGCCGGTGGCCCTGCGGGCGAACGCGCCGCCCGCCGTCCCCTGCGTGAGGGCGTCCCCCACGTCGGCGCTCACAGCTCCCCTCCTCTCTACGCCGCCCGCTGCGTCACGCCGCGACGAGCTGGCAGCTCACGACGCGGTCCGGCTCCAGGACCACCAGTGCCCCCCTCAAGACCCCCTCGCTGTACTCGCTGCCCGGGTTGAAGCAGAGGCTCCGCCCCACCTTCGCCACCGCCCGCGACTCGTGCACGTGGCCGTGCGCCCCCAGCAGCGGCTGGTGGCGCTCGATCACGTTGCGCACCGCCAGGCTGCCCACCGGCTCCAGGACGGTGTGGCCCGCCGCGGCCACCACCTGCAGCTCGCCGTCGCGCCGCCGCAGCTTCGGCGCCATGTCCAGGCCGCTGTTGACCGGCGGGCAGTGCAGGGCGAAGATGCCGCGCTCCGGCGCATGCATGGTGCCGATCAGCGCCTCCAGCCGCGCCTCCAGCTCCGCCTCGGGCAGCTCGCGCGGGGAGTTGAAGGGCGTTATGTTGGCGAAGCCCATGCCGAGCAGCTCGTGGTCGCCCAGGTCGACCACGCGCCCGTCGGCGTTCTCGATCACCGCGCTGGCGGCCAGCACCTCGTCCACCCAGGGCTCGTCGTCGTTGCCGGGATAGGCGATGAAGCGCACGCCGCTGCCGCGGAGGCGCTCGTCGGCCAGGCCGACCCAGCGCGCCACCGACGCACAGACCACCTCCCGGAAGAGCTCGTCGCGGAGCACGGGATCGGCGGCCGCGACCTGGTGCTCGTCCGGGTCCAGCACCACGGGGTAGAAGCCGTTGAAGCGGACGCGCTTCTCGAAGTCCCGGAGGGCCTCGTCGCCCTCGATCGCGTGCTGCTCACCCTGGAAGCGCGCGGTGTAGCGACCGGCGCCCTGGCGCACCACCGGCACGACCACCTTTCCGGTCAGGTCGCCGCCCAGGACGAGCAGCCCGGCGCCGTAGAAGCGCGCGGCGTTGATGAACTTGAGAAAGCACTTCTCGGAGCCGTGGATGTCGCTGGCGTAGAACAGCTTCAGTCGCCGCTTCCTGGTGGCCAAGAGGCGCATCGTGGGCCAGGCTAGGCGCTGCCGGGAGCCAGAACTACGGCGGATGCGAACGAAGACGGCGGGGCGGAGTTCAGGCGCTCAGTACCGTCGGGAGCGCGGCGGCACGGCGCCCAGCAGGGCAACCCGCGCGGCCCGCCAGCCGGCGTCGACAGCGGCGGTCGCCGCCGACAGGTCGGCCGCGAGCACCCGCAGCCACGCGCCCGCGCCGTTTGGCAGCTCGCTCGCACCGGCGTAGACGCCGGCCGAGGCCGCCGCCTTGGCGAGGATCCCTGGATCGAAGCCGGCCGCAACGACGTGCAGCGTCCCGACCACCGGGCGGTCCGGCGCCGGTACGCCCTCCTCCGGCACCAGCCGGCAGGCGTCGCGATAGAGCAGATCGCCCGAGACCCGGCGCACGTCGAGCACGCTCTCGAAGCGCTGGTAGCGCAGCTGTTCGCCGCGTGCCGCCCGACCGGCGGCGACGACCTCGGCCAGCACGAGAACGCCGGCCTCGTCCACGAACGCCCGCGTTTCCTGGTGGAAGCGCGCGCCGGAGAACGGCAGGTACGGGTCGGACACCAGCTCCAGACAGGCCCCGGGCCCGACCCGGAGCTCCACCGCCGAGCGTGCCTCACCGTTCGGCATCCGGTACAGGCGGGTCGCCGAGGACGTGTCGAGGTGCACCCGGGCGCCCGCCTCGACCTCCACGGAGACGTCCAGACGGTCGCCCTGGAGCACACCGCCGCCGGGACTCGACACGATGACGAAGGCCATGTCGGGCAGCACCGCATCGAGGTGGTGCGCCCGCATGGCCTGGAGCGGCGGACGGCATTCGAGCCGCGCCAGCCGGGTGCGGCCGGCCACCCGGCGAGCGAGCAGCGCCAGCATTCCGGCGCTACCCGTGGTGGTGATGGTCCCAGCCCGCGTGCCAGAGCCCGCGCTCGTGCTTCCGCACCTGCTCCAGGTGCTCCACCACCGCGTCGACGCCCTCCCCGGTCCGGCAGTTGGCGAGGAGCTGGGGTCGACCGCCCCGCACCTCGCGGGCGTCGCGCTGCATCACCTGGAGGTCGGCGCCGACATGAGGAGCGAGGTCGACCTTGTTGATCACGAGCAGGTCGGCCTGGACCAGGCCTGGGCCGCGCTTGCGCGGGATCTTGTCGCCGCCGGCCACGTCCACGACGTAGACGTAGTGGTCGACCAGCTCCGGGCTGAACGTCAGCGTCAGGTTGTCGCCGCCGCTCTCCACGAAGGCCAGCTCGGCATCCGGGTGCGCCGCCTCCAGCTCGCCCAGGACGGCCAGGTTGAGCGAGGGGTCCTCGCGAACCGCGGTGTGGGGACAGGCGCCGGTCTCCACTCCGACGATGCGGTCCTCGGCCAGGACGCCGCGCAGCGTGCGCTTGACGTGCAGCTCGTCCTCGCGGGTGAGGATGTCGTTCGTCACCACCAGCATCGACCGGCCCCTGGCCACCAGGCGCGGCACCAGGCACTCGATCAGCGCGGTCTTGCCGGCGCCGACCGGACCGCCGATGCCGACGCGAAGCGGCCGGCTCACGAGGCGAACAGCCGGGCGGTCGCGCGCTCGTGGCGAGCGCCGGCGACGTCGATCTGCGGCGCGCAGGGCCGGGGGTCGCGCCAGTCGGCCCCGCGGGCGATCTCGAGGGCCGCCTCCATGTCGGCACGGCCGTCGCGGAGGACCGCCTGCGCGTCGCCGTGGCCGACGCGCATCAGCCGCAGCGCCGCCGCGACCAGCGAGGCCGCGAACGCGTAGCAGGCGAGCAGTGCCGCCGGCTCGGCCGCGATGCCGAACGCCCGCGTGGCCAGGCCCTGCGCGACGGCGGCGTTGCCCGGGGTGGCGCCGCCGGCCGCAGCCGCGGCGAACGCCGCCAGCACCGGCTCGGGCGCCAGGCGCGCTGCCTCAGCAGCGATGCGCCGGCCGGTGCGCGCGGAGGCGGTCCGCTCCTCGCGCGTCAGCTTGACCGCCGCCAGGAGGCGATCGGCCTCCAGGACGGTGTCGAGGTCGCCCGTGGCGTGCACGACGAGGAGCACCGGCAGGTCCGCGCGGGCGAGCCGGTGCAGGAGGTGCGTGCGGAGCAGCGCGCGGAGGCCCGCGGCGTCCGTGACCTCGCCGTCGGCGAGCAGCGTCTCCAGGCCGCTCGACTGCGTGAACGCGCCCGACGGGAAGAGGCTGTCGCCGAGTTGGAGCGCGGCCAGGAAGGCGGTGCCGTCCACGTCAGAACAGGAAGTACAGCTGCGCCATCGGCAGGCGCGCCGCGGGTGGGACCGTCGCCAGCTCGCCGTCCACTCGGACCTCGTACGTCTCCGGATCGACGGTGATCGCCGGCGTGCGGTCGTTGCGCAGCATGTCCGCCTTGGTCAGCGCCCGGCAGCCGCCGACGGCGACCACGCGCCGGCGCAGGCCCAGCCGCTCGCGGACGCCCGCGTCACGGGCGGCGCGCGACGTGAACGTCACGCACGTCTCGGCCAGCGCGCCACCGAGCGCGCCGAACATGGGCCGGTAGAGGACCGGCTCGGGGGTCGGGATCGACGCGTTGGGATCGCCCATCAGCGCCCACGCGATCATCCCGCCCTTCAGCACGAGCTTCGGCTTCACGCCGAAGAACTCGATCGGCCAGAGCACCACGTCAGCCAGCTTGCCCGGCTCCAGCGAGCCGACCAGCTCGGCCAGGCCGTGCGTGCGGGCCGGGTTGATCGTGACTGGAACAGCCGGATCACCGTCTCGCCGATCCTGCCCATCGCCTGGGAGTCCGACGAGTACATCGAGAGCACGCCGAGGTCGTGGAGCACGTCCTCCGCCGCCATCGTCTCGGCGCGGATCCGGCTCTCGGCGAACGCCACGTCCTCGGGCACACCCGGGTTCAGGTGGTGGCAGACCATCAGCATGTCGAGGTGCTCGGCCAGGGTGTTCACCGTGTAGGGCCGGGTCGGGTTCGTGGACGAGGGCAGCACGTTGGGATGGGAGGCGATGCGGATGATGTCGGGCGCGTGGCCGCCGCCGGCGCCCTCGGTGTGGAACGTGTGGATCGTCCGGCCGGCGATCGCGGCGATCGTGTCCTCCACGAAGCCGGCCTCGTTCAGCGTGTCCGTGTGGATGGCCAGCTGGACGTCGTACTCGTCCGCGACGGCCAGGCTGCAGTCGATCACCGCCGGAGTGGTGCCCCAGTCCTCGTGGTCCTTCAGGGCGCAGACGCCGGCCTCGACCTGCTCGCGCAGGGCCTCGGGGCGGCTGGCGTTGCCCTTGCCCATCAGCCCCCAGTTGACTGGCAGCGCCTCGGCCGCGCGCAGCATCTGGCCGATGTTCCACGGCCCCGGGGTGCAGGTCGTGGCGTTGGTGCCGTCGGCCGGGCCGGTGCCGCCACCCAGCAGGGTGGTCACGCCGCCGCTGAGCGCCGCCCACGCCTGCTGTGGCGAGATCATGTGGACATGCGTGTCGACGGCGCCGGCCGTGGCGACCAGGCCCTCGCCGGCGATCACCTCGGTGCCGGGGCCGATCACGAGCGCGTCGTCCACGCCGTCCATCGTGTCCCGGTTGCCGGCCTTCCCGATGCCGGCGATGCGGCCGTCCCGAATGCCGATGTCGGCCTTGAGCACGCCCAGGACCGCGTCCATCACCACCACGCTCGTGATGACCAGGTCGAGGGCGCCGTCGGCGCGGGTCACGCCCGGCGCCTGGGCCATGCCGTCGCGAATCGTCTTCCCCCCGCCGAAGACCGCCTCGTCGCCCGGCACCGTGAGGTCGCGCTCGATCTCGCAGACCAGGTTCGTGTCGGCCAGTCGGAACCGGTCCCCGGCGGTGGGCCCGTACAGCTCCGCGTACTGACGGCGCGGGATCCTCACGGCTCGCCCGTGTCGAAGCCGGCTTCGGCCAGCGCGCGCGAGAACCGCTCGCGGGCGCCGGGCGCGTCCAGCTCGCCCTCGGCAAGCCCGTTGAACCCGCTCAACCGCCGGCGACCGGCCAGCGGGACCAGGTCCACCTGCTTCGTCTCGCCCGGCTCGAAGCGCACCGCGGTGCCGGCGGGGACGTCGAGCCGCTGGCCGAAGGCGAGCAGCCGGTCGAAGCGCAGGGCGCGGTTGGCCTCCGCGAAGTGGAAGTGCGAGCCGACCTGGATGGGCCGGTCGCCGCGGTTCGCCACGCGGAGCCGGGTGACCGGACGCCCGTGGTTGATCTCGATCTCGCCTGCAGGGTGCTCGTAGCCGCCGATCGGGCCCATCGGGCGGTCAGGGGATGGGATCGTGGCAGGAGACGAGCTTGGTGCCGTCCGGGAAGGTCGCCTCGACCTGCACGACGTGAACCAGCTCCGGGACCTCGTCCATGACCTCCTCCCGCGTGAGCACCCGCCGGCCCAGCGCCATGACCTCGGTGGCGGACCGACCGTCGCGTGCCGCCTCGAGCATGGCGTCGGCGATCAGGGCAACCGACTCCGGGTAGTTGAGCTTGACGCCGCGCTCGCGCCGCCGCCGGGCCACGTCCGCGGCCACGTGGAGCAGCAGCTTGTCGAGCTCGCGGGGCGTGAGCTGCATGGCCTGCGCGCATCCTAGCGACGCCCGGCGGCCGCGCCGACGTCTGAAGGACACGACTGGTGCCAGCGGCGCCTGGTGCGACCAGCCCGAGCAGCTCCGAGAGCCGGTCGGCAGCGGGCCCCCGCGCGCCGTGCGCTGCCGCTGGACCCACGGCCGCTCCGGGCGCTGACCGACCCGGCCGCTGCGGGTCGCACAGCCCTACCGTCCGGCCGGACACGGTGTGACCGTCGAGATGGAGGTAATGCTTCGATGAGCTGGAACGTCGCGGCGGTGATGACGGGGAACGTGGAGACGGTCGGACCGGGCTGCAGCTACAAGGACGTGGTCGAGTGCCTGCGCACGCGGCACGTGAGCGCCGTCCCGGTCGTGGACAGCGAGCGCCGGGTCATCGGCGTCGTGTCCGAGGCTGACCTGCTCCTGAAGGAGGAGCGGCCGGATCCCGGGCTGGGCGGCCCTCTCCTCCATCCACACGGGGACGCCGCCAGGGCGCTGGCGCGCAGCGCGGCGGCGCTGATGACCACGCCGGCGGTGACGGTGCGCCCGGAGGCGACGCTGACGGAGGCGGCGCGGCTGATGCACCGCAAGCACGTGAAGCGCCTGCCCGTCGTGGACGGCGAGGGACGGCTGGTCGGGATCGTGAGCCGGGCCGACCTGCTCCAGCCGTTCCTGCGCAGCGACGAGTCGATCGCGGGCGAGGTCCGGGAGGACATGCTCCGGCACACGCTGGCGATCGACCCCGCCGCGGTGACCGTGACCGTGGCCGACGGCGTCGTGCGGCTCGAGGGTCAGGTGGAGACGAAGAGCCTGGCGGGGATCACCGCACACCTGGTCCAGGCCCTGGAGGGCGTGGTGGCGGTGGAGAGCCGCCTGACGTGGAAGTGGGACGACACGCACGTGGACGTGCCCACGAACCCCCTCGCCCTCCGCTACTCGGTCGACGAGCGGCCGTAGACTCCCCCGGGCGATGGCGGCGGAAGTGGCCACCGCCGCCATCCTGGTCCAGGCGCAGGCAAGAGGATGGGGATGCCGAGCTGCCCGTGCCGTGACGTTCGGATCCGCGCCCGCGTCGAGCGGAGCCACCGGGGGCCGTGACCGGACCCCGGGGCTCCCGGCGTCAGGACGTGGAGGGCGTCATTGAGCCGACGCCCTCCACGTCCGGCGCCCCTCGCGGGCCGTCAGGCGATCAGTCGCGGAACCAGGGTTCCGGACTTGGCCCGCTCCAGCAGCGCCGCCAGCCTTTGCTGGCAGCATCTCTCCACCGGAGCGCTCCGCGACAGTGCCGTTCAGCCTCCAGGTTCGGGGCTGACAGGACGCGGGACCGACCAGACCCACGGCCGCGTCCCCGATGCTCGACGAGCGGCTCGCCGACCGACCGACCGCCGGTCGTCCTCCCGGCGCCCGTTCCCCTCGCGAGCTGCCTCGAGCCGCTCGGGGAGATGCTCGTCGGGCCGGCGTGAGGCGCAGTACCCGGTGGACGCGGCCGTCGGGGACCTTCGGCCCTGTTCGGCCGACTCGCGGTCCAGGACGCTCGGCCGGTGTTGAAAAGCAGGTACAGCAGGATCCTGTTCGCGGTTGACGACGACGAGGCGCTGTTCGCCGCCGAGCGGCTGGTCGGCGCCTGGGCCCGGCGATGGGACGCCGAGGTGCGCGTCCTCCATGTCCGCCGGATGGACCCGAGCGTCCCGGACACCGCGACGCGGCGCCTGGTCGACGCGGTCGTGGACCGACTGCGCGCGTCGGGCGTCGGCTCGGAGGGCGAGATCCACGTCGCGCAGCTGGGCGAGAGCGTGGGCGCTGTCGTCGCGCGGGCGGCCGCCCATGCGGAGGCCGACCTGATCGCCATCGGCTCGCACGGACGCTCGGACCTGGGCGTGCTCCTCCTCGGCAGCGTCAGCCAGGCCGTGGCCAGCGAGTCGCTGGCGCCGGTCCTGGTGCTGACTGCCCCGTTCGCCTGGTCCGATGAGCCCCGCACCGTGCTCGTTGCGGTCGACGGCCTGGCCGCGTCGGACGAGGCCGCGGCAGAGGCCGCGGGGGTGGCCGAGAGGTTTGGCGCGGCTGTGCACGTGTACCACGCCCGGCGGACGGATGCCGCAGCGGCGGAACCGGAGGAGGCGGCCGAAGCCGTGGTGCGCCGCGCCGTGGCTATCGTCGAGCGGCACGGCGCACGGGCGATCGGCGAGATCACCGTCGAGCATTCCATCGCCAACGGCATCCTCAGGGCGGCCGAGCGAAACGGCGCGGATCTCGTGGTCCTGGGATCGCGGCGGCCGTCCACGTTGGACAGCCTCGTGGTGGGCAGCGTCGCCCACGACGTGCTCCCTCGCCTCCGGTGCCCGGTGCTGCTGGCGCGCCGCGTGCGGACGAGGGTGCCGATCGAGGGTCAGTCGACGGGAGCGCCGAGATTGAAGTAGGACGTACAGCGCCGGACCCACGGGTCCGCGGCAGGTCCACCGCCGCGTCGGCTCCGGCGCATGATGCACGTGCTGCGCCGTCCGGGTTGGCAGCGGAGCGCGTGGGAGCTCGGCGTCGTCACGTTCGTGACGAGGGCCGCGGCGGCGAAAGGGGCCCGGGCGGATGCCCGGGCCCTCCGAGAGAAGGAAGACGTGAGGTCGGTTGTCAGACCCTGGCGAGCACCGGGGTCCTGACCGGGATCTTCCTGGGCTTCACCTCGGCGTGCGGCTTCGGCGTGTTGGGGACGACGATCTCCAGTACCCCGTCCGCGTACTGCGCCGTGATCCTGTCGGCGTGCGTGCCGGCCGGGAGCGGGACGTGGCGCTCGAACGTGCCCTTGAAGGACTCCTCCCGGTAGTAGTGGCTCTGCTCGACCTCCGCCGTCTCGCGGCGCTCGCCGTGGATGGTGAGGGCGTCGCCCTCGGCGGTCACCACCAGGTCCTTCGCCGGGTCGATCCCGGGAAGGTCGATGCGGTAGACGAGGTCGCCGTTCCTCGCGATCACGTCCAGCGCGGGGGCGAAGGGCCGCTCGGGCAGCGGCCCGAATCCGCCCCTGCCCGGCGTCCAGAGGCCGAGGCTCCGGAACGTCGCCTCCATCCGGTTCTCCAGCGAGGCCATCTGGTCCCAGAACGTCCGATCCATGTGCTGCACCTCCTGTTGATCTCAAGGTAGGTGCGGCCATTCCGGGCCGGTAGAGCCCCAGGTCCCGCGGCCCGGGCCCGTCCGGCCCGCGTCAGACGCCCGCCACGTCGAGGGCGGACGCCACCGACCCGCCTGGATCGCCCGACGTGTCGATCGCCGCGGCCTCCGGCCAGGGATCGAAGTCCACGGTCATCGCGGCAAGCGTGGCGGCGCTCGCGTCGGACGGGTCACCGGCCCTGGCCGCGAGGCGCGCCGCCGCCACCTCGACAGGGGCTTCGCAGCGGAGCTCGACCACATCGCTGCACGTCTCCTCGGCCACCCGCCGCGCCGACTCGCGCCACGCCTCGTGACGCCACGAGGCGCCGAGGACCACCGACTCGCCCAGCGCCTGGCGAAGGCAGGCGACCTTGGCCCGCACGTGGGCCCGGTAGGCGACGTAGTGCTCGGTCAGCGGCCGGGGGTGCGGGTGCCCGGAGAACTCCCGGTACCAGCCCAGGAACCGGGCCGCCAGCGCCGGCGCGCCCAGGCGCTCCAGGTCCATCGCCAGGAACGCCACGTCCTTCGCTCTCACGACCCGAGCGTGCCCCCGTCTTCCGCACCGCCAGCGGCCGGACGTCCCCCCATCCGGGGGCCATCGGGCACTCGGCCCGTTGACCGGGACCACCGAGCATGGGCGTGAGGAGGTTAGCTCATGCCCCTGACCGCACATCCCCCCATCGCGGCGGACCTGCTGGTGCACGGCACGTACGCTCTTCGCCGCGCGCTCGACCGGCTCGCGGACCCGCGAGCAGCCCCCGTGGAGGGACTCGTCACCGAGCAGCTCGCCCCGGGAACGAACCCGCCACCGGGTGACGGTGGGCCCACCGGCAGCCTGCCGTCCGGCCCTGGGTCGGTGCCGGGACCGGCCCTGGCTTTGAGGTCGGTCCAGCGCTGAGCCTGCGAGGCACCGGCACCTGGGCGCAGGAGGTTGGGCACGTAGCCCTACCTCGTTGGCCAGGCCGCCAGGGCGATCTGAACGAGGCCGAGGCGGCGGACGCCGACCCGAGCGTCGCCGCCTCAGCTCCGCGGCCCGCTTGCGCTATGTCGGCCGGAAACTCCCTGACGTCGCGGCGCCGGAACCGGATGTCGAGGTGCGTGCCCATCGAGCGGACGACCGGCGCGCGCTGGTAGGCGGCGCGGTGGGCGACGTGCCGCCCATGCGGCGACTCGGCGACGAGCTCCTCGACCACCTCCTCATGGGAGGACCCGGAGAGCGATTCGGCCCGCCATGTCGACGACCACGACGGCGTCCGGCATCGCATCGAGGAGCTGCTCGGAGGCGTTCGTCCCGGCCGATCGTGCCGCGTCGACCCTGGGCCGATCCTGGTCGGACGCTCCTGTCCCGGCGCGCCGTTCGACCCTGGTACCGGCCCACCCGCGGACACACGCTCGACTCCATGGAGACGATGCGTACAGACGGCAGGAGGCTGCGCAAGGTGCTGTTCGCGACCGACCGGTCGGCGGCGTCGCGAGCCGCGTTGCTGGCCGTGGCCGGCCTGGCCGTCGGCGGCGGGACGGAGGTGGTGGTCCTCCACGTGGCGGACCACGGGTCGCCCGAGGAGGGAGAGCGGCTGGTCGGCGACACCGCGGGCGGCCTGATCGCGCTGGCGGTGAACGCCCGGCCCGAGCTGCGCGTGGCGCAGCGCGGGGGTGTCGCCGCGGAGATCGCGGCCGCCGCGGCCGAGCACGGATCCGACCTGGTTGTCCTGGGTTCGCGAGGGCGCTCCGACATGGGCGGCCTGCTGCTGGGCAGCGTGGGCCAGCAGGTGCTGGAGCGCGTCTCGTGCCCGGTCCTGCTCGTTCGGGCCGGCCGCCGGGCAACCGGCAGGCGCCGGCGCGTCCTGCTCGCCGTGGCGGGCGACGAGGACATGGACGACCTGGTCCGAACCACGGCCGCCGTGGCCGAGCGGGACGGGCAGGTCCTGGTCCTGCACCTGCTGGCGCCACGCGACGGCGACCTCCAGCTCGCCCTGTCGGAGCGGCTGGTGGAGCGAACGGTCGCCGGGCTGCGCCGCTGCGGCGTGCGGGCGCGGGGGCGCGTCCGCACGTCCATGACCGGGACCGCCCGGGAGATCACGAGGACCGCGCTGGGCTATGGCGCCGATCTCATCGTGATGGGTTCGCGGCGCCTGCCCGCGCTGGCGGCGCTGCTGCACGGCAGCGTGTCCCACGGCGTGGTCCGGTCCACCGAGGTGCCCGTGCTGATCGCCATGCCGGGAAGCGACAGAGGGCCGCGAGGGGAGTACCCATGAGTCGGGAGCACCGGGGCATCGAAATGGATCCTGCTCGGTGTCGGCAGGCCGGAGGGATCCGCCGCCGCCCCGGCGCTCGCCCAGCTGCGGGCGCTTCCGGGAGTGACGCGGCATGAGGATCCTGATCGTCGGAGCGGGCACCCCGGGGACGCCGGCGTGCTCCGCGCCGACGTGCTGGCGGCGCTGACCGGCCGCGACGAGGACAACCTGGTCGTGTCGAGCGGGTGAGCGAGTCCCTCAGCTGGGGGCGGTCCATCCGGCGGGGCCGAACGCCAGCGGGCCGGTGGCCACGCACTCGATGGACCGGACGGCACTGGGGGCCGGCTTCCGCGGCGAGCAGCATCGAGTCGAACCAAGGAGGCGACTCGAATGAACAGCATCGTGGTCTACGGATCCCGCACCGGCAACACGCAGAAGGTCGCGGCGGCGATCGCCGGCGTGCTGCGCCAGAGAGGCGGGGTGCGGCTGCTGCCCGCCGAGGACGCGGCGGCCGCCGTGCCGCATCCCGGCGACCTGCTGGTCGTCGGCGGCCCGACCGAGGGTCACACGATGACGCCGGCGGTCCGGGAGTACCTGGACGCGGCCGGCGCGAACGGGCTGCGGGGCGTGGCGGCGGCCGCGTTCGACACCCGCGTGGACTGGCCGAGGTGGCTGTCAGGCTCGGCGGCCGCCGCCATCGCCACGCGGCTGCGCCGGCTCGGCGCGAGCGTGATCGTGCCCGAGGGCAGCTTCATCGTGACGATGAAGGGACCCGCGCTGGAGCCGGGAGAGCTGGAACGCGCGGCGGCGTGGGCGGCGGCGCTGGCGGATGCCGCCACGGCGGCTCTCGCGCCGAGGGCGACCGCGGGAGGGACGGCGAGATGACACGCACCGGGTTCGCGTCCGAGCTCGACCACGCCGAGCGGAGCACACGGGAACTGGGCCAGACGGTCGTCGATGCCATCGGCCAGGCGATGACGGCGGTTCGCACCCAGGACGGAGCCCTCGCCGAGCGCGTCGTCCGCCACGACGCCGCGATCAACGCGAAGCGGTACGCCATCGAGGAGGAGGCCGTCGGCATCATCGCCACGCAGGAGCCGGTCGCGCGCGATCTCCGCCTGCTGGTCGCCGTCCTGAACGTCATCGTGGACCTGGAGCGGATCGCGGACCACGCCGCCGGCATCGCCGGCATCGTCCTCCAGCTCGGCGAGCCGGTGCTCGAGCTGCCCCCCGGCCTGCCCGGGATGGCCGAGCTCGCCACGTCCATGCTCGAGGGCTCCCTGGCCGCCTTCTTCGCGCGCGACCCCGAGGCGGCCCGGCGCGTCGCCGAGCGGGACGACGAGGTGGACGCGCTGGTGAAGGACGTGTACGGCGACCTGATCGCCTCCATGCTCCGGCAGCGGTCGAGCGTGAACCGGGCCACGCACCTCATCTGGCTGGCCCACGACCTGGAGCGCATCGCGGACCGGGCGACGAACATCTGCGAGCGCGTGGTCTACCTGGTCACCGGCAACACCCGCGAGATCAACGTCTCGCGGGCCTGATCTCTGCGGGAGGCAGCGAAGATGGCAACCCATCCGGGCTCCGCAACCGCCGGAGGGCCGCATCGCCTCCGGCCGCGCACGCCGCTCCTGGCGGCCGGCGCCACAGTCCTGGCCGTCGCGCTGATCGTGGCCTCGGTGCTGGTGGGCCAGTACATCGGGTCCCGGCACTCGCCCGCGGCGACGCCGACCGTGACCACCGCGCCCACCGCGGGCGCACCGTCCACCGCGACGCCGCGGCCGACGGCCAGCGCCGTCCCCGTCCCCCTGGCCGGCTTCGGAACCGGCCTGTTCGCCGGCGGGGCGGCGATCAGCGGACGGCTCACCAGCGTGGCGTCCGTCCGCGCGGCCTCCCAGAGCGGCTATGACCGCTTCGTGATCGACCTGGGATCGAGCCCGCTGCAGCAGTACGAGGTCCGCACGCAGACGGCGCCGCGGTTCGCGCTGGACCCGAAGGGTGAGACGGTCACCCTGGACGGCGCCAGGGGCGTCCTGATCGTCCTCCGCGGCGCCTCCAACCACGACTCCTTCGCCGGAGCCACCGACGTCCACGTCGGGCTGCCCGCGATCCGGGAGGCCCGGATGGTCGGCGACTTCGAGGGCGTGGTGTCCTGGGCCCTGGGGATCGACGGACCTGGCTACGTGCGCGTGACGACGTTGACCGGCCCCGACCGGCTGGTCGTGGACGTGCAGAGGTGACGCCGGCGGGGCCGGCCCGGCGGCCGGCCCCGGGTCTGGCCACGACACGACTGCGCGCGTGGGCGTTCGACGACGGCGTGGCTGTTCGGCCCCATCAGCTCCCTGTTCGACTTCGGGCTGGAGGGCCCGCGTCGAAGCCGGACGTACGAACCGGGTCACGGAATGGCGGTTGGTCGGGCGGGCCCTGACTGGTTACCGCTGCGTCCGCAGCCGATGGTAGCTCCAGCTTGGCCCAGACCATCCAGTTCTGTGGCGGCCAACGAGCGGGTGCAGCACTCGAACAGCGAGCTCAGCGAGGGGGACCCCGGCGCCGCGAGCCGGCGGGAGCGGGCCCGCGCTCGGTGACTACTACCGGGAACGTGGGCGCCGCTGCGCTGGTGCTCTCGACTGCCCGCGCAAGCACCGGTGATCGCGGAGGTCGCGACGACCGATCCGTGTGGCCGCAGCGAGGGTACAATTGGCTGATGCTCCATCAAGTCGGGATACGCGAACTCAAGGACACCCTGAGCGCCATCCTCCGCCGAGTGCAGGAAGGGGAGCAGATCGAGGTGACCGACAATGGCCGTCCAATCGTCCGGATGACGCCGATCCGGCCCATGAGCGCGACCGAGCGCCTGGCTGCCGATGGAACGCTGGTTCTCGCGGCTGATCAGGTCACCGAGTGGCCCGATCCGGAACCGGCCCGACCTGGGGAGAAGCCCATGTCGGAGATCGTCATCGAGATGAGGGCGGATGAGCGTTACTAGCCGGCGGTGGGTGTACATCGACACCTCCGCGTTCGTCAAGTTGTGCTGGCGTGAGCAGGAGTCCGACGCTCTGCGTGCCCATCTGCGCGAACGGCCGCTCATCAGCTCGGTCGTGCTGCATATCGAGGCCGTGCGCGCTGCGCTGCGACGGTCAGCAACCGACGTGGCCATTGCGCAGCAACGGCTTCGACGGGTGAGCCGACTGGAAATCGCGGGCGCCACCGTAAGTCTCGCATCGACCATACTGCCGCCGGAGGTCCGCTCGCTCGATGCCATCCATATCGCGGCGGCGAAGCTGCTGGATGCCGACCTGGATGAGCTCATCACGTACGACGATCGTATGCGGCAGGCCGCGATCGCCCAGGGTCTGAGCGTCTCCAGCCCCAACTGACTCGCTCACTTCCGCAGGTGGTGTCGACCGCCACAGCTACGAACTCGGCCGAATGATACGTGCACCGATCCTGGCAGTAACTCTTTCACGTCGCGTGGGCGGGCACGCTCGGCGTAGCGGCGGAAGACGGTCACCCGCCGCTCCTTGCTCCCCTTCCTCGCTACCGCAGGCGCCAGGCCCCCGTTGTCATACTCCATGTCCTGGATCTGGAGGCCAAGCAAACTCGCTGAGGCGGAGCCCGGTGTTGGCCAGCGTCGTCAGCACCAGCTGATCGTGCTCGGTCTGGGCCGCGCGGCTGTCCTCCAGGCGGCGGATCTCGTCCCGCTGAGCACTGCCGGGAGCTGCTTGGGGAGCTTCGGCATGTAAGCCGGCCACCGGTACGTCCGGAGCGTCCGGGAGCTCTGGCCGCCGGCCCGCGCTGAAGCTGGCCCGGCCAGCTGGTTCGGGCCTGCGTCCAGCGTGGACGCGTTCTTCGCTCGCCTGCCTCCTGCAGACGCGACAACTACTCGTGGAAGATTGCATGGAGGTCGAAGGACCTCGATCCGTATTTTGCGCCTGCCAGAACGCAGGCGCAGAAGTGGGCGCCAGCATGCGTCAGCGCGGTAGCGCACGTGCCGGACGGCACCATGCGGTTAGGATCTGTACGACCACGCTGGAAGCTCAACAAGTCCGACTCGCCGCCTGAGGAGCGATTCCAGATCAACTGCCACCGCCGAGCAGCAGCGGTGCCTGGAAATCGGGCCTGGGACCCTCCTGCATCATCCTCATCTGGGCCTGTCCGAGCCGGAAGGCGTCATCGATGGGCCTCCCCGCCGCCACCGCCTGGTAGAAGCCGATGCTGAATTGGATCGCTGCCCGGTCACCCACGGGCTGCCGCATCCCGATCACGTAGGCGTGAGGGAGCGCCGACGACAGGTCGCGCGCCAGACGCTCGGTGCTGCAGGCGTTGACCACGACGCACCGCATGCTCGCTCCCGCCACCTCGAACAGCGCCACCAGACCAGCGACCGGAATGACGAACGCCTTCCCGCTGTCGTCCTCGCTGGCGAAGCTCTCCTCGCCCCCGCCGCCATGCCCGGCGAAGTGCACGAAGTGCGGCTCCACGTCCAGCAGCGCCAGGCTGATGTCACGCGGTCGCACCGCCAGGCTTGTCTCGATCCGGAACCGGTCACGCTCCTTGCCGAGCCGGATCTCGTGCTGGATCTCGCGGAACTCCTTGTCTATCCGGAGCCGCGTCGTATCTGGGGGATTCGCTCCGAGGAACAGGATCCTCGTCGGCTCCCGCTCCGATACGTGGTCACCACCCACCCTCAGTGTGTGCGTCGTCTCGATCCGGTGTGGTCCGTCCGGCCCTCGGTACGCCATGTCCAGATGGACCGGCACGGCCTCGCCCGCCTCTCGGGCGCAGATGTGGAACGACGCATCCGCAGTGGTCCCGGCCGGCAGCCGAGCCATCCGAAAGCGGCGATTGCGTTCAGCGGTGATCGCCGGCCCGGAGATGGTGACTTCCAGGTGGGAGATGTCGGCATCGCCGTCGTTGGTGACGCGCCCGTGCAGGACGTCCCACTGCGCGAGGGGGAAGTCGCTGTTCAGTACCTCGACAGTGAGCCGCGGCCTGGTCTCGTTCGCCCGCATCGGCGTGGCGTCAATGACGGCGGCGAAGCCGGTCACGTGTTGGGGCAGGCCCCGATGATCCCGATAAGAGAAGCTGCGGCTGGTCAGTTCGTAGCGCCCGGCGTCGCGGGCGCGAACCCGGATGCGCGCGACGAACGAATCACCGGGCATGATCACGCTCCTCTCGATCCGGTCCTTGCCTTCCAGCAGCCCGAGGCCGGCTGGCAGCCGCAGGGTGAAGACAACGTTCGTGGACGCACCCGGCCCGCGGTTCGTCAGGCGAACATCGAGTTCGGTGGGCGTCCCGGACGGTATCCGGTCCGGTGCGATCGTCACGTCGATCATTGGTCTGGCAGTCCGAGCGGGATGTCGATCGGCGTGTGATGCCGGCGCAGGCACGCCCGGCAGTGCACGGCCGTCTGGTTGGCCTGGCCGCCGGCGGGATCGAACGCGGCGTCGGCAATCAGCCTCCTGTCCTGACGGCACAGGAGCTTGCCGCAGTGGTGGCACACCGCATCGAGCCGGTTCCGCTGGGCTTCAGGGGCATGGCACTCCGCGCACTCCCACGTCATGCCGGCCACCCGCTCTCATCCGTCCGACCGCCGGATGTCGCCTGGCGTTTCAGGGTGAGATCCGTCACATCGTGCAGGTTCCTCCATGCCTCCTTCACGCCCTCGAACATGCAGTCGTCGGTGAAGGGGCCGCGGACCTCGATCCTCACGTTCGTGCTCCCTGCCTCGGGCCGGACGTCGCCCGTGTGCCTCTCCTCGCCGGTCAGGATGAGGTGCCAGTCGATCGGGTACACGCCCTGGTAGTGGCGACCGGCGATGTCCCAGTACCGCTGCACGACGTCGGCCCGTCCGCCGCTGCGCGGCGGGTTGTCCAGCACGCGCTTGACGTAGTAGCCGGCCCCGGCGAGCGCGTTGGTCAGGGCGATGACCGTCCTGTGGTCCGGGACTATCCCGTACTCGCCGGCGGGGGTATCGCGCTCGCCGTCAGTTCCAGCACGATCGGGATAGACCCGGACCGCCTGGTAGCGGATGCTGGCCAGGCTCAGGCTGAAGTCCGCCTCGACCCGTGTCTTGACACGGATGGGGTCGGGGACGTTACGGTACTCGCCCAGCGCGTTGTACGCCCGTATCCCGTCCGCCCCCGAGAGGGATCCGTCCAGGGTCGCCTCGAGGTGTCCGGACAGGTTGTCGTTTGCTTCGACCTGGTGCTCGAACTGGATCAGCATCGTCAGGCAGCGCTTCTCGCGCTCCTCGTCACTGAGCGTCAGATGCTCCCACTCCAGCGTCCGGATCTCCTGGCCGGCTTCCGCCACGCCCCCGACGGCTACCCGGACCATCTCGTGGTTGTGCCCTTCGACATTCCCCCAGGTGACCGGGCAGTTGATCCGGAGGACGTCGATCGTGTCGAGGCCGAGCGGATTGTGGCGGTCCCGCCCGACCTCGGGCCACTGGATGTCGACTACGAGCACATGCCGTTCTGCGTCGGGGACGATCGATGGGGTGATCCAGAGGGACGCAAGGCCGTCGGGTTCGGGCGACAGGCGGTACGACCGCGTGAACTCCAGCGTGCTCGACGCCGGCGCGTCCTTGGCGGCGAACGTGGCGACCTCCCGAGCGTCGCCGCCGATCGGCAGCACCGCGCCGTCCTCCGGGCCGACGATGCCGGCCTGCCCCTGCAGGACGAAGGAACCGGCGGCGTAGGGAACCTCGTCGTCCGGCCCCAGTCCGCTCCTGCGCCTGCGGCCGGCGACGCGGTCCCGATCGTGGGCTCCGAACGTGAGGGACGCCACGACCCAACCATCCACTGGGTCGGACTGGACCGTGTACCGGCCCCCTGGCTCGAGTGCGATGCGGACCCGGAGCCGCTCGATCAGGTGCAGGTCGGCCACCTTGGGGTGGAGCGGTACCGGAAGCCCGGCCCGCGCCTCAACGAGGCGCTGGCGGAGAAGAACGTACGCGGTGACGCCGGCGGCAACCGCTCCGCAGACCACGATGACCAGACCGCTGGCGCCGCCGATCAGCAGGGCGATCAGGCAGATCGCTCCCAGCGCGGCGGCGGCGATCCGAACGTCGGGCCAGCCTCCCAACGGGAGGTGGGCGCACTCATCGCAGTGGCGGCCGGCAGCCTTCTCCAAGCCGGGCCCGTCGGCTTCGCCGCCGAACAGCCGCACCGCCCACCGGGGAGGTATCACCTCGTGATCCGCGCACAGAGGCCGCCGGCAGTGGTGGCAGAGCGCGCGAACGGCCGACGAGCCGCACTTGTAGCAGCGGACCCTTGGTGCCCGCTGCTGCAACGAGACAGTCATGGGATAGCTCTCCTTCCTTCAGCGCCGGGCCGGCAGGCGGTCGAACCGCTCGTGCAGGTCCTGCCGCAGCGCGTTCATCTCGCGGACGACCGGCTCGCTGTCCCGAGGCAGCCAGCCGATGGCATAGATTCGCAGCTCGCCGCTGTCCACCGAGGTCTCGTACTTCATGCCACCATGGACCTGCCGTTCTCGACGGGTCTGGTAACGGGTCCCCTCCACGTACAGCAGGATGGACATCGAGTACGGACCGTGGGCCCGGCGCGCCCCGAGCCACCGGCGCATCGAGTCGGCCTCGGGCGCCGTCGTGCCCGGCAGCCGCAAGTCTTCCACTTCGAAGCCGCGAATCCGCAGGACCGTCATGATGTCGTCGAGGCGCATCTCTTCGGGGATCACCTCGTCAAAGTGCATCTGCTGGGAGGGCGACAGCGTCCGGCCATGCCTCTCGAGTCGAAGAGCCGGGCGCTCGTGCCCGAGAGCAGCCGGTCCACGGTCACCTCGACTTCCCCGCTGAGCCTCTCCTGGCGGTAGAGCTCGCCCGGCCTGGGGATCGACAGGACCATCCGCGGGCTCCGAAACACGCGATCGCCACCGTCGGACTTCGAGATCTGCTCGGCCGTCATGGGAACGTCCTGCCACTCGAGTCCGCCACCGCCCGCGCGCTCCGGGTTGTACCGAAAGGCATGCGGCGCTCCGGCGATCTCGAGCTGCAGAGACTGCAGCGAGGTGCGGGTGGGCCATCCGACGAAGACGCCCGTGACCTTGGGGACGGCGTCGTCCATCAGCCCGGTGGGGACGACCAGCTGCACGGTCATGGTGAGCGACAGGCCCGGCTTGAAGTCGATCTGTCGCATGATCGCCGTTCGGTCGTTCGCGTTCGCCGGTCGCAGCGGTATCTCGGAGGTGTCGGGATCCTCGATGTCGATTTCGATAAACGCATCGACCTGCACGGACTGCGCCGGCCGGTACGCACGAGAGATCACGCATTGGCTGCGGTCCGCGAGCAGCGGATCGGCCTGCTGCGCGTCGGTCGCCTGCGGAAGCGCTGCCCGAATGGGGAACGCGTGGCGTTCATCCAGCTCCAGCATGCTGCTGAGATCTGTCTTCTCGTGGCCGGTGAGCCCGAGGAAGCCGACGATGGCCTCCACATCGCGGTCGGCGCCCTGGCCGTACGCACGACTCGCATCGCCGTATGCCTGACGCGTGAAGTACTTCTCTCCGTCCAGGGGCAGGACGAACTCGACGTGTCCGATCGGATCCCGCCGAACGCTGTGGGATGGGTTCAGCGAGATCTCCTGCCGGAAGTAATACCGCTCTTCGATCGCCGCCTTCTCCAGACGGGCTCGCGCCCAGATGGGGTCTCCGCGTCGGATCACCGGTCGCAACGCACCCGAGGCGCGCATCAACCCGAGTCCGAGAAGCCGTCGGATGCCGACGAGTCCATCGTCTGGTGCGCCCGTCTGGCCGGCGTTCTCTGCAGTTTCGGTCATCGCGCATCCCTCCGCATTGCCAAGGCGTCATGCACCTCGTGGCTGTTCCGTCAGACTGTCCAGAGCCAGGCCACCGCCTGCGACCTCTTGACTGCGACCTCCAGGCGCTGGAACTCCGATGCAGCCAGCCCCGGATGGCCAGCTCCGACAACGTGTCGGTAGAGGACGTCGGACACCAGCACCACGAGACCGGCGCGGGGATCGTCGTCCAGCACCTGGCGGAGCGTGTCGCTGTCGACGAGCCGGCTCAGCTCGACGACCGTGCTCCCCGCGTATCCCATGGCTCCCTTGCCGACGGGCCCGATGGTCATGGACATGCGGAGACGGAGCCGGTCCGTGTGGCGGCTGTTGTCCGTGTCGAGGCACTGCGCCGTCGCCCGGAAGAGCCGGGGCAGCACCCGTTGGAACTGTATGCCGGCGGGGAAGAACACGATGATTCCGTCCCCCGACTCTTGACTGTCGGTGCCATGAGGACCGGCCTCGACGTCCGCGACGACCTCGCGTACCAGGGTGGCCAGGCGCTGCTGCACCTCTCGCTGCCCCGGCATGGGCCGCGCGGTGTACGCGGCGACATCCACCGCGAAGCCCAGCCGGAAGTCGATCCGCTCGGGATCATCGGACGGACGAGCATCTCGACTGCCATTCGCGCCCGACCCCGTGAGTGCGATGACGATGCCATCCGGCAGCTTGATGATGGCGCCGCTGATGCCTCTGCTCTGGAGGAGGTCGATCGTATTGCTGAGAGCGGCCAGGAGCCGCGGCCGCTCACCCGGCCCGTCCGGCGCCACCCGCAGGAACATCTCGGGATCGGTCGCGTCCAGGCCACGGTCGTCCTTGGCGAACGCGGCCGCGATCCCGTTCACCTGACCGAGGTTCGCCTCCAGCTCGAAGAGCGTCGTGTCAGGCACTCCCGGCAGCGTGATGACGATGGCGTCGGCTGCCTGCATGCCTGCACTCCTTTCGGTCATTCGACGGGGGCCATGGACCAGCTCGCCTTCATGGCGGGTACGGTAGCCAGGGGGACAGAGACGTTCCGTCCGGAATCGGACGTTCATCGGACCGCGAACCGGCCCGCGCCGATCGCCTGGAGAACGGTGTGGTCGCGCACGATCAGGCGTCGCCGGCCGGTGCTGAGGACTCCCCGCCTTCGCAGTCCGGCCAGGGTCGCTGCCACCTGGCTGCGCGAGGCGCCGATGGCGCGCGCCAGATCCTCCTGCGTCATCTCGAGATCGACGTGCGCACCGGCCCGCACGGGCGCGCCAGCCGCATCGATGAAGCGGAGCAGCATCCTGACCAGCCGCAGAGACACGGGCAGCAGGCTGAGCTCGGCGCGGATCTCGTCCGCCTCGGCCCGCCGTGAGACGGCGTAGCGCAGCACCGGTAGCGCCAGTTCGCTGCCGCCCAGCAGGGCGGCGAACTGCGACGGGGTGAACAGCGACGCCTGGCACGGCCGCAGAGCGGTGACGGTCACCGGACTGTCCTCACCTTCGATCACGGCGGTCTCGCCGACGAGCTCTCCCGCTCCTCTGACTGCCAACAGCGCTTCGACCCCGTTCACCTCCGCGCGCGTGATCTTGACGCGACCCTCTTGAATGACGGCCACCTGATGGCCGGCATCGCCCTGATGCACCAGGACCTCCCGCGCCTCGTATGTGTGCCGAGTGCCGTGAGCCAGCAGGTCTCGCCAGAGGTGATCGGACATCTGGGCGCGAATGCCCGCGCCGCGTCCCGCTCCCCATCTAGGAAGCTGTTGAAAAGGTAGCCGGGCAGCCGTCCCGGCCGTTGTACATGGCGGACCCTCCAGTCCAAATCGACGTCTTCGAGGAGGTTGGCGAC
>VBJR01000222.1:0-14345 GCA_005880175.1 Chloroflexota bacterium
CGAACCCGCTCCCACTCCCGAGCTGGCGCCAGCGCCGGAGCCGGAGCCCGCCCCGGCGGCGGAGGCGCGCCCGGCGCGCTCCCGGCGCCGCCGCTCGACGCCCGCGCCCGACACCGAGCAGCCCGCGCCGCCGGACCCGCAGGCGGACGGCGAGGCCGAGGCGGCGCCCAAGCCCCGGCGGCGCCGGCGGGCGCGCGCCGCGGAGCCCGCCCCGGCGCCGGCCGACGAGCGGCCGCCCGAGCAGGCCGTCGTCACGACCGAGCCCGTGGCCCCGGCCCCGGAGCAGCCACCGCCGATCCCGTCGCCGTTCCGGCCGCCGGGACAGGCGCACCCCAGGCCCGAGTCGCCGAGCGAGTCAGCGGCGGTTCCGGCTCCGGACGAGGCGCCGGCGACCGACGGCTCAGGAGGCCTGGCCGGCGTCCTGCGCAGGCTGCGCGGCAGCTGAGACCGGCTCCAACGCCTCCAGGTACTCGACCACCCGGCGCGTGAGCTGCGTCGGAGTCGAGGCCCCGCTGGTCACGCCGACCCGCCGCACGTCCGCCAACCAGCTGCGGTCGATGTCCTCGACGCTGTCCACCAGGTACGCGGGCTTGCCCGCGAGCTTCCGGACCACCTCGACCAGCCGGCAGGAGTTGGACGACCGCGGGCTCCCGACCACGATCACCAGGTCCACCTCGCGCGCCGCCTCGACGGCCGCTTCCTGCCGCTCCTGGGTCGCCCGGCAGATCTCGTTGTGCACCTCGGCCGCGGGATAGCGGCGCCGCACAGCCTCGATCAGCTCCTCCGTGTCCCACATGGACAGCGTGGTCTGGCACGTGACCGCCACCCGGTCGCCGGGCAGGTCGAGCGCCTCGACGTCGGCCACGTCCTGCACCAGGTGGACCCGGCCGGGCGCCTCGCCCATCACGCCCTCGGGCTCCGGGTGCCCCTTGCGCCCGATGTAGACGACGTCGTAGCCGCGCGCCGCCAGGTCCTTGACCAGGTCGTGGGTCCGGACCACGTCCGAGCAGGTGGCGTCCACCGCCACCAGGCCGCGCTCGGCCGCCCGCTGCTTCACCTGGGGGGACACCCCGTGGGCCGTGAAGATCACCGTGCCGCTCTCGATCCGCTCCAGGCCGGCGAGCCGGTTGGGCGGGTCCACCAGGAGGATCCCCTGGTTCTGGAGATCGTCGGTGACGTGGGTGTTGTGGACGAGCTGGCCCAGCATGTGCACGGGTCCGTTCGTGGATTCTCGAACGCGCTTCGCGATGCGGAACGCGTCCACCACCCCGTGGCAGTAGCCCCTGGGGGTGATGCGCTTGACTTCCATCACCTACGAGCCTACCGACGCGGCCCCGCGGGCTGCACCGCGCCGCCCTCACCCCGTCGCAGCAGGCGCCCGCCCAACCACAGGCCGGCGACCCACAGCACCAGGAGCAGGAGCACGGTGGCGCCCAGGCCCACCCGGTCCACCAGGTGCAGGAGCACGCCGATCGCCTCGCGCCCGAACAGCCAGCCGGCCGTCACGAATACGGCGACGTACAGCGCGGCGCCGGGTACCAGTCCGCCGAGGAACGTGCCTCGGGGCAGGCGCAGCAGCCCGGCCACCTCGGTGGTGGTGATCCGCAGCCCCGGGGTGATCCGGGCCAGGAACACGGCCGGCCAGCCGCCCCGGCGGAGGAGGCGGGCCGCCCGGTCGACGCCGCCGCCCAGGCGCGTCGCGCCAGTCAGCCATCGCAGCAGCCGGGCGCCGGCCACGTCGAAGACCTCGCGACCCGCCATCGCGCCGCCGATGGTGGTCAGGAAGACCGCCGGCACCGCGAGGAGCGGCTCGAGCCCGCGGCGGCGGATCGCCACCCCGCACGCGACCAGGAGCAGGTCGCCCGGCGCGAACGGCAACGGCACGCCGCATTCCTCCACGAAGATGACCAGGCAGAGGGCGCCCAGGAACGCCGGGCCGTGCAGCTGGTCCAGGAACGTCACTCGTCCACCGTCTCGATGAGCCCCGCGGCGGGTCGCCGTGTGACCGCTCGCCCGGTCAGGTCGCCGAAGCCGCCGGCTCGAACGTGGCCTGGATGCTGGTCAGGTGCCAGTGCGGGTGGAAGTTCACGGCCCGCTCGATGAACGTCGCCACGGACGTCGTGCCCAGGAACGTGGTCGCCTCGCGGTCGAGCTGCTCGTCGCTGAGGCCACGGATGACCCCGGCCACCTCGGCGCCGCCCGTCTCGAGCAGCCCGATCGTCTCCGCCTGGTCGGGTGTCGCGTGCTCGCCGGCGTGCCGGGCCGCCGAGCCGGGCGAGGGCGGCGGGATCGACTCTCCGGTCACCGCCATCCGGATGGCCTGGGCGCTGCGCTGGTAGGCGCTCGCCACGTGGTGGGCGATCGTGCCGACCGGCCGGTGCTCGTCCTCGTCGCCGAGCTGGAAGATGGGACTGTTGACGCCGGGCGTCAGCCACTGCCGCTCGTCCAGACCACGGACGTACTCGATCAGATGGGCGTTGGTCCGCTCGAACGCGGCGGCCAGGTCGTCGGATCTGCTCATGGCACCCCATTGTGCCCGGGTCGCGTATGGTAGACCGTCATCGTGAGGGGCCGGAACAGGCAGGCTGGACGGGGTGGGCTGGGACTGGTCGTGCTGCTGGTCGTCGTGGCCATCGGCGGATACCTGGCGTGGGGCTTCACGCACCAGACGTCGTCGGTGCCGGCGGTGACGACGTCGCAGGCGACCAACGCCAGCGCCCAGCAGAAGGTGGAGGCGTTCGCGAATGCGCAGGCCCGGGCCACGCAGAGCGGGCGGCCGGTGCAGGTCGCCGAGACGTTCAACGACGCCGAGCTCAGCTCGCTGGCGAACGACGCGGCGCAGGCGCGGGGCCTGCCGGTCAGCGACATCAGCCTCCACGCCACCGGCCAGGGCACGGTCCAGGGCCGCGCCAACGCCCAGGTGGCGGGTCAGACGCTGCCGGTCAGCCTGGAGGGCGTGCCGGTGGTCAGCGACAACCGGGTCGCGCTCGACGTGAAGAGCACGCAGGTGGGCTCGCTGCCCGGCCCGATCAGCGACCAGCTGACGCAGCAGCTCCGGCAGCCGCTGGAGCTGGGGCAGCCGGTCACGGGGTTCGACCAGCTCCGCGTGAACGTCACGGACGGGCGGATGACCGTGACGGGGGTCGCTCAGCCCAGCTAGCTGGCTGCCTCAGCGACCCCCATCCGGCCTACTCGACTCCTACGAACAGGTCGTGCTCCGGGTGGGGCTCGCCCAGCGTTCCCCGGGCCAGCACGAACCGCTCCGTGCCGAACGCGGACCGCTTGCGATCGACCAGGTCGCGGACGTCCACGATCGTCGTGATCTCCTCGTCCGGGATGCCAGGGATCCGGAACCCGTTGGCGTCCTCCTCCCGGCCCATCTCGCGCATCCGCTCCCGGATCTGCTCCACGAAGCTGCGCGGCACCGCGTGCAGGTACGCCTTGGCCGGCCGCCAGCCCTCCTCCTCCAGGAGGTCGAGCGCGGCGATCGTCGTGTGGTGCGCCTTGATGTGATCGGGATGGCCGTACGTGCCGTCGGGCGTGTACGTCACGACGACGTCGGGCCGCTCCTCGCGCATGATGACGGCCAGCCGCTCCGCCGCCTCCCCCAGGTGGGCGGAGTGGAACGAGCGCGGGTCGTCGTTGCTGGGCGTGCCGGCCATGCCCGAGTCGCGGTAGTCGAGGAACGCCTGCCGGTCCACCCCGAGGATCTCGCCCGAGCGGCGGAGCTCCTCCGTGCGGACCTCGCCCAGCCGGGGCCGGACGGTCGCCTCGTCCATGTTGTGGATCTCGCCCTCCTCGCCCCGCGTCGCGGTGACGAGCACGACGCGGTGGCCGCGGTCGTGCGCTCGGGCCATGACGCCGCCGGTGGCGACGCACTCGTCGTCGGGGTGGGCGTGAACGAGCAGCAAGGTAGTCATCTATCCGGTCAATGCCTCCACGAGCCGGGCGAACCCGCCGGTCCCGGGCCTGCCCACGGTGCGGCCGTTCGCGGCCGCGAGTACCTCCGGCGGAGCGCCCTCCACCGCGTATCCCGCGCACGCCCACTCGATCATCGGCTGGTCGTTGCGGCCGTCGCCGACGGCCGCCGTCTCCTCGCGGGCGATGCCGAACCGCCCGCACAGCCACTCCAGGGCCTGGCGCTTGTCGGCGTTCGGGTTCGTGATCTCGATGTACTCGGGCAGCGACGTGGCCGCGTACAGCCGGCCGGCCCACCGGGCGCGGATCTCGGGCAGCCAGCGCTCGGCCACCTCCGGGGCGGCGACGATCACGAGCTTGGGCGTGGTCGGGCCCATCGCCGCGTCCAGGTCGCCCACCACGTGCACCGTCATGCCGGAGTGGTGGGCGTACTCCTGCGCCTCGGGCCGGTCGCGCTCGACGATCAGCTCGTCGTCCCGGTACGCCTGCACGTGCAGGTCGCGCTCCTGGCAGAAGCGGATCACCTCCATCGCCACGTCGTGGGGCACGCCGTGGTCGAGCATGGTGGAGCCGTCCAGGGCCCGGACCTGGGCGCCCTGGTAGCAGACGATGGGCGACGTCAGGCCCAGCCTGCGCACCCAGGGCAGCGCGCCGGGGAACGGGCGCCCGGTGCACGCGACCACGCGGATGCCCGCGGCCTCCGCCCGCCGCGCCGCCTCGACGTCGCGCGGGTCGAGCTGCAGGTCCACGCTGACGAGCGTGCCGTCGAGGTCCACCGCGAGGAGCCGGATCATGCGGGCAGGACTTCCGGGTTCAGCAGGTTGGGCGGCCGCTCGCCGCGCAGGCCGGCGAGCAGGTTGCGCACGGCCAGCGCGCACATCTCCGACCGCGTCCGCACCGAGCCGCTGGCGATGTGCGGCGCCAGCACGACGTTGTCCAGGTCGAGGAGGGCCGGATGGACCTCGGGCTCGCGCTCGAACACGTCCAGGCCGGCGGCGAAGATGCGCCGCTCGCGCAGCGCCGCGGCCAGCGCGGCCTCGTCCACCACCGGCCCGCGGGACGTGTTGACCAGGACGGCGCTCGGCTTCATCCGGTCGAGCTGGGCGGCCCCGATCAGGTGGCGCGTCCCGGGCGTCAGCGGCACGTGGAGGCTGACGAAGTCCGCCTCGCGCAGCAGCTCGTCCAGCTCGACGCGGGTGGCGCCCAGCTCGCGCTCCGCGTCGGGGGGCAGCGCCACCGCGTCGGTGTAGAGGATCCGCATGTCGAACGCCCGCGCCCGCCTCGCCACGGCCCCGCCGATCCGGCCCACGCCGACCAGGCCCAGCGTCGCGCCCCAGACGTCCTGGCCGAGCAGCATGTCGATCGCCCAGCCGCCGAACTGGCCGGCGCGGAGGAAGCGGTCGCCCTCGGCGATCCGGCGGGCGGCGGCCATCATCAGGGCGAACGCGAAGTCGGCCGTGGTGTCGGTCAGCACGCCCGGCGTGTGCGTGGCCATCACGTGGTGGCGGGTCGCGGCCGGCACGTCGATGTTGTCGTAGCCGACCGCCACGTTGGCCACGATCTCCAGGCCGGGCGTCGACAGGACCGTCTCGCGGATGGGGTCCATCACCTGGCTGAGGATGCCCTGGCAGCCGCCCCGCTCGACCGCGTCGCGGATCGCCGCCTCCGTCAGCGGCCGGCCGTCCGGGAACGGCACCACGTCGACGGCGGCCTGCTCCAGCAGGGCCGGGGCGGGGTCGAGGACCGGGTGCATCAGCAGCACGCGGGAGCCCGCGCCCTCGCTCATGGGTTGAGGCCCAGCTCCGGCGCGATCGGGACCAGCGCGTCGCGCACCACCTCGACGTGCTCGTCGAACGGCACGCCGAGCGCCTCGGCGCCCTCGACGAGCTGGTCGCGGTGCACCGCGCGGGCGAACGCCTTGTCCTTCATCTTCTTGCGAACCGTGCGGGCGTCGACCGCCGCCAGCGAGCGGTCCGGCTTGACCAGGGCGCAGGCGATGATGAACCCGCTCATCTCGTCCACGGCGAACAGCGCCTTGCGGACCGGCGTGTCGCGGGGCACGTCCAGGTACTCGGCGTGCGAGGCGATGTCGTCGATGATCTCCTCGGGCCAGCCCCGCTCCCGGAGCATCCGCATGCCGCGCATGGGGTGCTGATCGAGCGTCGGCCCGGTCTCGTAGTCCCAGTCGTGGATCAGGCCGAGGATGCCCCAGCGCTCCTCGTCCTCGCCGAACCGGCGCGCGTACGCCCGCATCGCCGCCTCGACGGCGCGCATGTGCCGGCGCAGCGTCTCGCTCTGCGTCATCTCCGTGACCATCCCCCACGCCTCCTCGCGGGTGGGGGTGTGCGTCTCCACGCTCACGGCCGCTTCACCTCCTCGGGTTGTTCAACGCCGTCCGGCACTCGAGCAGGAAGCACTCGAGCGCCAGGCGGGGGCTCACGCCATCGCCGGCGCCGGCTCGTCCAGCATCCGCCGGCGCAGGTGCAGCTGCCAGCTCCCGAGCGCGAACAGCACGGGGTCCTCGACCGTCCGGTCGGAGCTCCGCCACTGGAAGTTGGCCGAGTCGAGCTCGGCGGCGAGGCCCAGCGCCACGTCGGCCGGCGCGCCGAACACCTCGTCCAGGCGGTGGGCCCACCGCTCGTGGCGCTGCACCACCTCGTCGTCGCCGGCCGCGGCGACCGCCCAGCCGGGCCGGCCCCGGGCCAGCCCCGCGATCGCCTCGGCGCGCTCGGCCGGCACCCCGCGCCTGAGCAGCAGGTCGCGCACCTCGGGCATCGGGACCGCGTGGAAGGCGACGCGCTGGCAGCGCGAGACGACGGTCGGCAGGACCACGAACGGCGAGACGCTGGGCGTGGTCAGCACGATCATCCGGTTGGGGTGCGGCTCCTCGAGCGTCTTGAGCAGGATCCCCTGGATCGGGTCCGCCATCCGGCCCACGTTCGCGATGAGCGCCACCCGGTGCGAGCCGACGGCCGGCTTCAGCGACAGGAACGCCTGCAGCGACTGGAGGTGATGCTCCGGCTGCTTGTCGGGGAGCAGGCGGATCTCGTCGATCCGCAGGTTGTCCCGGCGGTCGTCCTCCCAGTAGTCGGGGTGCCGGTCCAGCGGCGTCTCCGGCAGCAGGGCCGCGGCCAGGGCGCGGGCCGTCGTCGTCTTGCCCAGCGAGGGCTCGCCGACGAACAGGTAGGCGTGCGAGAGACGGCCGCTCTCGAGCTGACTGGCCAGGAGCCGGCGCACGGCCTGGTGGCCGGCGACGTCGCCGAACGGATCGGGCACGAACGTCAAGGGTAGGGGACGCGCCGAACCGGCCGCGCCGCGCTACAGCAGCGGGCTGGGGAAGATCGGCCCGGTGAGCCGGGCCGGGCTGCACGAGGTCGCCCCGTTCGCGCAGCGGGCGGGCCGCGCAGCAGCCGCGGCCGCCAGCGCGTGCGCGTGCCCGGGCACGTCGCCGCGGTGCGGGGAGAGGCGCAGCAGGAGCTCGTCGATCGCCGCCACCCGGTCGGCGTGGCCGACCCCGGCCCAGTTGATCCGGGCCCGGCACAGCGCCGCCTCCGCGCCCGGCACGTCGCCGGCGTGCGCACGGACGAGGGCCAGGCCGGTCAGGGCCCACCCGGTCCGCGGGTGCTGGCAGCCGCACGCGCCCTCCAGGATCGCGAGGGCCTCCCGGCAGTACGGCTCCGACTCCGCCCAGCGGCGACCGACCCGCAGCGCCCAGGCCAGCGTGAGCAGGGCCCACGCGGCCTCCGCGCTCTGGCGGCCGTGGCGGCGGAGCTCGGACTCGAGCCGCTCCCGGCACAGCGCCTCCAGGTCGGCGGCGCGGCCGAGCCGGCCGTAGAGCTCGATCAGCTCGTCGCGCCACTCGGCGGTCCAGCGGCCGTCCACGCCGCCCAGGCGCCGGTGCGCGTCCACCGTCTGCGCGAGCGCGTCAGCCGACTCGGCCTCCCGGCCCTCGCGGCGCAGGAAGTCGTACAGGGACCGCGCGGCAGTGGCGATCGCCCTCGGCCGACCCGAGCGCTCCGCCTCGGCCAGCGCCGCTCGCAAGAGCGGCTCAGCCCCCACTATGTCGAGCCTGAGATACCGGGCACTTCCCTCGCGGACCAGGCGTCCACACCGCCGGGCCGCGAGCAAGCTCGCCGGCGTCATGCCCCCCACCGGCGTCAAACGATACCGCCGGGGACCGGCGAGGGGAAGCCCTATTCGCCGGTGGCGAGCGCCGGTGACCCGATCGCGGTGCGCCGTTCCCGCAGCTCGCGGAGCCGCTCCTCGCTCGGCAGCAGCTGTCCGATGCCGATGGAGGCCACCACCACGGCCACCTGGAGGCCGAGCGCGAGCTGGAGGCCGGCGTGGTCGGCGACCGCGCCCGTCAGGGGCACGCCGATGGCGCCGGTGACGAACGCCAGCCCCATGATCAGGCCCGACGCGAGGCCGGCGCGGCCCGCCATCAGCTCCTGGGCCATCATCAGCGTCAGGGGCGCGGTCGAGGCGGCGAGGAAGCCGACCAGCACCGCCCACAGGAAGCCGAGCGGGCCGGGCACGAGCACGAACAGCGCGACGGCCGGGATGCTGAGCAGCACGGCGGCGTTGATCACCGTCTTGCGGCCGAAGCGATCGGCGAGCGTGCCGCAGCCGACCGTGCCGAGCGCGCTCGACAGCACGAGCGTGGTGACCAGCGACCCGTAGAACCAGGGCTCGTACCCGAGCTGGTGGTACCAGATGGGCGTGAAGCTCTGGAGCGTGAACACCGTGCAGTTGCGCGACGCCATCATCCCGACGGTGGCGGCGATCGGGACCAGCGGCAGCGACTGGCGCCAGCCGCTCGGGGCCGGGGCCGCGGCCGGGCGGCGGCCGTCGCGCGGGCGCATGGCGAGCAGCAGGTACGCGGCGATCGCCATGCCGGGCAGGATCGTCAGCAGCGTCCCGCGCGTGCCGAAGACGCCGAACAGGAGGACGCCGATCAGCGGGCCGGCGGCGACGCCGACCGTTCCGCCCGTGACGTAGATCGACATGGCCGTGTTGGCGCCGCGCGGGGGCAGCAGCCCGCGGACGGTCAGCGCGCCGAGCGGGTGGAAGGCGCCGGAGCCGAGGCCCGCCAGCGCGGCGGCGCCGACGAGGGCCGGGAACGTGGGCATGAACCCGGTGGCGGCGAAGACGGCGGCGGTCCAGGCCAGCGTCAGGCCGGTCAGCCGGGTGCCGTAGCGGTCGGCCAGGATGCCGAACAGCGGCTGCGACACGGACGCCATCCCCGAGTACGCCAGCGTGACCAGGCCCACCGTCTCCAGGTCGAGCTGGAAGCGGTGGATCAGGAGCGGGTACAGGACCGGCAGCAGTCCGACGTAGCTGTCCACGGTGAAGTGGCCGAGCATGAGCGTGACCAGCCCGCGGTTCCGAAAAGTCTCCACCAGGTCACGCACGGGCCACCTCCAGGAATCGGTCCGGCTCGCCGGACTCCACGTCGACGGCTCGCTCGCCGGGCCGGAGCCGGACGTGGCCCTGGTCGAGCATCGCCGCCAGCAGCGCCGCGCCGAGCGCCCCGCCCAGGTGCGGGCGGCGCTCGGTCCAGTCCGGGCAGTCGATGGCCAGCGCGCGGCGCGAGCGCCGGGCGATCGACAGGTTGACGCCGAGCCGGCCCAGCGCCTCGTCGCCGGACGCCGACACGACCAGGTCGCGGCTCTCGGGCCCGGCGGGCTGGAGCCAGCCGCGCGCCAGGAGGCCGTCGAGCAGGCGGACGCCGGCCACGCCGGCCAGGTGGTCGTAGCACGTGCGGGCGAGGCGGACGGGGGCGTCACCGGCGGGCGGCGGCGCCGCGGACGCGGCCTGGCGGGGGTCGCCGCCGGCCACGCCGGCGGCGAGGGTGCGGAGGGTCGCCACGGCGAGCCCGGGGGCCTGGCCGCGGAGGGCGTAGACGCGGTGGCGGCCGGTGGGGCGGCAGTCCACGAGCCCGGCCTCGCGCATCAGACCCAGGTGGGTGGACACGCGGGGCTGGTCGAGGCCGAGGCGGCAGGCCAGGTCGCTGACGGTGGACTCGCCGGCGCCGAGGGCGTCGATCAGGCGGACGCAGGTCTCGTGGCCGAGCACGCGCGCGAGCGCCGCAACTCCCTCCTCCTCCGCCATTCACCCATCTTACAACCGAGAAATGTGGTCGTCGAAGGCGCCCGGTCGGCCGTGGTTCTTCACAAACCGCTTGCGGTCGACCGACAGGCGTGCTATCCCATCTCTCGGATGAGCCGTGGGTGGCGTCGGGGAGTCGGCCCCGGTCGCGGCCGAGGGGGACCTCCGGCCCGAGCAACGCTCACCGCAGAGCGCGCTACTTCGCAGCACCCACACACCCCCCCATCCCAGCGCCCCCGCCCACCCAGGGGGGCGGGCCCACAGTACGGCTGCATGGCTTACAGGTCAATCCAACCCGTTCAGGCATGGTGGCCGGTTAGAAGCACCGATCCCCGAACCAATGCGAAGAAGGTGACCGCCCGCCGGGAGCGGGCGCGGAGGAGGACGAGATGGTCGGCATGCCCGCTGCGGTACTGGTCGACGAGGGGACGCTCGCCATCACAGAGCGGCCACGACCCCGCGTCCGCCGCCCCGGCGACGTGCTCATCGACGTCGAGGCCTGCGGTATCTGCGGCACCGACCTGCACATCCTGACCCGGCCGCCCGGGCACCCCTACCGCGTCGGGGTCGTCCTCGGCCACGAGTTCGTCGGCATCGTCGCCGAGGCCGGCTCCGACGTGCGGAGCCTCCGGCCCGGCGATCGCGTGGTCGTCGAGCCCAACGTTGCCTGTGGGGCGTGTCGCTGGTGCCACCGCGGCCTGGTCAGCCACTGCGAGCACTTCACGTCGCACGGCATCTTCATCGACGGCGGCCTGGCGCCGCAGGTGGCGGTCACCGCCCGCGCCTGCCACCGCATCGCCCACTCGGTGCCGGCTCACCTCGCCGCGCTCGCCGAGCCGCTCGCCTGCGTCGTCTACGGCACCCGCCTGACCCAGGCGCAGCCCGGCGAGACCATCGTCGTCGTGGGCGCCGGGCCCATCGGCCTGCTCTTCTGCGCCGTCCTCGACCTGGCCGGCGCCACGGTGGTGGCCGTCGAGCCGTCCCCGCTGCGCCGCTCGCTGGCGCTGACGATGGGCGCCGTGGCCGCCCTCGACCCGGACGCCGACGACGTCCGCGGCCGCGTCCTCGACCTCACGGCCGGGTTCGGCGCCGACGCGACCATCGACGCCGTCGGCACCCAGATGGCCACGTGCCTCGACCTGGTCCGCAAGGGCGGCCGCGTCGTGCTGTTCGGCATCGACACGCACGCCCGCGCCGAGGTCTCACAGGCCCGCATCACCCGCGACGAGCTGCAGGTGATCGGCGCCTACGTCGGCCAGAGCGCGTTCCCGGGCGCGATCCGGCTGCTGGAGCAGGGCCGGCTCGACCTGGAGCCCATCGTCACCCACCGCGTGCGCCTCGACCAGCTGCCCGACGCGCTCGAGCGAGCGCGGGCGGGCAAGGCCGCCAAGGTCATCGTCGAGCTGCAGTGAGCCGCGCGGGCGTCAGAGCCGGCTGGTCTCGCCCGCCGCCGGCGCCTGGGCGCCGGCCTCCCGCGCCCGGCGCTGGGCGCGCGCCTGCGACCAGACCTCGAGGATCCGCTGCACGGCCGTGACGTTGGTCAGCACCGCCAGCACCGCGACGACGACGAACAGCACCCACCAGACGCCGATCACCAGGCCCGCCACCGTGACCACCACACGCTCCGGACGGGCGAAGATCCCGGAGTCGCAGCGGAACCCGAGCGACTGCGCCCGCGCCCGCACGGAAGTACGCGGCGACGCCCACGTAGACGGCGCCCTCCGAGTAGCGGTCGAACGTCGAGTCGAGGAACGCGCCGTACGGATAGCTGCGCTTCGTGGCGCGTGCCAGGGCGCCGTCCAGGATGTCGAACGTGCCGCTCAGCGCGAGCACGATCCCGGCCGGCCGCAGCTGGCCGAACCCGGCCAGCGCCGCCGCCACGAACGTGAACAGCGTGCCGGCGACGGTGACCTGGTTGGGGGTGATGGGCAGCCGCCCGAGCAGACGGGCGATCCGCTGGGCGTTGCGCCTAACCCACGCTTGAAACCGGGTGGTGAACACCCGCCTCGACCTCCTTTGTCAGCGCCGCCCCCAACCGGGCCTGCTGGTATACCTCGATGACCCGCCCCGTGACCACCCGCCAGGAGTAGTTCTGGGCCTTGGCGAGCCCGGCCGTCCCCAGCCGGCGCCGCAGCTCGGGGTCTCGGGCCAGCACGGTCATGGCGACCCCGAGCTCGAGCGGGCTCTGGGGCCGGACCGTCAGGCTGTCCACCCCCGACTCGACGACCGAGAGATAGCCGGGGATCTCGGTCGCGACCACCGGGAGCCCCGCGGCCATCGCCTCCAGCAGCACGATGCCGAAGCTCTCGCGGCCGGTGGCCGGCGCGCAGAACACGTCGGCGCTGGCGTGGAACCGCGGCAGGACCTGGTCGGGCACGTACCCGGCGAGGACGACGTTCTCCAGGCGGTGCCCCGAGACATACGACTCGACCATGCCCCGCAGCGGGCCGTCGCCGACGATGATCAGCCGCGTCTTCGGCACGCGCTCGCGCAGGTACCGGTACGCCTGCAGCAGGTCGCGCAGGCCCTTGCGCTTCTCCAGGCGGCCGACGAACAGGATGTTCACGCAGCCGTCGCGCAGGTGGTGGATCGGGGTGAGCCCGGGCCGAAACCGCTCGACGTCCACGCCGTTGGGGATGACCGCCGGCTCCAGGTGCGAGAAGTACTGGCGCACGAAGTCGCGCGCCGGCGGGCTGACGGCGATCGTGGCGTCCAGGTGGCGCAGGTAGCCCCTCAGGATCGGGCGGCCGTAGTAGTAGCCCACGTTCGACTTGGCGAACGCGTGGAACGTGGCCACGTGGGGCGCCCGGTCCATGCGCAGCAGCGTCAGCGGCAGCGCGGGCAGGAGCGGCTCGTGGAAGTGGAGGACGTCGAAGCGCTCCCGGTCCATGATCTCGCTGACCTGGCGGGCCATGTGGAAGCTGAGGGTGATGCGGGCGACCGAGTCGTTGCCCGGCAGGGGGAACACGCGCCCGATCCGGTAGAAGTCGGGGATCTCGTGCTCGGCATCCCTGCGGCTGGAGGGGGCGAAGGTGCGGACCTCGTGGCCGAGCTGCCGGAGCCAGCCGCCGAGGTGCCGGATGTGCTCGGTCACGCCGCCCGGATGGCTGTAGTCGTAAGGCGAGACGAGACCGACCTTCATCTCCTCAGTGTGAACCGTCCATATGGGTGTGGGTCAGGTGGGCCTCCCGGGGGCCTGACGCGAGCGCGGCGCCCTCCGGCCAGATCGGGTGCGGCACGTGCCACTGGTCCGGATGGGCCCGGATCATGTCCTCCAGCCGGCCCACGAGCTCGCCCGTGATCCGGCGCACGTCCGCGTCGCGGTCCCCGGTCGAGTCCGCGAAGACGGGCGGGTACCCGTACGCCTGGAACGTGTCGTCGGGCAGCCGGAAGACCGCGACCGGGAGCAGCGGGGTGCCCTTCCGGAGCGCGATCGCGGCCGGGCCGTCGGGGATCCGGGCCGGCCGGCCGAAGAAGTCGACCGTGATGCCGGTGCCCATGATGTCCCGGTCGATCGCCGTCACGACCATCTCCTGGTTGTCCAGGGCCTGCAGCACCTGCCGGAGCCCGGCGCGGGTCAGCGGCAGCACGCTGATGCCCAGGCGCGCCCGGGTGCCCCGGTACCACTCGTACAGCTCGCGGGGCTCCAGCTCCTCGGCGAACAGCGAGACCGGGGCGACCGTCGCCGACCAGATCGCCGCCGCCACCTCCCAGGAGCCCATGTGGGCCGAGACGACCAGCACGCCGCGGCCCCGCGCCCGGGCCGCCTCCAGGTGCTCCATGCCCTGGATGCGGAGCAGCTGGCGCAGGTCCTCGACCCGGGCGACGGGCAGCCGCATCAGGTCGGCGTACGCCTTGGAGTGGTTGCGGAAGTTCCGCCAGGCGAGGCGGTGCAGCGCCGGCGGCGGCAGGTCGGGCAGCGCCATCGCCAGGTTCCGCTCCAGCTTGGCGCGGGCCTTGCGGGCGAACACGTAGGCGAGGCGGGCGACCATGACCGCGAGCGCGTAGCCGAGCGACCTCGGGAGCCGCTCCACCAGCCACTGCATCGCCTTGAACGCGCGGTACTGGATCATTTGCAAGTGGGGGCAGGCCCCCCCTTCCAGAACCCCCCCCGTATCCAGGACGTTGGGGGCGCCTGCGGCGCATCGCTCCGCGTCCGAAGCCAGGGTCCGGGCGACCGCGGGAAGACGGACTCACACACAGGGCAGAGCCCATGTTTACGCCGACCTTGGAAATCTTCCGTCGCTTGCTTCAACGCTCAGACCTCGGCACCGCGATCAATGGAGGATGCGCCGGAAGGCATACCACTGATCGGGATG
>VBJR01000222.1:14382-54892 GCA_005880175.1 Chloroflexota bacterium
CGGCTCGATCGGCGGATCCACGTGGAGGTGGTAGCCGCCGGATTCCGACCGGCGGCAGTAGATCGGGAGGATCGGCGTCCCGCGCCGGCACGCGATGGCCGCCGGCCCGGAGGGGACGACCGCCCGGCGGCCGAGGAACCGAACATCCACGCCGGGCCCGTGAGGCAGGTCGCAGAGCAGCGCGACCATGCCGTTCTCGTCCAGGACGCTGTTGATCGTCCGCACCGCCGTGCGCTTGAGCGGGATGACCTCCAGGCCGTGCAGGGACCGCGTCTCGACGACCGCGTCGTTGAGCGAGCCCGGGAACGTCTCGGCCACGGCGGCGACCCGGTAGCCCCAGATCCCCGCCATCGACCCGGCCATGTCCCAGGAGCCCATGTGGGGCAGCGCCAGGATCGCGCCCCGGCCGCGCGCGAGCGCCGCGTCGACGTGGTCGCGCCCGGTGATCGTGATCATCGCGCGGACCTCCTCGGGCGTCAGGCTGCCGATCAGCAGGAAGTCCGCCAGCATGCGTCCGTAGTTGGCGAACGCCCGGCGGGCCACCGCGCGTACCCGTGGGTGGTCCTGCGGGAGCCCGAGGGCCGCGGCGTAGTTCGCCCACGCGTTGTGCCGCCGGCCGCGATCGGTGGCCCACCAGAGCGTGCCGCCGAACGCCGCCAACGGATAGCGGACCGGCGGTGGGACGACCCGGACGAGCCGGGCCCCCACCGCGTAGCTAGTCCTGAGCGGCCGCAGCGCGGTGGTCGGACGGCTCGGCGCGGCCGCGGCCATAGCTGCTGCTCGTCTCCTCGAACCCATGGCTCTCGCGCCGGCAGTTCCTCATACGCTGTCTCTCACCTCGATAGTCGTGCCCTGCTCGTCGAGAAGCTCCCACAGCGCCACCTGGTGGCGCCGGATGCCCTCCAGGTCCAGGGAGCAGTGGACCTGGCGGCCCTCCTTGCGCGTCTGCACGGCGCCTCCCCGGCGGAGGATCGCCAGGTGCCAGCTCACGCGCGGCTGGCTCATCCGCAGCGACGCCGCCAGCGCCTTGACGCTCAGCTCCCCCTTGGCGAGCAGCTCCAGCATGTGCAGCCGGGCTGGGCTGGCCAGGGCTCGAAAGTGGAGAGGCAGCTGGCGCCGGTGGATCTGCGGATACATAAGGGATCCTTTATCGAAGCCTAACGCATAAAGGGTCCTTTATGTATGGTTCTCACCTCCGGCCGGACGTTTTTCTTCCCACTGCGTATCCTTCTTCTTGACAGTGAACAGGGCAGAGCGATCCTCCGCCGAGCTGGCCCAGGACATCGTCCACGAGGCCCAGGACCTGGTCCAGCTGGAGCTGCAGCTGGCGAAGCAGGAGCTGAAAGAGCTCGCGATGCGCAACGGCATCGCGTTCGGCCTGCTCGCCTTCGGCACCGTCCTGCTGGTGCTGGCGGTGCTCGTCGTGCTGCCCATGCTGCTGCTGGTGGTCCTGTGGGACCAGCACGTTCTCGGTGCGCTGATCTGGCTCGGGGGCTACGTCGTGGTCGGGGCGGCGCTGCTGCTCGTCGGCCGCCTGCTCCTGCGCCTGGAAGCGCCCAGGCGGACGCTCTCGAGCCTCGAGGAGACCAAACGATGGGCCCTTCGTCAGATCAGATCGAGCGACAGATAACCGAGGTCAGGGGCTCGATGGAGTCGAAGATCGTCGAGCTGCGCGAACGGAGCGAGCGCCAGATGCAGCGCGCCAAGCGGACGGCGGTGATCGTCGCCGGCGCGGGCGCGGCGCTGGGCGTCGCCGCCCTGGGCGCGTTCGTCATCTACCGGCTGACCCGCCCGACCACGCCCGGCGAGCGCGTCGGCCGGCTGCTCCCGCGCGGCGTCACCCGTCTGCCGCGCAGCCTGCGCCACGCCCGGCTGGCCGCCGGCAAACGCCTGCGCGACGGGATGCCGCCGGTGCGCCTGTACATCGGCGACCGCCAGCTCGGCGAGGAGCGCGCGACCACGCGGTGGGAGAAGATCGCGGTGCGCGCCGCGCAGGCCGCCGGCACGGCGGCGGCGGGCGCGATCGCGTCGCGCGTGATGGCCGGTCTGACGGACGCGCTCCGGAACCGCGGCGAGACGGGCGGCCGAACTTCCTAGCGCCCCTCGCGAGGGCGAGGGTGGTTCACGCGGCCGAAGAACGCTCCCGAATATCCGCCCTACGGGTCCAGTCGCAGGTTCGCGCCCGACAGCGGGGCCGACGCCGGCCCCGCCAGCCACGCGATCACCCGCGCCACCTCGTCCGGGCGCAGGGCCGGGTCCCGCGGGGCGCCGCTCAGCGCCAGCATCGGGGTCGCGATCGAGCCCGGGCTGACCGCGTTGACCCGGATGCCCAGCGGCCGGCCCTCGACGGCCAGCGCCTCCGTCAGCCCGGCCAGGCCCGACTTGGCGGCCACGTAGGCGGCCATCCGGGGGAACTTCTCGGTTCCCGCGACCCCCGACAGGCTGGACACGTTCACGATCGCCCCACCGGCCCCCATCCGCCGGAACGCGGCACGGCTGCACAGGAACGGGCCCCGCAGCCCGGCCCGCAGCGTCTCGTCCCAGTCGGCGGCCGACAGCTCGGTCAGCAGCCTCGGGATCAGCACGGCCGCGTTGTTGACCAGCGCGTCCCACCGGCCCAGCCGCGCCGCCGCCCGCTCGACCTGGGCCTCGTCGCCCACGTCGATCCCGTCGCGACGGCTCCAGGACACGACCTCCCAGCCCCGGGCCTCCAGCTCGCGGACCACGGCGCGGCCCACGCCGCCGGACCCGCCGGTCACGACCGCGACGGTCACAGCGCCCCCAGCGCGGCTTCGTACGCGGCGGCCGAGCGCTCGATGCGCAGCCGGCGCTGCGCGCTCTCGCGCACCAGCCGGCGGTCCAGGCCGCGGGCCGCCCCGATGGCGGCCACCAGCCCGTCCTCGTCGCCCGGTTCGGCGAGCACGCCGCCCACGCCCTCCTCCACCACCTCGGGCAGCGCGCCCCGGCGGTAGCCGACCACGGGGCAGCCGGCCATCTGCGCCTCGGCGGCGACCATGCCGAACGGCTCGTCCCACTCGATCGGCGTCAGCGTCACGGCGGAGCCGGCCATGAGCCGCCACAGGTCACCCCGGTCCACGGGCTCGACCGGCATCCCGAGCTCGCGCTCCCAGTAGGCGCGGTCGTACACCGTCCCGGCGAGCAGCGGCTCCAGCCCCGCCCGGCGTGCCGCCCGGACCGCCGCCGCCGTCCCCTTCTCCGGTGAGACCCGGCCCGCGATCAACGCCCGCGGCGCCACCGGCACGTCCGGCGCCGCGAACGCCGGCACCCCGTTGGGCAGCACCCGGATGCCGGGCAGGCCGGCCGCCGACCAGGCGGCGCGCATCGCCTGGGATACCGTTGCGCACCGCTCGCCCGCGCTCACGGCGGCCGCGACCACCGCCGGCACGATCGGGGGCAGGTGCAGCGTGTGCAGCACCGGCAGGCCGGCCGCGAGCTCGAACGCCTCGGCGTCGAACGCGTGCTGGGAGACCGCGTCACAGCCGTCCGCCCGAATCGCCGCGAAGAGCCGCGAGAAGGCGTCGCGGAGGGCCGGCAGCGGGGCCGGGGGCGGCCCCCCGCCCGGCATCACCAGCGCCGCCTCGACGCCGGCCGGGGCGGGCACGGTCACCAGGCGCAGCCCGGTCACGGACGAACCCGCCGCGCAGTACACCGTGACGTCGTGACCACGCTCGCGAAGCGCCCGCGCCAGGTCCGTCAGGAACGCCTGCGCGCCGCCCAGCTGCGCCTCGCGCAGCGGCGTGACGAGCGAGGCGACGACCGCGATGCGCACGGCGGGTCAGGGCCGGCGGATGAGCTGGAGGAACTCCGCGCGGGTGCGGGCGTCGTCGCGGAAGCAGCCCAGCATGCAGGAGGTGACGGTCTGGCCCGGCCGCTCCACCCCGCGCATCTCCATGCACAGGTGGCGCGCCTCGACCACGACCGCGACCCCGCCGGGGTGGGTCACCGAATCCAGCCCCTCGGCGATCTGCCGCGTCATGCGCTCCTGGAGCTGCAGCCGGTGCGCGTAGACATCGACCAGCCGCGGGATCTTGCTCAGCCCGACCACCTTGCCCTGGGGGACGTACGCGACGTGCGCCTGGCCGAAGCAGGGCAGGAGGTGGTGCTCGCGTCGTAGTCCTCCTCGAACAGCGCGTCGCCGACCGCGTCCGACGCCTCCATCCCGTAGCCGTCGGTCAGGAACCGCAGCGAGCGCGAGACGCGCTCGGGCGTGTCCACCAGGCCCTGCCGGGCCGGGTCCTCGCCCACCTCGCGGAGCAGCCGCTCGACCAGCCGCGGCATCTCGTCGTCGAACCGGGGGGCGACGCTCATCGCCACACCTCCACCGCGTTGTTCTCGGACTCGACCAGGCGCACACGGCTCAGGCGAGCCGGCGACCCCGTCTCGCGCAGGTGCTCCTCCAGCCGGGCCCAGAACGCCAACGCGACGTTCTCGGCGGTCGGCACCACGCCGTGCAGGAACGGCACGTCGTGGTTGAGGTGGCGGTGGTCGACGTGGTCGACGACCGCGTCCCGGACCACGCGGTCGAGGTCGCGCAGGTTGAGGACCATGCCGGTCTCGGGATCCGGCTGGCCGCTCACCGACACCTCCAGCACGTAGTTGTGCCCGTGGTCGCGGGCGCAGGCGCCGAACACGGCCGCGTTCCGCTCCTCGTCCCAGTCACCACGCCGCAGGACGTGCGCCGACGCGAACGTCACTCGCCGGGTGAGCAGCAGCGCGGGAGGCGCCGCCAGGCCGGAATCCTGACGGGTGTCCGTATGAATCTTGAGCATTTAACTCCTACATATACTGACACCCAATGCGGTACGAGGACGCCGTGGCCAGCGCGCCCGCCGGCAGCGAGCGCTTCCGGCCCGCGGATCTGGCCCGCCTCGGCCGCGCGTCGATGCGGCGGCTCCTGGCCCCGGGGCCCAGCGCGCCTCCGCTCGACGACGTCGCCGCGGCGCTGGCCGGCGACCCCCCGACGCTGCTCGCGATCGCCTCGTCCCTCCAGCTCGCGCGCGGCGAGCGCCTGCTGCGCCTGAGCCGGCGGCGGTGGCCGCCCGCCGAGCGCGAGGCGGCCGCGCGACGCGTGGTGCGGGGGGCATTCTGGTACCTGGCCTACGAGCTGGAGAGCGCGCTGTGGGACCGGCTGGCCCGCGCCGAGCGGATCGCGCCGGCCCTGCTCGCCGACCTGCCGGCGGACGGGGCCCGCGTGCTCGAGGTCGCCGCGGGCGGCGGCCGGCTCACGGCGGAGCTGGCGCCGCGGGCGGCGGGCCTGGTCGCGATCGAGCCGTGCGGGCCGCTGCGCGCGCTGCTCAGCCGGCGGCTGCCGGGCGTGGCCGTGGCGGCCGGGACGGGCCTGGAGCTGCCGGTGAGGGCTGGCTGGGCGGACCTGGTCACCTCGTGCGCGACGTTCGGCCCCCACCCGCCACTCGGCGGCGACGGCGTCGTCGCGGAGCTGGAGCGCTGCTGCCGGCCAGGCGGGACCGTCGCCGTCGTCTCGGCCGAGGAGCCGGCCTGGTGGCAGGAGCGGGGCTACGACCTGCGCACGTACCCGGAGCCGCCCGTCCAGCTCGACCCGGACGTCGAGGCGTTCTTCGGCCCGGCCCACCCGCCGAGCCAATTGCTGTACAAACGCCTGGCGACATGACCCCGGAGGACGCGGCCGCCACCCTCGCCGAGATCGCCTACCTGCTGCGGCACAAGGGCGACAGCCACCGCGCACGCGCCTTTTCGCGCGTGGCCACCAGCGTGCTGCGCGACCGGCCGGACATCGACGCGCTGCGCGCGAGGGGGCAGCTGGAGTCGATCGACGGCGTCGGCGCCACGATCGCGCGCATCCTCGCCGAGCTCGTGGACACCGGCACCAGCACGTATCTGGACAAGCTGCGCGAGGAGCTGAAGCTGCCCTCGCTCTCGGACATGCAGTTCGAGCTGTCGCCGCTCGTCGAGATGGGCTACCGCGGCGACCTGCACGCCCACACCGACTGGTCCGACGGCCACGCCAGCATCACGCAGATGGCGCAGGCGGCGAAGGCCCGCGGGTACCAGTACCTCGCGATCACGGACCACTCGCCCCTGATCACGGTCGTCAACGGCCTCGGGCCGGAGCGCCTGGCCGCCCAGCGCCGCATGATCGACGCGGCCAACCAGGAGGTGGAGGGCATCACGATCCTCCAGGGCATCGAGGTGGACATCCTGGAGGACGGCACGCTCGACCTGCCCGACGACACGCTGGCCGCGCTCGACGTGGTCATCGCGTCGCCGCACATGAAGCTGCGAATGGAGCGAGCGGCGATGACCGAGCGCATGCTGCTCGCGGTGCGGCACCCGCACGTGGACATCGTCGGCCATCCGACCGGGCGCCGCCCCGGCTCGCGGGCGGGCGCCGAGTACGACTTCGAGGCGGTGTTCCGCGAGGCGGCCAGCCGGGGCGTGGTCATGGAGATGGACTGCGACCCGGCGCGCATGGACCTCTCGCCGGAGCTGGCCGCGCTGGCCGCCTCGTGCGGCTGCCGCCTGAGCCTCGACTCCGACGCGCACGCGCCCGACCAGCTGCTGTACGTGGACCTGGGCATCTGGATGGCGCGCCGGGCGGGGGTGGACACGGACCGGATCATCAACTGGCTCCCCCTGCCGGAGCTGCGGGAGGTGTTCGCGTAGCCATGGCGGAGCTCGGCGTGATGATCGAGGCCCAGGAGGGGCTGGACTGGGAGCGGTGGCGCCGCATCGTGCGGGACGCCGAGCGGCTCGGCTTCGCGGCGCTGCGCGTCAGCGACCACTGCCAGTCGGTGTTCGGCGTCGAGGGCCGGCGGTCGCTGGCGGCCTGGCCCGCGCTGGCGCTGGCGGCCGAGTGGACCGAGCGCATCCAGCTCGGGACCATGGTCAGCCCGATGACGTTCTACGAGCCGGCGGTGCTGGCCCGGCTCGCCCTGGCGGTGGACGAGCTGGCGGGCGGCCGCCTGATCCTGGGCCTGGGTGCCGGCTGGAACGTCGCCGAGCACGAGCGGTTCGGCATCCCGCTCCCGCCCACGTGGCGCGAGCGGTTCGACCGGCTGGAGGCGGGCATCGTCCGCGTCCGGGAGACGTTCGCGGGCCGGGACATCCCGCTGCTGATCGGCGGGACTGGACAGAGACGGACGCGGACGATCGCGGCCCGGGAGGCGGCGGAGTGGAACGGGGGCGCGCCGGACGGGCCGGCGTACCGGGAGCTGTCCGCGGCACTGGACGACCGCTGCCGCGAGATCGGCCGCGACCCGTCGGCGATCCGCCGCTCGCTCATGAAGAGCTGCGTCGTCGGCCGCGACCTGGACGAGCTGCGCCGGCGCGTGGTCGAGATCGCGCGAGTCGTCCCGCCGCCGCGGCTGACCGGCGAGACGGCGGACGAGCTGCTGGCCTCGGCGCGCCTGCGCTGGTTCGTGGGCACGCCAGACGAGGTCGCGGCCCAGATGCGGCCGTTCGCCGAGGCGGGCGCGGACCTGTTCCTGCTCCAGCACTTCGCGCTGGACGACGCGGACGCGCTGGAGCTGCTGGCGGGCGAGGTCGCGCCCCGGGTGGCGGGCATGGGTCAGCGCTGAATCTCGGACCCGACGGCGGCGGCTGACGGCTGGTAGCGTCTGGGCGATATGGACGCCGACCTGGCGGTCATCGGGGGCGGACCGGTCGGCTCCACCCTGGCGCTGCTGGCGGCGCGCGCCGGACGCCGCGTGACCGTGATCGAGAAGGGGCGGCTGCCCCGTGACAAGCCGTGCGGCGAGGGCCTGCTGCCGAGCGGCGTCCGCGTCCTCGCCAGCGCCGGGATCGACCTGGCGGCCGAGGGCTTCCCGGTGGTGGCGGGCGTCCGGTACCGCCTCGAGGGCGGGCCGACGGTGCGCGGCGACCTCCAGCCCACGCCGGGGCGCGGGGTCCGGCGGACCCGGTTCGACGCGCTGCTGGCGGAGCGGGCGGCGGCGACGCCGGGGGTGACCCTGGTCTGCGCGTGCGCGGCCTCGGCGGTGCGGGTGGAGCCGGGGGCGGTGCGCGTCGAGACCGCCGCGGGACCGCTGCGGGCGCGGGCGGTCGTGGCGGCGGACGGCCTCCGCTCGGCGACGGCCCGCTGGCTGGGCTGGGCCCGGCAGCCGGAGGGGCGCGGCCGTCACGCGCTGGTGGGCCATCTCGCCGCCGGCCCCCAGGCGCTGGGCGACGAGGTCGTGGTCACCCTGCTGGACGGGATGGAGGTGTACGCGGCGCCGGCCGGGCCGGACGAGGCGCTGGTCGCGCTGCTGGCGCCGCGCGGCTCACTGCGCCGTCCCGGCGCGACCGTGACGGAGAGCTACCTCGAGGCCGTGCGCCGGGCCCACCCGGGGCTGGCCGGCGCGCCGCTGACCGGCCGGGTCCGCGGCGCCGGGCCGTTCTGGACGCGGCCCCGGACCGTGGCGCGGGATCACGGCCGGGCTGACGCAGGTCGAGGCGCTGGCGGCGCTGCTGTCGTGCCCGCTCGACCTGGCCGACGGGCGCCAGGTGGCTGGCGCGGCGGCGCGCTACCGGGCCTGGCACGCGCGGCAGTGGCGGCGGCGCCGGCTGGTCACGTCGCTGGCGCTGGCGCTGACGGGCTCGACGGCGCTGGCGCGGCGGGCGATGGCGGGGGTCGGCCGCCGGCCGCAGGCGCTGGAGGCGCTGCTCGAGGTCAACGACGGCACGCGCGGGCTGGCCGCGGTCAGCCCGCGCGACTGGGCCGCGCTGGCGGGGTTCTGAGCGCTTGGCCGCCGGAGCCCCCACCCCCAGGACCACCCCACCCGGGGGAGACGGGAAGCGCGCCCAGCACAGGGCCGGGCCGGCCGGTGGGGGAACCCAACCTGTCAGGTCGCCGCGGCCGGTCAGCGCGTTCCTGGGCTTCGGGACCGCGCTGCCCGAGCACACGATCGACGGCGAGGCCGGCCGGGCCGCGCTGAGCGCCTACTGGCCGCGCCTGCGCGGGGTGACGCCCGAGCCGGTCACCCGGCACCTCGTGGCGCCGATCGACCGGGTGCTCCGGCTGCGCTCCCTCGGCGAGCGCATGGCCGCGTACGCCGAGCACGCGCCCCGCCTGGCCCGCCTGGCGAGCTGCCGCGCGCTCGCGGCGGCGGGCGTCGAGCCGGACCAGATCGACCTCGTCATCTCCGTGTCCTGCACCGGCTACCTCTGCCCCTCGCTCGACGTGCAGCTGGCTCGCGAGACCGGACTGCGGCCGGACGTGACCCGCCTCCCGCTGACGGAGCTCGGCTGCTCGGGCGGAGCGGCCGGCGTCGCCGCCGCCCATCGCCACCTGGCCGCGTTCCCCGACAGCCGCGTGCTGGTCGTCGCCGTCGAGGTGCCGTCGCTGACGTTCCAGCGGGACGACCGCTCCCTCGACAACCTGCGGGCCGCGCTCGTGTTCGGCGACGGCGCCGCCGCGGCCGTCCTCGGCCCCGACGAGACCGGCGGCCGCCTCCAGGTGCACGGCGCCGCCTCCCACCTGCTGCCCGGCAGCGAGGACGCGCTCGGTTTCGACCTGCGCGACGGCGGCTTCCACGTCGTGCTCGACCGGCGCGTGCCGCAGCTGATCGAGCACGGCCTGTCCGCGGTCGTCGCCGAGTTCACCGCCCGCCAGGGCATCGACCGGCCGGCGTTCTACGCGGTCCACGCCGGAGGCCCCCGGGTGTTCGACGCGGTCGACGCCGCGCTCCGGCTGCGCCCGGATGACCTGGCCCCGTCACGGCGCGTGTTCGGCCAGGTCGGCAACCTCTCCTCGGCCTCGATCCTGTTCAACCTGGCCGGGCTCCGCGACGCGGCCGGCGACGGCCTGGCGCTCGCGTTCGGCCCCGGCGTGACGATCGAGCTGACCCACCTGCGGGGCCCGAGACGCTCCGGTCAGAACAGCCAGGGGATCAGCCGCGCCCGACCCCGGAACGCCTCCTCGTAGCCCGGCACCGCCGCCAGCAGCCGTTCCTCCTCCCGGATGCGGTCGGCCAGGACGAACCCGTCGAGCAGCGAGAGCCCGAGCGCGCTCCACGTGGCGCCGCCGGCCAGAGGCAGCGCGGCGAACTCCAGCGCCACCGCCAGGTAGTTGGGGTGGCGCAGGAACCGGTACGGCCCCCGCGTGACCGGCCGCAGGTCCGTGGGCACGACGGCGCGCACGTTCCAGCTCCCGCCCAGCGTCGCGATGCTCCACCAGCGCAGCGCGGTGGCCGCGCCCAGCACGCCGACCCACAGCCCGGGGGCCCGCGGCCGGCGCCGGCGCAGCGCGACCTCCAGCAGCGGCAGCGTGCACAGGCCCACGTGTGTGGCGACCATCAGCGGATAGGTGCGCGCCGCCGCCCGTGGGCCGCGCACGGCGCGCTCGTTGCGGCGCGAGAGCGCCAGTTCCCGGAGCCGCTGCGCGCCGACCGCCACGACGAGCCCCAGGTACCAGCCGGGCGGGATCAGCGCTCCTCCTCGCGCACCTTCAGCACGACCTTGCCGATCGCCTTCCGGTCGCCGATGAGGCGCACCGCGTCGGCCGCCCGCTCCAGCGGCAGCTCCGCGCCGACGAGCGGGTCCACGAAGCCCTCCTCGGCCATCCGCACCAGGTCCTGGTGCGTGCCGGTGCGGATCTCGGGATGCTTTTCCAGGAACGCGCCCCAGGCGGCGCCCACGATGTCGATGTTGCGGAACAGCACCCGGTTCATGCCCAGCGTGGGGATCGAGCCGCCGGCGAAGCCGATGACGATCAGCCGGCCCTCGGGGGCCAGCGCGCGCACGCTGTCGTCGAAGGTGTCGCCCGCCACGGGGTCGAAGATCGCGTCCACGCCGCCCGGCCGCACCTCGCGCACGCGGCCCAGCCACCCCTCGCCCGCGCGCACGACGGCCTCGGCGCCCAGCTGGCGCGCCGCCGCCTCCTTGCGCTCGTCCGAGACGACCGCGATCACGCTCGCGCCGAGCGCCCGGGCCACCTGGATGGCCGCGCTGCCCACGCCGCCGGCGGCGCCGTGCACGAGCAGCGTCTCGCCGGCGTGGAGCCGTCCCCGCCGGACGAGCGCGAAGTGCGCGGTGTGGTAGTTCATCAGCAGCCCGGCGCCCTGGGCCATCGTCAGCCGGTCGGGCAGCGGGAACACGGTGTCCGGCGGGGCGGTCACGCGCTCGGCCCACGAGCCGAACGTGGTCACCACGACGCGCTGGCCCGGCCGCACGCCGGCCGACTCGGGGGCCTCGACGACCACGCCGGCGGCCTCCAGGCCCATCACGAACGGCACCTCCGGCCGCAGCTGGTACAGCCCCTGCGAGAGCAGCAGGTCGGGGAAGGAGACGCCGGCGGCGTACACGTCCACCACGACGCCGCCGGGCCGCCCCGCGTCGGGACGGTCGGCCACGATGATGCCGTCCGGTCCCGCCAGCCGCTCGAGGACGGCGGCCCTCACGAGACCGCCTCGACGGGTTCGATGCGATACGCGTTCATCGCTTCCCATGTTGAACTACAGTCAGCCCATGGATTTCGACCTGACTCCCGCCGAACGCACGTTCCGCGACGAGGTGCGGTCCTGGCTGCGCGACAACCGGCCGGCCTGGGCGGACGCCGACGGGGACGACGAGGACGCGACCTCCGCGACCTGGCTGGAGCGGCGGGTCGGGTGGCAGCGCAAGATGCACGACGCCGGCTACATCGGGCTGAACTGGCCCAGGGAGTACGGCGGGCGCGGCGCGACGCTGATGCAGCAGGTCATCTTCGGCCAGGAGATGATCGAGGCGCGGGCGCCCGGCCCGATCAACGTGATCGGGCTCGGCATGGGCGGCCCGGTGATCATCGCCCACGGCACCGAGGACCAGAAGCGGCGGTACCTCAGCAAGATCCTGAGCGCGGAGGAGATCTGGTGCCAGGGCTTCAGCGAGCCCAACGCGGGCAGCGACCTGTCGGCGCTGCAGACCCGCGCGGTGGACATGGGCGACCACTACTCGGTGACCGGCCAGAAGGTGTGGACGACGCTGGCCCACGTGGCGAGCTGGTGCCTGCTGCTGACGCGCGAGCGGCAGGAGGAGAACCCGCGGCGGGGCCTGACCTACCTGATCGTGGACATGAAGAGCCCTGGCGTCGAGATCCGGCCGCTGGTCCAGATCACCGGCGAGGCCGAGTTCAACGAGGTCTTCTTCAACGAGGTGCAGGTGCCCAAGGGGCAGGTGCTGGGCCGGGCCGGCCAGGGCTGGGACGTGGCCATCACCACCCTGCTGCACGAGCGCGGCACGCTGGGGACGACGCTTGCCAACCAGGCGGCGGTCGCGGCGCGCGACCTGGTCGACCACGCCCGCGCCAGCGGCCGGAGCGGCGAGCGGCTGCTCCGGCAGGCGGTCGCTCAGCACTACGTCGAGGCACGCACCCTGCAGCTGGTCGGCCAGCGGGCGGTGACCAGCGTCATGAAGACGGGCATCCCCGGCCCCGAGGGCTCGATCATGAAGCTGTTCTACTCGGAGCTGAACCAGCGGATGCAGGAGACCGCGATCGACCTGATGGGCCCGGCCGGCCAGGTCGAGGATGGCAACCGCTGGCAGTACGGCTTCCTGCGCTCGCGGGCCAACACGATCGAGGCAGGGACGTCGGAGGTGCTCCGCAACATCCTGGCCGAGCGGGTGCTCGGCCTGCCGCGGAGTCGCTAGTCGACGGCCGCGGCGACGTGCTGACGGTGGCGCTGGTAGACGAAGTACGCCCGCGCCACCCACAGCCCCAGCGTCAGGAAGAGCAGGTCGGCCGAGAGGTCGTAGACGAGGCCGTGCTGCGTCCCGACGCTCGTCGAGCCGAACGGGCTGCCCGTCAGGACGGCGCGGAACCCGAACCGGAGCACGATCGTGCCGACCAGGATCAGGGCGAACACGGCGCCGCCCCGCATCCACAGCGCGCCCGTGGTCGGGTCGGCCCAGAACGTCATCGTGCGGACGAGCACGAAGCCCAGCACGGCGCCGGCGACCGCGAAGATCGGGACGAGGGCCAGGGCCAGCGGGTCGCTGACGAGGCCGCCCCCGGCGCCGATCAGACTGAAGCCGACCACCAGGAGGATGATCGCGCCACCGACCAGCAGCCGGTCGGGCCGCACCGGCTGCGGGCGCATTCGCCGCATCACCACGAACCCGAGCAGCACCGCCGTGATCGCGACCGCGATGAGCTGTGACGACTCGGCTTTTGTCATCCCGACACACTGTAGCGAGTCACGACGTCCAGCCGAGCCCGACCCGGGCGCCGTCGCGGAGCCGGAAATAGCCGCCCGCCCAGATCCGCAGGAACGGGATGGCGGCGGTGGTCAGCGTCTCCAGCGTCAGGACCGGGTTCTGCCACGGCACGCCGAGTCCCGCCAGCGCCCGGCACACCGCCCCGACCTCGTCCACCACGCGCTCGCCGGGCGACGTGCTGTAGAGGCCGGCCACCGGCGCCGGCCACTCGGCCAGCACGCGGCCGCGCGCGACGACCGCCGCCCCGCCGCGCAGGTCGGCGACCCGGCGCGCGGCGACCGCCATGTCGTCCGGCCGGTCGCCGACGACGACGATGCCGGGTGACTCCCAGGCCGACGTGATGGCGACGCCGCCGCCGCGCAGGCCGTAGCCCTCGAGCAGCCCGCGGAAGCCGCGCCCGCTGCCCAGCCGGTCCACGACCGCGCAAACCAGCGCCTCGGACCCGTCGCTCTCGACCTCGCGGGTGACGACCGGCGCCACCTGGCGCATCGCCCGCCAGCGGCCCGGTCCGGGATGGCCCAGCAGGTCGGGCGCGAGGCCGTTCAGCCGCACCGTGTCGAGCATCCACGCCGGGTACTCGGGCGGCGTGGAGGGAGCCGGCGGCCGTCCCCCGGTCAGCACCAGGCGGGGCCGGAAGCCGCCGGCGCGGGGCAGGACCGCCAGGTCCGCCACCATGCCCGGGCCGAGGCCGCCCAGCCAGCGCGCCAGGCCGAGGTGCTCGGCGGCGTTGTGGCTGGCCATGCGGACGGCGCGCGCCAGCGGCAGGCCGAGCTCGACCGCCTGCTCGACGACCCAGTTCAGCGAGTCGCCGCGCGCCGCCAGGTCCGGTTCCAGCCCGTCCGTCACGAAGCTGAGGCCGGTCGCGTCGAACGGGCCGTCCCGCCACAGGCTCGCGTAGGCCGGCAGGTCCTGCCGCGTCGCGCCGTGGCGCAGCTCGGTGTGGAGGCCGACGCGGCGCCGGGCCAGGACGTCCTCGGGGACGATGCTCTCGTGGTCGGCGCCGATGCCGTGCGCGGCGAGCGCGTTGAGCGCCGCCAGCCTGGCGCCCGCCCCGTGGCCCTCGACCAGGACGCCCCGCTCCAGCGCGGCGTCGATCAGGGCCCGGCTCCGGCGGTGGCCGCGCAGCAGGTCGCTCCAGTAGACCTCGCCCAGGCCGACGATCCGCGGGTGGTCCAGCAGCGACGCCCAGTCGTCGCGGTCGAGCTCGGCGTCGCGCACCTCGTCGCACACGATCAGGCCCGAGGCGGTGAACAGCAGGCGGCCGGCCGTGCGCTCGGCCGCGGCGAGGAGGCCGTGGACGCCCGCCAGCCCGGTCACGACCGCCAGCTCCATCGACTCGACGACCGTCGTCGTCACGCCGGCCCGGACCTGGAGGTCGGCCATGTCGGCGAGGTGGAGGCGGGTCAGGTGGGTGTGGCCCTCGACGAGCCCGGGCGCCACCAGGTCGCCGTCCAGATCGATCCGCTCGGTGCCGGCGCCCGCGCGCGCCGACACCTCGGCGTCGGGGCCCACGAACGCGACGCGGCCGGCGGCCAGGGCGAGGCCCCAGCCCTCCTGCACCTCCTCGGTGAAGACGTTGACGAGGGCTCCGCCCGTCAGCACGACGTCGGCCTCCGCCTCGCCGCGCGCCACCTCGGCCAGGCGCTCCAGCGTGTCGGCGGCCGGGCGCAGGCGAACGGTCATCGGTGGGTACATTAGCGACGAGCGACTGACTTTCGTTCAACGCCGTCCCGTCACCGTTTACACTCTTTCGCCGATGGACTTCGCCTTCTCTGAAGAGCAGGAGATGCTGCGCACCTCGGCGCGGGAGTTCCTGGCCAAGCAGTGTCCGTCGCCGTACGTCCGCCGCATGATGGAGGCGGAGGACGCCTGGGATCCGGCCTTCTGGGCGCGGCTGGCCGAGATGGGCTGGACCGGCCTCGGCATCCCCGAGGAGTACGGCGGCGTCGGGACGTTCCTCGACCTGGTCGTCGTGCTCGAGGAGGCGGGGCGGGCGCTGCTGCCCGGGCCCTTCTTCAGCACCATGGGCCTCGCGGTGCCCACCCTGCTGGAGGCAGGCGGCGAGGCGCACAAGAAGGAAGTGCTCTCCGCCATCGCGGCCGGCGACGCCCGGGCGACGGTGGCGCTGACCGAGCCGTCGGGCCGCTGGGACGCCGACGGCGTGACGCTGGCGGCGAGCAGGTCCGGCGACGGCTGGCGGCTGGACGGCGTCAAGCTGTTCGTGCCCGACGCGGCCATCGCCGACCACACGATCGTGGCGGCCCGCACGCGGGGCGACGGCGAGGCGGGCGTCACGCTCTTCCTGGTCTCGGGACGTCCGAGCGGGATGACCGTGCGGGCCCTGAAGACGCTGGACATGACCCGGCGCTGGTACGAGGTGCGCTTCGAGGGCGTGGAGCTGCCCGAGAGCGCCGTCGTGGGCGCGGTCGACCAGGGCTGGGCGCCGCTGCGGCGGGCGCTCGACTGGGCGGCGGCCGGCCTCTGCGCGGAGATGGTGGGCGGCGCTCAGCACGTGCTGGACACGTCCGTCGAGTACGCGAAGACGCGCCAGCAGTTCGGCAAGCCGATCGGCATCTACCAGGCGGTCTCCCACAAGCTGGCGGACATGCTGCTGGAGACCGAGAGCGCCCGCTCTGCCACGTACTACGCGGCCTGGGCCGTGGACGCCGACGCCCCCGACCGCACCCTGGCGGCCTCGATGGCCAAGGCGTACACGTCGGACGCCTACCGGCGCGCCGCCGGCAACGGGATCCAGGTGCACGGCGGCATCGGCTTCACGTGGGAGCACGACATGCACCTGTACTTCAAGCGGGCGAAGGCGTCGGAGGTGACGCTGGGCGACGCCACGTACCACCGGGAGCTGGTCGCACAGGCGCTGGACCTGTAAAGGGCTCGGCCGCTTGCTGTCAGTCCGCCGGGTCGGTCCCGGCGACGTGGTGGCGTGGGCGCGGCTGCGCGCCGGCCTGATGGCGTCGGAGGAGCTGGTCTCGCCGGGGACGGACGCGGCGGCCGAGCTGGAGGCGTCCGTCGTTGCCTGGCTGCGGGCGCGCCTGGACTCGCCCTCGTTCGGCGCGTTCGTGGCGGAGGAGGACGGCCGGGTGGTCGGCTCGGGCGGCATCTCCATCTACGACGTCCCGCCCGGCCCGGGCCCGGCCACGCGCGAGGCCTACGTGATGAGCATGTTCACGGAGCCGGACGCGCGGGGCAGGGGCGTGGCCCGGACGGTGCTGGCGGCGCTGCTGGACTTCGCGCGCCAGGCCGGCGGCGTGGGCCGGGTGTGGCTGCGAGCGTCGGCGATGGGCCGCCCGGCGTACCTGCGAGCGGGGTTCGAGCCGCGCGATTCGTACCTCCAGCTGTGGCTGGATGAGTGAGGCGTCACAGCTTCTCGAATCGCTCTACGTCCAGGACGAAGATCGTCGCGCCGCCCACCGGGACCTCCACCGGGAACGGCACGAACATCTCGCCCGGCTCAACGATGGGGGGCATCGGGGTCAGGTAGCGGCTCCGTTCCCGGCAGTTGGTCCGGACCAGCGTCAGCGCCTGCTCCACCCGCTCGTCCTCCACGGCGACCAGCAGCGTCGCGTCGCCCTGCTGGAGGAAGCCGCCGCTCGACGCCAGCTTGGTGACGCTCAGCCCGGCCTCGCCGAGCGCCTGGACCGTCTGGGCGGCGTCCTCGCCCTGGACGACCGCCACGACCAGCTTCACGGCCGCGGAGCCGGCAGGACGCCGGCCAACGAGGCCATGACCGCCTCGTGGACCTCGTCCGGCGGGCACGAGGCGTCCAGCCGCACCCACCGGTCGGGCTCCGCCTCGGCCAGGCGCCGGTAGGCGGCCACCACCGCCCGGTGGAACGTCACCGCCTCCGACTCCATCCGATCGGCGGCCCGGCCGCTGCGCCGGACGCGCTCCAGGCCCGTCTCGGCCGGCAGGTCGAGGAGGAACGTCCGGTCCGGCCGGGGGAACGACTCCGGCCACCACGTCGCCACACCGCGCGCCCCGCCCTGGTACGCCAGCGTCGTGTCGTGGTAGCGGTCGGCGATCACGATCCGGCCCGCCGCGAGCGCCGGCGCGATCACCCGGGCCACCAGCTCGGCCCGCGACGCCATGAACAGCAGCATCTCCGCCTCCGGCGCCATGTCCACGCCGGAGTGCAGCAGCAGGTCCCGGATCCGCTCCCCGACCGCGGTGCCCCCGGGCTCGCGCGTGACGACCGGTTCCCGCTCCGCCAGGGCGCGCCGGAGCAACTCCACCTGCGTGGACTTGCCGGCCCCCTCCGGACCCTCGAAGGTTATGAAGAGACCACTCACTGCCGCTGCTCCTCGGGGTCCGCCGGCGGCGCCGGAACGATCGTCGAGCGCTGCCCTTCAGTCGACGTCTGCGGCCGGCAGGATCCGCAGCCGTCGCTGCGGCTCCTTGCCCGTGCTCCTCGCCACCAGCTCGTGCTCGGTGACGAGCTGGTGCTGCAGCCGGCGGATATAGGCATTCTGGGGCGAGATCTCCTGCGACTGCAACGTGGTCTTCACCTTGCGAATCGCGTCCAGCGCCTCGTCCAGCGCCCGCTGCACGCCCGGGTCGGGCGCCTCGCCGCCGTACAGCCGCCCCAGGGCCTCCTTGACCTGGGCCACCGAGTTGCTCCTCAGGATGTGCACAGGCACCCCGGCGCTCTCCGCCTGGCGCAGGATGTCGGGCCGCCGCCGGTAGTAGTTCTTGAGCGTCAGCACGACGTCCGCCCCGTCCAGGTTGCCCAGCACCTTCACCGGCAGCTCCAGCTCCCGGATCGACTGCTCCAGGTACGAGCGCGACACGCCATACGGGAACACCGTCCGCGGCCGCCGGGTGGGCAGCAGCGTGACCTTGCCGTTGCCACCGTTCGCCGCGTGGTGCGCGCCGCCGCTGCCGTTGCCGTGGACGGTCATCGGCCGGGCGTCGCCCTCGACGTTCGAGATGATCCGGCCCTCGCGGGTCCGCATCCGGATCCGGGGCGTCGGCAGCGGCCCCCGAAGCGCGGCGTCCACCACCTCCGCCAGCGGCTGGTGGATCGCCACCCGCTCGCGGTCCTGGATCTCGATCAGGACGTCGAACGTCGGCGGGGACTTGCGCTCCAGCACGGTCTTCTGCGTCCCGCGCCGGCGCGCCTCCTCGTCGGACAGCGTGACCGACTGGATGCCGCCGAGCAGGTCGTTCAACGTGGGGTTGACCAGCAGGTTCTCCAGCGTCTGGCCGTGAGCGGTCGCGATCAGCTGGACGCCCCGCTCCGCGATCGTGCGGGCGGCGGCCGCCTCCAGCTCCGTGCCGATCTCGTCGATGACGATGACCTCCGGCATGTGGTTCTCCACGGCCTCGATCATCACGGCGTGCTGGAGCAGCGGGGTGCGCACCTGCATCCGGCGCGCCCGGCCGATGCCGGGGTGCGGGATGTCGCCGTCGCCCCCGATCTCGTTCGAGGTGTCCACGATGACCACGCGCTTGCGCTGCTCGTCGGCGAGCAGGCGCGCGCTCTCCCGCAGCATCGTCGTCTTGCCGATGCCGGGACGGCCCAGGAGCAGCACGCTCTGGCCGCTCTCCACGATGTCGCGGAAGATCTCGGCCGTGCCCGTCACGGCACGGCCGACCCGGCACGTCAGGCCGACGATGCGGCCGCGGCGGTTCCGGATCGCGGAGACGCGGTGCAGCGTGCGCTCGATGCCGGCGCGGTTGTCCTCGCCGAACTGCCCGACGCGGCTGGCCACGTATTCCAGGTCGGCCTCGGTGACCGGCTGGCTGCTGAGCAGGACCTCGCGGCCGGGGACGCGCGCCTCCGGCTCGCGGCCCAGGTCCAGGACGATCTCCAGCAGCTCGGCCGGGTCCGTCCGCTCGTGCAGCGCGTCGTACAGGTGCGACGGCAGGGCCTGCGCGAGCAGTTCGACCTCGGGGTCCCAGTTCGGGACCGGGGTGGGGAAATGGCTTTGCATTTGGCTTTGCTCAACCAAAGGAGGGCACCAGGCTCTTTTCCGGCAGGGACTCTCGCACGGCGGTCTCCCGGACCAGGAGAGCCTGGGTGAGGAGGAGACTGAAACCACGCCCCCTGAGGGCGTCGATCATGTGTGAATCATAGTGTCGGAGACTGCACCAGGCCGGCTGGGCGTCCGAGGCCACGATCGCGTGGTCCACGAGTTCGTCGGCCACCCCCCGCTCGGGGAGGGCCATGAACGCGAGCGTGTGCGGGCGCGCCTGCGACCCCTTCTGTACCCGGCACCAGCCGACTAGCTCCACACGATCGATCACCTCCTGCTGACCGGGCGCGCTGCGCAGCGCCTTCCAGTCACGGTATGCGGGCGCCTCCAGGCGGGCGACGCCCCACGGGGTCACCTTTCGGTACAGGTGGTAGAGCGCGCGGTCGTCGCGGCTCCGGCACGACCGCAGCCCCGCCGGTGGCTCCGTCGCGCGGGCCTCCGGCGACTCGCCGTACAGCACCGACTCGGTCGCGTACTGCCGGAAGCCCTGGAGGCGGAACACGTCGATGAGCGGGTCGTCCAGCGGGATGCGGACGAACAGGCGGCTCACGCCCTTCTGGCCGGCCTGGTCGCACAGGTACTCGACCAGGGCCGGGGCCACCTCGGACTCGGCCACGCCGCTCGCCATGCACAGGTTCAGCACCTGCAGCGAGGTGACCTTGGCCGGCAGGCTCATGCTCATCGGATGGCCGGTCGCCTGGACGAATCCGATCACCCGGCCGTCGTCCTCGGCGATGTAGATCAGCGTCTCCTGGGTCAGCGGGAGCAGCGAGGAGAACGTGTGGCTCACCAGCCCCCACAGCCGTGCGGGTGGCGGAACCGCCGAGAAGCCAGCCTCGGCCTCACGGTAGATCTGCTCCACACGAACCAGATCTCGCAACGAGGCCGAGCGAAGTTTCAAGCGGTCCTGGCCCCCTCCACAAGTCTCAGGAACTCTCGGTGCAGACGCAAGTCCCCGCTGAGCTCCGGATGGAACGCCAGCGCCATCACGCTGCCCTGCCGGACGGCCACCGGATGGCCGTCGTGCTCCGCCAGCACCTCGGCCCCGCCCACCTCCTCGATCACGGGCGCCCGGATGAACACGCCCGGGAACGGGCCGCCGTCGAGGCCTCTGAACTCCACGTCCGCCTCGAAGCTGTCCACCTGCCGTCCGTAGCCGTTGCGCCGGACGCCGATGTCCACCGCGCCCAGCACCACCTGGCCGTCCCGGCCGTCGGTCACGTGGCCGGCGAGGACGATCATGCCCGCGCACGTGCCGAGCGTGGGCAGGCCGCCGCGCACCGCGTCCGCGACCGCGTCGAGCAGGCCCATGCGCTCCATCAGCATCGTCATCGTCGTGCTCTCGCCGCCCGGGATGACCAGGCCGTCGAGGCCCACGAGGTCGGCCGGCAGCCGCACCAGGCGCGTCCGCGCGCCGCATGCCTCCAGGGCTCGCACGTGCTCACGGAAGGCGCCCTGCATCGCGAGGACGCCGATCAGGGGTGCTACCAACCGCGGCTGGCGAGCAGCTCCTCCCGCGGGATCGCCTTGATCTCGAGCCCGCGCATGGGCTCGCCCAGGCCGGTGGAGACCTCGGCCAGGATCTCCGGCTTGTCGTAGTACGTGGTTGCCGCGACGATCGCCTTGGCTCGCTTGAGGGGATCCTCCGACTTGAAGATACCGGAGCCGACGAACACCCCATCGGCGCCCAGCTGCATCATCCACGCTGCGTCCGCCGGGGTCGCGATGCCGCCGGCCACGAACGTCACCACGGGCAGCCGGCCCAGCCGCTGCACCTCGGCCAGGAGGTCCACCGGGGCGCCCAGCTGCTTGGCCTCGTGGACCAGCTCCGCGTAGGTCACGCCCTGGAGCCGGCGGATGCCGGCGGACACGGCCCGCAGGTGACGCGTGGCCTCGACGATGTTGCCGGAGCCGGCCTCGCCCTTGGTCCGGATCATGGCCGCGCCCTCGGCGATGCGCCGCAGCCCCTCGCCGAGCTCCCGGCAGCCGCACACGAACGGCACCGTGAACGGCCACTTGTCGATGTGGTACTCCTCGTCGGCCGGGGTGAGGACCTCCGACTCGTCGATGTAGTCCACGCCCAGCGCCTGAAGGATCTGGGCCTCGACGGTGTGTCCGATGCGACACTTGGCCATCACGGGGATGGTCACCGCTTCCATGATCGACTTGATCAGCGCCGGGTCCGACATGCGGGCCACGCCGCCCTCCTTGCGGGCCTGCTCGGGCGTTACGACGTCCATGATGACGCCGCCCTTCAGCATCTCGGCGTGCCCGGACTTGACGCGGAAGGTGCCCTTGACGGCGTCGTGTCCGTTTGTCTCTGCCATCTGTTCTGCATTCTAGCGATGGACCGAAGACCTTCCTTGACGGCGACGCCGGCGTGATCCCCGGAGTCCTCACTGGGCTGCGCGTCGTGGAGCTGTCGGCCTTCGTGGCCGCTCCGCTCGGCGGCGCCACACTGGCCGCGATGGGCGCGGACGTGATCCGCGTGGACCCGCTCGGGGGCGGCATCGACGCCCGCCGCTGGCCCCTGCACGGGAGCCGCAGCCTGTACTGGGAGAACCTCAACCGGGGCAAGCGCTCGGTCGCGCTGGACCTGCGGTCGGAGCGCGGGCTGGAGGTGGCCGCCCGGCTGGCCGCGGACGCCGGCACGGTGCTGACGAACCTCCCGGCCCGGCGGCCGCTGGAGTACGAGCGGCTGCGCGAGCAGCGCCCCGACCTGGTGATGGTGTCTATCACCGGCCGGACCGACGGCGGCGCCGCCGTCGACTACACGGTGAATGCCGGCATGGGCTTCCCCTGGATCACCGGGCCGGAGGGGTACGACCGGCCGGTCAACCACGCGCTGCCGGCGTGGGACGTGGCCACCGGCTTCCTGGCCGTCGCCGGGGTGCTCGCGGCCGACCGGCACCGCCTGCTCACGGGCGAGGGCCGGCTGGTCCGCCTCAGCCTCGCCGAGGTGGCGCTGGTGGTGGCCGGCCACCTGGGCCTGCTGGCCGAGGCCCAGCTCGTCGAGGAGTCGCGCGGGCGGTTCGGCAACCACGTCTACGGCACGTTCGGCCGCGACTTCCGGACCCGGGACGGCCGCTACGTCATGGTGCTGGCGCTGACGCCGCGCCAGATGCGGAGCCTGGCCGAGGCGACCGGGCTCCCGTTCGAGCGGATCGAGGCCGACCTGGACGACGAGGGAGAGCGGTGGCGCCACCGCGAGGAGCTGTGCGCCCTGCTCGAGCCGTGGGTCGCGGAGCGGTCGCTGGCGGAGGTCCGGGACGCGTTCGAGCGCCACCAGGTGCTGTGGGGACCCTACCGCACGTTCAAGGAGCTGCTGGAGAGCGAGGCCGAGGCCTGGCGGCCACCCGCGACCGCGCTCGACTTCGGCGAGGCCCAGCGGCGGGCCGCGCAGCCCGCGCCCACGCTGGGCGCCGACACCGACGCCGTCCTGGCCGAGATCGGCGAGGACGCCGGCGACCTACGTGCGCGCGGGTTGATCGCCTAGGGACGGCGTCGCGGCCAGGAACGCCCGCGCCTGCGCCAGCTCGGCGCTGAGGGTGCGGACCCGCTCGGTGGCGTCGCCGCGCAGACCGCGGTCCAGCGCCAGGGCGCGCTCGTACAGCCCGACGCCCTCGCGCACCCGGCCCAGCCGGACGTAGCACGCGGCCCGTTTCGCCATCGCCAGCACCACGCCGCCATGCCAGGGCCCGACCTCGCGCAGCCAGAGCCGCTGCGCGTCGGCGAACGCTTCCGCCGCCGCGGCCGCGTCGCCGCGCTCCAGGTACTGCAGGTCGTGACTCCAGGCGCGCGCGCCTCCACCACCTGCAAGGAGGTTCAGGTTACCGCTGCCCGTTCTCGAATGAACTCGTCAAAAAGGATGAGTAGACCTGGACGCCCCAGCGCCCCTGCAGGTGCGTCACGATCACGAGCGCGGGATCGCACGAGATCAGGGCGCCGCCGGGCGCGTAGCGAGCGATCTCCGTCTCGAGCGTGACCTTGTGGGCCGACCGCTCGCGCACCCGCACCGGCCCCAGGGCGCTGCGGCAGCCGAGGCACGCGACCGCTCGCGCGGACGCGTCACGGCGCAGCGCCGTCCCGCTGCGGCGCACGAGCAGCCGGGCGCCGTCGAGCTCGACGAACGGGAAGTGGACCAGGCGGCGCTCGGCGGCCGGGTCGTCGCCATCGCGCGCACCCACCCAGCGCCGGAGCACGTAGGACGCGGTCTCCACGGCGTGGCTGTCGTCGGGCCCGCCGACGCCGATCGGCCGCAGCGTGACCGAGTTGAGCTGGATCCCCCAGCGCCCGTCCCGCAGCGTCACCAGGTAGACGGCCTCCCCGTCGGCGTAGCGCTTGCCATCGGCGGCGTGCCGGCCGAACGCGACGACGCAGTGGACCTTGTCCGGCGACGCCTGCAGCACGTCGAGCCGGTCGAGGCCGCTCCGGTGCCAGCCCTCGACGGACGCCAGCGCCCGGAAGTCCGGACTGCGGAGCAGCTCCGGCTCGCTCTCGCGGATCGAGAGGCGAGCGCCGGGCAGGCTGATGTGCGGGAGGTGGAGCGCCGCCCGCAGTCCGCGCGAGTCGGCGCGGTTCCAGGCCGCGTAGCGCGAGCGCACCAGCCGCTCCGCCTCGGAGACCGCGTCCTCGTGGCCGTGCCAGGCCGTCACGACCGTCGATTCCGCCCCTTCCGACGGAACACGCCCCTCCCCCCATCGGTGCACCAGCATGATGTCCCTCAGGCCGGAGGGATCCCCTCGGCCTACACGCCACAGCCACCGGCAACCACGCGGAAGTAGCTCCATAGTACGTGCGCACGGGCGCCCGCGGCGGCGGTCGTCCGGCCTGCTCCTCGACCCGCGAGGGAACGCCGGCGAGGTCGTCCACCGCGACGCGCAGCTCCCTGGCCAGGGCCACGGCGTCGGACAGGCGTGGATCGACCCCGCCCCCCTCCATGTCGATGAGCCAGCGCTCGGAACGACCAATCAGGTGGGCCAGGCGCGCCTGGGTCAGGCCGCGCCGCAGCCGGTAGGTGCGGACCCGCTCTCCGATCGTCGTGCTCATGGCAGGTGACTCCTCGTCACCCATCCTGGGACACGGAGGCGGACACGGCGCGGACAATGCGCGGCGCGCCGGGAGCCGTCTAGGGCGAGGGCGCCTCGCCGGCGAAGTGGCAGGCGGCCAGGTGGCCCTGCGGCTTCAGCTCCAGCGGCGGTTCGAGCTCGGCGCACACGTCCTGCGCGATCGGGCACCGGGTGCGGAACCGGCACCCGGAGGGCGGGTCGATCGGGCTCGGGACGTCGCCCTTGAGCACGATGCGCTCCCGCTTCCGGCCCGGCTTGGGCACGGGGATGGCCGAGAGCAGGGCGACCGTGTAGGGGTGCAGCGGCCGCCGGTACAGGTCCGCGGCCGGCGCCAGCTCCACGACCTTGCCCAGGTACATGACGGCGATCCGGTCCGAGATGTAGCCGACCACCGCCAGGTTGTGGGCGACGAAGAGGTACGTCAGGTGGAACTCGCGCTTCAGCTCGACCAGCAGGTTGAGCACCTGCGACTGGATCGATACGTCCAGGGCTGAGACCGGCTCGTCCGCGACGACCAGCTTGGGCTGGAGGACGAGGGCGCGGGCGATGCCGATGCGCTGGCGCTGGCCGCCAGAGAACTCGTGCGGGTAGCGGCCGGCCGCCTCGGGCCGCAGGCCGACCCGGTCCAGGATCTCGCGGATGCGGGTGTCGCGCTCGCGGCCCGAGCCCAGGTGGTGGGTGGCGAGTCCCTCGCCGACGATCTGGCGGACGGTCATCCGCGGGTCGAGGGAGCCGACCGGGTCCTGGAAGATGATCTGCATGTCCCGGCGCAGGGCCTTCAGGCCGGCGCCGCCCAGGGAGAGGACGTCGCGGCCCTCGAACCGGACCTCGCCCGCCGTGGCCGGGATGAGGCGTAAGAGCGTGCGGCCGAGGGTGGACTTGCCGCAGCCGGACTCGCCGACGAGGCCGAGCGTCTCGCCGGGCATCACGGACAGGTCCACGCCGTCGACGGCCCGGACGTGGCCGACGGTGCGCTGGAGGACGCCGCGCCGGATCGGGAAGTACGTGCGGAGGCCGCTGGCCTCCAGGATCGGCGCGCCGGGCAGCTGCTCGGCCACGGCGGCGCTCACGTGACGACCGCCGTCGGGCGCGGTCCGTGCTCGCAGAGCCAGCACGCGGACCGCTGCTGGCCGTCCGTGGCGAACAGGGGCGGGTCCTCCTCCCGGCAGCGGTCGGTGGCGTAGTCGCAGCGGCTGGCGAAGCGGCAGCCGGCGGGCCAGCTCATCGGGCTGGGCACCATGCCGCGGATCACGCGCAGCGGCTCCGCCTGCGTCATGCCGAGCACCGGGATCGACTGCAGGAGCGCCTCGGTGTAGGGGTGCTGGGGGCTGTTGAAGATGGCCTCGACCGGCCCGGTCTCGACCACCCGGCCCGCGTACATGACGGCGACCTCGTCGGCCATCTCGGCGACGACGCCGAGGTCGTGGGTGATCAGCATGATCGCCATGCCGAGCCGGTCGCGCAGCTCCTTCATCAGCTCCAGGATCTGGGCCTGGATGGTCACGTCGAGGGCCGTGGTGGGCTCGTCGGCGATCAGCAGCTTCGGGTCGCAGCACAGGGCCATCGCGATCATGACGCGCTGGCGCATGCCGCCCGACATCTGGTGCGGGTAGTCCTTGACCCGGCGCTCGGGCGAGGGGATGCCGACGAGCTTGAGCATCTCGATGGCGCGGTCGAGGGCGGCCCGCTGGCCGAGGCCCTGGTGGAGGCGCACGGCCTCGGCGATCTGGTCCCCGACGGTGTAGACGGGGTTGAGGGAGGTCATGGGCTCCTGGAAGATCATCGAGATCTCGTTGCCGCGGACCTCGCGCAGCTCGTCCTCCGTGGCCGTGGCCAGGTCCTTGCCCTCGAACATGATCCGGCTCCCCGGCTCGATGCGGCCGGGGGCGTCGATCAGGCGCATGACCGAGAGGGAGGTGACGGTCTTGCCGCACCCGGACTCGCCCACGAGCCCGAGCGTCCGGCCCTGCTCGACGGCCAAGTCCACGCCGTCGACGGCGCGCATCATGCCCGCCCGGGTGGCGAAGTAGGTCCGGAGCCCCTCGACCTGGAGCAGTGGTCCCCCCATCTCCCAGGCGAGGTTAACAGGCTCGGGTGCGTGACGGAGCGCGCACGGTGGAATGCCGGCCGGTAGGCTCGGGGTAGCCGTGTCTGGAGGCCCTCTGAGTGCCCTTACAATGAGGACGCTCGAGCGGCCAGTGGCGACGCGGCGTTGTTGCCTCTGGGCGAATCGGGGCGTCAATGCCGTCGGCAGTAGCCGCCGGAAGTCGCCCGGGGTTGACCGATCGGATGACGGGACCCCCGGGCGGCGGTGTTTCTAGGGATCGACGTCCAGGATCTCCGGCCGCGAGTCGCCGAGGTGGTCGACGTATCGGTCGACGCCATCGGCGAACGCGCTCCCGACGGCGCCCGCGATGGCATCGGGCAGCCAGAGGAACGGGTTCAGCGGTGAGTCGAAGCAGTAGCCGAGCGACGCATCGGCATGCCCTGACCTCTGAGCGTGGTAGATGGTCCTTCGATCCTCGGCGTCCCCATGACGGCCTCGCGTCTCGATGACCAGCGTGCCCACTCGCTGGTCACGCAGAGCCCAGAGAAGGCCCTTTTAGGGCCTGGACGCGCCCACGTTGAGACCACCTCGGGTGATCGGCGCAGTAGCACGCCGCGAACGTGCGCAACGAGAGCGCGCGAATGGTGCTGACCATTCGCATCCGGATCTCCTCACGCTCGAGGCGCCAGTGGAACCGCCTCGCCCGCCCGGGAGGGACTTGGCGAAGTGCGTCGAGCGCCCCCTCGCGGTCGCCCGGAGCGACGAGTGCGGCGGCGACGACGTACAGGCGATCACGCGATCTGGCCGACTCGTCTGCATAGGCGGTCCGGTCGCCGCCTGCCGGCGTGTGCCCCGCGCCCGTTGCCTCTTCGTTCGGTGACCGCATGGGGAAGTCGGCCGATGATACGGTCCGGAATCCGCCGTCACCGGCGATCTGACCGGGTCGTCGCGGGCGTGTGCGTAGCCTTGCAGGCGTGAGTCGCACCGTCGTCGTTTCCGGGGGCGGCACCGGGATGGGGCTGGCCATCGCGCGTACGTTTGCCGCCGCCAGCGACCGCGTCGCCATCCTGGGCCGGCGGGCCGACGTCCTGCGCGCCGCCGCCGAGCGGCTCCGCGCCGAGACCGGTGCCACCATCGCCTGCTTCCCCGCCGACCTGGCCCGGCCCGAGGAGGTCGAGCGGGCCCGCGACGGCATCCGCCGTGAGCTCGGCGATCAGGTCGACGTCCTGGTGAACAACGCGGGCGGCGTGCGCGGGGCGGAGGGGGACGGGCTCGCCGCGGTCGCCGCCGCCTGGCAGGCCAACTACGAGGCCAACGTCCTGACCGCCGTGCTGCTCACCGAGGCGCTACTGCCCAGACTGGCAGCGCCGGGCGGCCGGGTCGTGACGATGAGCTCGATCGCGGCCCTGCGCGGCGGCGGGGACGCGTACTCCGGCGCCAAGGCGGCCCTCCTCGGCTGGAGCTACTCCCTGGCGGCGGACCTCGGCCCCCGGGGCATCACCGTCAACGTGGTCGCGCCCGGGTACGTCGAGGACACCGAGTTCTTCGGCGACCGGATGACGGAGCAGCGCCGGGCCCGCCTCATCGGCCAGACGCTGGTCGGCCGGCCCGGGCGACCCGAGGACGTCGCCGCGGCGGTCGCCTACCTGGCGTCGCCGGAGGCGGCGCACGTGACCGGCCAGGTCCTCCAGGTCAACGGGGGCGCGCTGCTCGGCCGTTGACCCGGTTGTGTATGATGTGTGCATGATCACCGAGCGCGTCCAGATCCTTCTCACGCCTGAGCAACGGCGGCGGCTGGAGGACGAAGCGCGGCGGCAGTCGCGGTCGGTGGCGAGTCTCGTGCGTGAGGCCATTGACGCACGGTTCGGAACCGTGAGCAGGCAGGATCGCCTGGCCGCGGTGGAGGCCATCGCAACGATGAGCGGCGGTCGCTACCTGACGCCTGAGCAGATCAATCGCGCGGTCGAGGAGGAGCGGGAATCCGTCCCGCTGGACGGCCCACAACCGTGAAGTTCTTCGTCGACGCCAACGTCGTCGTCTACAGCGCGGTGAACTGTCCCTATCAGCAAGCCTGCCTCGAGATCCTGCGCGCGGTCGCCGGCGGCAAAGCGGAGGGCCACACTTCGACCGCAGCCCTCGAAGAGGTGTGGCACCTCGAGCTGTCTGGTAAGGCCGGCCAGGTCACCGGCCTGACCCGGCGGGCGCACGCGATCTTCTCTCCGCTCCTCCCGGTCACGGACGAGGCGTTTCAGCTCGCACTGTCCCTTCGGGGGACCAACGTCGGCACCAACGATCGCCTGCACGCCGGGACCTGTGCGGCGAACGGGATCGACGCGATCTGCACGGCAGACGCCGGCTTCGACACGGTTGCCGGCCTGAGACGAGTCGATCCCCTCGATCAGCAGGCGGTCGCCCGACTGCTCGGTCTCTGAGAGGTCAGCCCAGCAGGCGGCGGCACGCCCGGGCCGCGGCGGCGCGCAGCACCTCCGGCGCCCTTGCCTCGGCGTCGGCCACCGCGGCCGCGTCGCCGTCCGGGACCAGCGCCTCGACGAACGCGACTCCCTCGGCCAGCACCGCCTCCCAGCCCGGGCCCTGGCTGCCCGCGATCAGGACCGCCGGCACGCCCGCGGCCCTCGCCCGCCGCGCCACCTCGACCGGGCCCTTGCCGTACGCCGTCTGCGCGTCCACGCGGCCCTCGCCGGTGAGCACGGCGAATGCGCCCGGCAGTGCCGCGTCCAGCCCGGATGCCTCGACCACGAGGGGGGCGCCCCGGGTCAGCCGGGCGCCCAGGAACCGCACCAGGCCGGCGCCCGCGCCGCCCGCCGCGCCCGCGCCCGGCAGGTCTGCGATGCCGTCGCCCGCCACCTCGCCGAAGCGGGCCAGGGCGGCGTCGAGCTCGGCGATCATCTCCGGGGTGGCGCCCTTCTGGGGGCCGTACACGGCGCTGGCGCCCTCCGGGCCCGTCAGGGGGTTCGTCACGTCCACCGCGACCTGCACCTCGACATCGGCCCAGGCCGGGTCCACGCCCGTCGCCTCGATCCGGGCCAGCCGGGCGAGCGCGCTGCCGCCGGGGGGCAGCTCGCGGCCGGCGTCGTCGAGCAGGCGGTAGCCGAGCGCCTGGCCCAGGCCGGCCCCCGCGTCGTTGGTCGCCGACCCGCCGATCCCGGCGATGATCCGGCGAACGCCACGCCGGCGCGCCGCCTCCAGCAGCTCCCCGAAGCCGTACGTCGAGGTGACGCGGGGATCGCGGCGCTCGGGCGCCAGGAGCGGCAGCCCGCTCGCCGCGGCCAGCTCGACCACCGCCGTCCGGCCGCCGTCGATCACCCCGAAGGTGGCGTCGACCGGGTCGCCCAGCGGACCGCGGACGCGCACGGTGACCAGCTCGCCGCCCCGGGCCGCGACGAGCGCCTCGACCGTGCCCTCGCCGCCGTCCGCCACGGGCAGCTCGACCACCTCCGCGTCGGCGAGCACGTCCCGCACCCCGCACGCCATGGCCGCCGCGGCCGCCGGCGCGCCCAGCGAGCCCTTGTAGGGGTTGGGCGCGGCGACGACTCTCAATAGATCGGGAGCGACCAGTCCGCGTACTTCGGGTTGTCGCCCCGCACGGCGCCGAAGTACAGCTGCTGGAGCTCGTGCGTGAACTCCCCGACCTTGCCGTCGCCGACGGGCCGGTGGTCCACCGCGATCACGGGCGACACCTGGGCGCCGGTCCCGCACAGGAACAGCTCGTCGCCGGTGTACAGCTCGGTCCGGTCGATGCTCCGCTCGACGACCGGCAGGTCGAGCTCGTCCCGGATGAGGCCGATGATCAGCTTGCGCGTGACCCCCTCCAGGATGTCGTCGGTGACCGGCGGCGTGGTGAACACCCCGTCCTTGAGCAGGAACACGTTCTCGGCCGAGCCCTCGGAGACGTGGCCGGACTCGGTCAGCACGATCGCCTCGTCGAAGCCGTTCTCCAGAGCCTCCGACTTGGCGAGCGCCGAGTTGATGTACGAGCCGGTCACCTTCGCCCGGGCCGGCACGGCGCAGTCCGGGAGGCGGCGCCAGCTCGACACGCCGCAGCGGATGCCGTTGTCGATCTCCACGTAGTTGCCCATCGCGGACGTGTAGATCAGGAAGCTGTCGGCCAGGCCGTGCAGCGACACGCCGATCTGCTCGACGGACTTGAACACCAGCGGGCGCACGTACGCGTCGGTCCGGTACTCGTTCCTCCGCAGCAGCTCCACGGTGATGTCCATCAGCTCGGTCACGTCGTAGGGCAGCTCCATCCGCAGGATGCGGGCGGAACGGTGGAGGCGCCGGTAGTGCTCGGGTCCCTGGAGCAGGTACAGCTGCTCCCGGTCGCCGTTCCAGTACGCCCTGATGCCCTCGAAGCAGCCCGTGCCGTAGTGCAGCGCGTGCGTCATCACGCCGATGTGGACGTCGTGGTAGCGCGCGAACTCCCCCTCGAAGAAGACCCAGCTGTTGGGGTGCTCGGGGCGCTGTCTCACCCTCAGCTTGTAGTCGGTTTGGACGCTCATCCTGCCGCGATTCTAAGGTGCGTCCTTCGGGCCGCCAGCGGCGACAGGCCCGCGTCAGCTATAAATCCTCTCTGGATGGCCACGCTGTACGACATCATCTCGGAGCTGCGGCGGGAGAACCCCACCCCGACGGCGTCCAAGACGCTCGACCTGGTCGTCGCCGAGCTGGGAGAGACCCGCGACAACCTGCGCAGGGCGCTGGATCGCCTCGAGGCCCGGCCGGTGCCGGCGGACGGGCGGGCGGTGCTCGAGGAGCTGGCGACCCGCGCCCACGCCGAGGGCGTGGACGACGAGGAAGTCCCCCTGTCCCCGGACGAGCTGCGGGCCAGCTACGAGCCGCTGGACGGGTCGCAGATCGGCATCGCGGTGGTGATGGGCGGCACGGGCCTGCTCGTGGCGGTACTGGCCATCGCCGCGTTCGTCGCCGGCCTGAACGGCATCTTCCACTGGTTCTGAGCCCGGTCACCTCATGCCCGAGTACTCGTTCGACGTCGTCTCCCAGTACGACCCCGCCGAGCTGACCAACGCGGTCGACCAGGCCCGGCGGGAGATCGCCAACCGGTTCGACTTCAAGGGGACCGAGCCCACGATCGAGAACCGCCCCCAGACCCTGCTGATCGAGGCCTCGACCGAGGACCGCGCGCGCGCCGTGTTCCAGGTCCTGATGGAGAAGGCGGCCCGGCGCAGCCTGTCGGTGAAGCTGTTCAAGGCCGGTGAGCCGAAGACCGTCGGCAAGGGCCGCGGGCAGATCGAGGTGACGCTCAACGCCGGCATCGACGACGACCTGGCCAAATCGCTGCAGAAGCGGGCGCGCCAGGTCTCGACCAAGGTGCAGGTGCGGATCCAGGGCGACCAGCTCCGGGTCACGTCAAAGGAGAAGGACGCGCTGCAGGCGGTGATCAAGTCGCTCCGCGAGGACGAGTCGATCCCCGTGCCCCTGCAGTTCGTGAACTACCGGGGCTGACCTGAGCAGATCGCCGCAGGCCCCCCTTCCGGAACCCCCCAAAGGGGACGTTCGGGGCGCCTGCGGCGATCTGCTCAAGCGGTCCGATCTTCGCCGCCGCCCGCCCGGTTCGCCTCCGGCCGGTTCGCCCCGTGCCGGCCCAGCCGCCGGCCCAGGTCGCCCAGGCGCAGCACCAGGTCCTCGTCCTCCCGGCGCGGGCCGGCGCAGAACAGCTCCAGCATCCCGCGCACCTCCTGCGCGGTCGCGATCGGGATGGCGACCGCGCCGTGCAGACCCGCGCGGAGCGCCGGCACGATCCTCGGCTCGTCCGGCTCGTGCAGCACGTCCTCGACCCACACCAGCTCGCCGCTCGTCCACGCGCGGCCGGCCAGGCCGCAGCCCGGGTCCAGGCGGGTGCTCCGCGTGGCCCGGTCGAAGTCGGGGCAGGCGACCCCCTCGCCGCGCCACACCTCCGCGCACCGGAGGTGTCCCGCCCCGTCTCGCAGCCAGAGCGCGCCGACGCTCCAGCCGAGGTGGCTCCCGATCGCCTCCAGCGCCCGGCAGCCGGCCTCCTGCAGCGTCTCCGTCTCCTCGACGGCCGACGTCCCGGACGAAGCCGACGACCAGCGCCCGGGCGCCGCTCCGCACCGCCGGGGAGATCGACAGCTCGACGGGGAGCTCGCGGCCGTCGCGGTGCATGGCGGTCACCTCGACCACCCGGCCGACCACCCGCGACTCGCCCCCCTGCAGGTAGCGCTGGAAGCCGCGCTCGTGCGCCTCCTGGTACCGCGTCGGGATGAGCGTGGTCGAGAGCAGCCGGCCGACGATCTCGTCGGGCGACCAGCCGAACGTCAGCTCGGCGGCGCGGTTCCAGCCGGCGATGAAGCTGCTCTCGTCGAGCGCGACGGCGGGCGACAGCGAGTCCTGCACCACGCGCAGCAGGTGCGCCCGCTGCCGCTCGAACTCGGCGCTCCGGTCGCGACCGGTCGAGTCCTGCACCGGGGTCACGCCGTCCGCCGGCGCCGAGGGCGGCGGCAGGGCGACGTTCATGCCCAGCGCCAGGCCGAGGTCCCGGAGCAGCTCCGCGGCCGTCTGCGGGCGCTCGTCCGGGTCGGCGGCCAGCGCCCGCTCGAGGACGGCGTCCACGTACGAGGGCAGGCCGCGGACGAGCTGGCTCGCCGGCGGCACGTACGTGTCCACGGCCAGCCGGAGCTGGTCCGCCAGCGACTCGCCGCGCGGGCGCAGCGGGCGGCCGGTGAGCATCTCGAACACGACCGCGGCCAGCGCGTAGACGTCCGAGCGGCGGTCGGCGTCGGCGCCCATCGCCTGCTCGGGCGCCATGTACTCGGGCGACCCGACCGCGAAGCCCATATGGGTCCGAGCCAGGCCGAAGTCGGCCAGCAGCGGGCGTCCGGCGGCGTCGAACAGCACGTTGCCGGGCTTGACGTCGCGGTGGACCAGGCCGGCCTCGTGGGCGCGGTGCAGCGCCTCGGCCGTCCCGCTGACGACCGACCAGGTGCGCTCGACGCCCACCGGCCCCAGGCGCATCAGGTCGCGAAGGGAGCCGCCGGGGGCCAGCGCCGTCGCCACGTACGGGACGCCGTGATCGGTGCCGTGGGCGTGCACCTTGAGCAGGTAGGGGTGGCCGAGCGCCGAGACCAGGCCGACGTCCTTCTCGAAGCGCTCGCGGAACGACGTACGCGCGATAGACGGACGCGGAGCGTCCGGCGCCGATCCGCGCCACCAACCGGAAGTGGCCGAGCGTAGCGTCGGTCAGGTCGAAGTCCGCGCGCACGCCGTGCCCCCCAAAGACCCCAATGACAAGGAAGTTTGGCACGAACCGGCGATGTGGGTCTGAACGCTATGGTGCGTGCGGAACATGCGCATCGTTCCCGCCCTCGACCTGCGCGACGGCCGTGTCGTCCGACTCGGCGAGCACGGCGATTTCGCGAGCGAGCGCGCCTTCGCCGACGGGCCCGACGCGGCGGTCGCGCTGGCCCGGCGCTACGTCGAGGCGGGCGCCAGCCGGCTGCACGTCGTGGACCTGGACGCGGCCCGCGGCAGCGGCGACAACCGCGAGCTGGTCTCGCGGCTGGTCACGGAGGCGCGGGCCGAGGTCCAGGTGTCCGGCGGCGTCCGCTCGGCCGGCGACGCCGACCGCTGGGTCGCCGCCGGCGCCGCGGCGGTGGCGATGGGCACCGCGGCGGTCCGCGACCCGGCCCTGCTGGCCCGCGTCGCCCGCCGGCACGAGGGCCGGGTGCTGGCGGCGCTCGACGTGCGCGCCGGCCGGCCCGCGGTCAGCGGCTGGGGCGAGGTCGCCGACCTGACCGTCGCAGAGCTCCTGGCCCGGTGGGCGGGCGCCCCGCTGGCCGGCCTGGTCGTCACGAGCGTGGACCGGGACGGAACGCTGGCCGGTCCCGACCTGGCCCTGCTGGAGCAGGTCACCGCGCTGACCGGCGTGCCGGTGACGTACTCGGGCGGCGTCGGGTCGCTCGCGGACGTCCGGGCGGTCGCGGCGGCAGGCGCGGCGGCCGTCATCATGGGCCGCTCGCTGCTGGAGGGGCTGGTTTCGCTCGAGGACGTCCTGGCCCTCTCGTCCTGAACCCGCTCGAGCGCACGGAACCCATTGCACGGGAGCCGCTCGGGCGTACTCTAGAGGGCAGTGCTCGAAGTGGTGGTCGGCGCGGTGGCCGGTCTGCTGGTCCTCATCGGCGTGCTGGTGATGATCGGTCCGGCGCTGCCGCGTTCCTTCGGCTTCGCTCGGGGGCGTGGGCGCGGACCGCGTCCGGCGGCCCAGCGCAGGCCCTCCCGTTCGGCCCCGGCCGAGCTCCACCCGACCACGGTCCGCGCCCTGTCCGTGACGGCACGGCTCATGGGGATGTTGAAGGAGCACGGCATGGACCGCCACGCGGCCGCGATGCGGCTGGCGGGCCGGCGGCTGCAGGTGGACGAGGCGAACGGCATCCAGGCGATGCGGCAGGTGCTCCGTCACCTGCGCGGCGTGCGGATGGAGGACGACTCGGACCAGCGGATCTTCCAGGGCCTGGTGGGCCAGCTGCAGAAGGCGCTGGACGAGCGGGCCGAGCAGCTGGAGCTGCTGCCGAACTAGCCGTCGTCGGGCGACGCGGCGCCGCGCGTCAGGCCCCGCCCCGCCACCCGGGGCCCACCTGATCGTTCCGGGGGCCCGATTCGCCACTTGGTGAGAACATCAGTCACCGTGGCCACCGCGCCCAGGCCCGCAGCCTCGTCGCCGCGGCGGCGCGGGCTGGGGGCCCTTCGCCACCGCAACTACCGCCTGTTCCTCGGCGGCCAGCTCGTCTCGACGGTCGGCACCTGGATGCAGAGCATCGCCCAGCCCTGGCTGGTGCTCCAGCTCACCCACTCCGCCCTGCTGGTCGGCCTCGCCCTGGCCATGCAGTACCTGCCCATGCTGGTCGCCGGCCCGTTCGGCGGCCTGGTCGCCGACCGCTTCCCCAAGCGCCGCGTCCTCCAGGTCACCCAGACCGCGTGCATCCTGCCCGCCCTCGCCCTGTTCGCCGCCACCGCCGCGCACACCGCGACCTACCCCCTGGTCCTCGCCTGCGCCTTCGCGTGGGGCGTGATCCAGGTGGTGGACGTCCCGACCCGGCAGGCGTTCGCCATCGAGATGGTCGGCCGCGACGACCTGATGAACGCCATCGCGCTCAACTCCTCGATCTGGAACTCGGCCGCGGTCATCGGCCCCTCGCTCGCCGGCCTCCTGATCGCCCTGGCCGGCGTCCCCGTCTGCTTCCTCCTCAACGCCCTCTCCTGCCTCGCCGCCATCGCCAGCCTGGCCCTGATGCGCAACCTGCCCAGGCTCCTGCCCGACCGCGAGCCGCAGCGGATGGTCCGGCGGGTGGTCGAGGGCGCCCGGTACGTGCGCGCCGACCCGGTCGTCTTCGGCCTCCTGCTGGTCACCGGCGCGTTCTCGCTCTTCGCGATGAACCGGCTGACGCTGGTCCCGCTGTTCGCCGACCAGGTCCTGCACGCCGGCGCCGCCGGGTTCGGCTTCCTGATGGGCGCGCAGGGGCTGGGCGCGATGACCGGCGGCCTCACGCTGGCGTTCCTGCGCCGCCCGGCCAGCGGCCGCCGCCAGTTCTGGATCGGGCTGGCATGGGCGGCCGTCCTGCTGGCGTTCAGCTTCAGCCCGTGGTTCCCGCTCTCGATGCTGCTCTTCTTCCTCGCGGGCACGTGCCAGATGTGGTTCCTCGCCGCCGCCAGCTCGCGCGTGCAGAAGGCCACGCCGGACCGCCTGCGGGGGCGCGTCATCGCCTTCTACGCGCAGGCCGTGATGGGCGTCGGCCCGCTCGGCGCGACGCAGGCCGGCGCGCTCGCGTCGTGGCTCGACCCGCCGCTCACGATGGCGATCGGCGCGGGCGTGTCGGCGGTCGTCCTGGTGGCCGTCCGGCTGCTCAGCCCGGCCGCGTTCACCCTCGACCCGGACGACTACCGCACCTGACTATCATGTCGGCGATGATCCGGCGCAGGAGGCGCACCGCTGCGAACAGCCTGGACGAGCTGGCCAGCGAGACGTCGGAGCTGGTGACGAGACTCCTGCGCGAGCACCGGGTGCTGCGGGCCGAGAACGAGCTCCTGAAGCGCGAGGTCGAGCGCCTGTCCACGGGCTGGGACGAGGTCCGGCGGCTGGCCCGGCTGGCGCCCCGCCGGCGCCGGGGACGCAAGCCCGCGGCGAGGTAGCGCCCACGCCGGCCGCCGCTCGTGCGGAGAATGGGAGTGTCTGTCCCAGGGAGCCGTGCAAGGAGGGTCGATGATGGGCGCGACCAGGGAGATCGCCGCGTGGGTCGCGGACGCCGAGCTGCGGGCCATGCCTGCCGAGGTCGTGGAGCGGGCGCGAGCGGGGGTCGTGGACACGATCGGCGTGATCCTGGCCGGGGTCGACGAGCCGGTGACGCGGATCGCCGCCGGGCTCGTCGCCGAGGACGGCGGCGCCCCGGTCGCGTCCCAGCTCGGGACCACGCTGCGGACGACCGCCGAGTCCGCCGCCCTGCTCAACGGCATCAGCGGTCACGCCCTCGACTACGACGACGTCAGCGCCTCGCTGACCGGCCATCCCAGCGTCGTGGTCGTGCCCGCGGCGCTCGCGGCGGCCGAGCTGACGGGCGCGACCGGCGCCGGGTTCCTGCAGGCGTACGTGGTGGGCGTCGAGGTGATGGCCAAGCTGGGCCTGGCGATCGGGCCGGCGCACTACCGGGCCGGGTGGCACGCCACGTCCACGCTCGGCACCCTGGGCGCCGCGGCGGCCGCCGCCAGCGTGCTCCGCCTGGATTCGGAGCGCACCGCCCACGCGCTGGCCATCGCCGTCTCCGAGGCGTCGGGCAGCCGTCGCAACTTCGGGACGATGACCAAGCCGTTCCACGCCGGCCACGCCGCCCGCTGCGGCGTGTCCGCCGCCCGCCTGGCCGCCCGGGGCATGACCGGCGATCCGACCGCGATCGAGGCGCCGCTCGGCCTGTTCGCCCTGCTCTCGTACGGCGAGGGCAGGCCGGAGGCGATCGCCCCGACCCTTGGCCGGCCGTACGACCTGGCCAGCGCCGGCCTGAGCGTGAAGAAGTACCCGTGCTGCTTCGCCACCCACCGGGCGGCCGACGCGGTCCTAGACCTGCGCGCTGAGCACGGCCTCACGGACCCCGAGCAGGTCGAGGCGGTGCGGGTGACGGTCCCGGTCGGCGGCGTGTCGCCGCTCATCCACGACCGGCCGGTCACCGGCCTGGAGGCCAAGTTCAGCATGCAGTACGTGCTGGCCGCCGCCCTCCTCGACGGCCGGGTCGGCCTCGACGCGTTCGACGACGCAGGCATCGCGGGCGGCGTGAACCCCATCGAGGAGGGCCACGTGGACGTCGAGCTCCGGCTCCGCGCCGGCGGCGCGCTCACGCGGCGGGTCAGCCACCCCCGCGGGTCGGCGGCCGACCCCCTCCGCGCGGAGGACCTGGCCGCCAAGTTCCTCGACTGCGCGGACGCCGCGCTGGAGCCCGAGGACGCCGAGGCCGCGCTGGGCCGCCTGCTGCGGATCGACCGCGAGCCGGACGTGCGCGGCCTGGTCGCCGCGCTCACGCCGGGGGTGACCGTGCGATGACCCTGCCGCTCAATGGCATCCAGGTGCTCGACCTGACCCGCAACCTGGCCGGCCCGTACGCCTCGATGATCCTGGGCGAGCTCGGCGCCGACGTCGTCAAGGTCGAGAGCCCGGGTGGCGACGACACGAGGCTGTGGGGGCCGCCGTTCTGGGAGGGCGAGAGCGCCGTCTTCCTGGCCGCCAACCGCAACAAGCGCTCGATCGCCCTGGACCTGCGGACCGACGAGGCGCGCGAGGTGATGGAGCGCCTGTGCCGGCGCTCGGACGTGCTGCTGGAGAGCTTCCGGCCGGGCGCGCTGGAGCGCCTCGGCTACGGCTACGGGTGGGCGCGCTCGCTGAGCCCCGGCATCGTCTACTGCAGCGTCACCCCGTACGGCGAGGGCGGCCCGCTGCGCGACAAGCCGGGCTACGACCCGATGATGCAGGCCTATAGCGGGCTGATGAGCCTCTTGGGCGAGGACGGGCGCCCGCCGGTCCGGGTCACCGCCTCGATCATCGACATGGGGGCGGCGATGTGGTCGGTGATCGGCATCCTCGCCGCGCTGCGCGAGCGCGACCGCACCGGCAAGGGCGGCATCGTCGACACCTCGCTCTTGGAGACCGGGCTGGCCTGGATGACGATCATGCTGCCGAGCTATATCGCGAGCGGCGTCTTGCCCGAGCGGCACGGCTCGGGCGTGGACATGATCGTGCCGTATCAGGCCTTCGCCGCGAGCAACGGCCACATGATGGTCGCGGCCGGCAACGACAATCTGTTCCGCCGCCTCTGCGCCGCGCTCGACCGGCCGAGCGGGCCGGTCCACGGAGGAGCTGGCGGCCTCCCTCCAGCTCGCGGGCGTGCCCTGCAGCCCGATCCGCGACGCGGCGGGCGCGGCTGCCGAACCGCAGACGCTCGCGTCCGGCATCGTCCAGGCGGCCGACCACCCGTCCATCGACGGGTTCCGGTCGGTGGGCCTGCCGTTCCTGCTCGACGGCGAGCGGCCGGCCCTGCGCCGCCCGCCGCCAGGACTGGGCGAGCACCAGGCCGAGGTGCTCCAGGAGCTCGGGCTGACCGCCCGGCAGGAGGCGTGACCGTGGACACCGGCATCAACCCACCCCACGAAATCCGCACCCCGCCACCGCGATTTCGTGGGGACCCAGGGAAGGCGGACCCCGAGCACATCCGCGCCGCGGTCCGCGACCTCTGCGACCGCTTCCCGGACGCGTACTGGCGGGAGACCGACGAGGCGCGCCGCTACCCCGAGGAGTTCGTGCGCGCCGTCACCGAGGCGGGCTGGCTCGCCGTCCTGATCCCGGAGGAGCACGGCGGGGCCGGGCTGGGCACGTACGAGGCCGGCCTGGTCCTGGAGGAGATCAACCGGTCGGGCGGCAACGCCGCCGCCTGCCACGCCCAGATGTACACGATGGGCGCGGTGCTCCGGCACGGCAGCGACGAGCAGAAGCGGCGCTACCTGCCGGCGATCGCGGCCGGCGACCTGCGCCTGCAGTCGTTCGGCGTCACGGAGCCCGACGCCGGCTCGGACACCACGAGCATCAGCACGTTCGCGGAGCGGCACGGCGACCGCTACGTGGTGCGCGGCCGCAAGGTGTTCATCTCGCGGGTGCAGCACTCTGACCTGCTGATGCTGCTGTGCCGCACGACGCCGCTGGACCAGGTGCGGCGCCGGACCGAGGGCCTCAGCGTGCTCCTCGTCGACCTGCGCGACGCCGGCGACCGCCTCCAGGTGCGGCCGATCCGGACGATGATCAACCACGAGACGAACGAGCTGCTGTTCGACGGCCTGGAGGTGCCGGTCGAGAACCGTATCGGCGAGGAGGGCCGCGGCTTCCGCTACATCCTCAGCGGCATGAACGCCGAGCGGGTGCTGATCGCGTCCGAGTCGCTGGGCGACGGCGCGTACTTCGTGGAGCGGGCCTCGCGGTACGCGTCGGAGCGCGTCGTGTTCGCCCGGCCGATCGGGCAGAACCAGGGCATCCAGTTCCCCATCGCCCGGGCCCACATCGCGGTGCAGGCGGCGCGCCTGATGCGGGACCACGCCGCCCGGTTGTTCGACGGCGGGGAGGAGGCGGGGGCGGAGGCCAACATGGCGAAGTACCTCGCGTCCGAGGCGGCGTGGGAGGCGGCCAACGCGGCGATGACGACGTTCGGCGGCTACGGCCTGGCGGTCGAGTACGGGATCGAGCGCAAGTTCCGGGAAGCGCGGCTGCCGATCGTGGCCCCCGTCTCCAACAACCTGATCCTCGGCTACGTCGGGGAGCACGTCCTCGGCATGCCGCGCTCGTACTAGGAAGGTCTTCCCGTCAGGCGTCCTCCCGCCGGGTCATGCGGCCGCCGGCGCTGCGGTAGCGCGGCCGGCCCCGGCTCGGGCCCAGGTACGACACCAGCAGGATGCGCATGTACCCGTTGAACAGCTCCCGGGGCATCCCGGCGGGCGCGAACGTGTCCGTGGCGACGGGCACGAAGCGCCGGGGCGGGAACGCGAACGGGGCGCCCGCGAACCCGGTGAAGATCCGCTCCTGCACCTCGTCCACCGGCTCGTACGTGGCCGTCTCCTCGAGCTGGCCGTCCACGACGCGGACGTCCACGCGCATCTGGTTGGAGCGGTACGTGCCCGCGTACGGGGCGAGATCCACG
>VBJR01000131.1 GCA_005880175.1 Chloroflexota bacterium
CTCCTACATCCTGTCCCACTCGGGAGCACGCATCGTCTGCGTCCACCCGGACCACCTGGACGCGGTGGACGCGATCCGGACCGAGGTGCCCGACGTCGAGCACTTCGTGGCCCTGGACGGGGCCCGCGAGGGCTGGCTGGACTACGAGGAGTTACTGACCGCCGCGAGCCCGAGGTTCACGCCGGCGCCGGTCACCGAGCAGGACCTGCTCACGATCAACTACACGAGCGGCACGACGGCGCGGCCCAAGGGCGTGATGATCACGCACCGCAACGCGTACATGAACGTCGTGGGAACGCTGCTCCACCTGCCGCTGCGCGTGGACGACCGCTACCTGTGGACGCTGCCGATGTTCCACGCCAACGGCTGGACGTTCACGTGGGCCGTGACAGCCGCCGGCGGGACGCACGTCTGCCTGCCCCGGGTGGAGCCGCGCGCCATCTTCGACCTGATCCGGACCGAGCGGGTGGGCTGGCTGTGCGCGGCCCCGACCGTCCTGATCGGCCTGGCCAGCGCGCCCGCCGAGGTCCGGGGCGAGGTCCCGGCGGGCGTCCAGGTGATCACCGCGGGGGCGCCCCCGGCGGCCGCCACGATCGAGCGGCTGGAGGGCGACCTGGGCTGGGAGGTCACGCACGTCTACGGGCTGACCGAGACCGCGCCGTTCATCACCGTGTGCGAGCCGCGGCCCGAGCACGAGCGCCTGGCCCCGGCCGAGCGGGCCGTGGTCAAGGCCCGCCAGGGCGTCGAGCTGATCACGTCGGGCGAGCTGCGGGTCGTGGACGAGCGCGGCCGCGAGGTGGCGCCGGACGGCCAGACGCTGGGCGAGATCGTGGTCCGCGGCAACGTCGTCATGAAGGGCTACTACAACGACCCCGAGGCCACCGAGCGGGCGATGGGCGACGGCTGGTTCCACAGCGGCGACGCCGCGGTGGTGCACCCGGATGGCTACGTCGAGATCCGCGACCGGATCAAGGACGTGATCATCAGCGGCGGCGAGAACATCTCCTCGATCGAGGTCGAGGGCGCGCTGCTCCGCCACCCGGCCGTCCAGGAGGTCGCCATCGTGGGCATGCCCGACGAGCGCTGGGGCGAGACGCCGCACGCGTTCGTCGTGCTCGCGGCCGGGGCCGAGGCCACCGAGCCGGAGCTGATCGAGTTCGCGCGCGGGCAGCTCGCCCACTTCAAGGCGCCCCGCAAGGTCCACTTCGTGGCCGAGCTGCCCAAGACCGCGACCGGGAAGATCCAGAAGTACGTGCTCCGCGGCGGAGCGACGGCGATCTCGCGTCAGTAGGCGGCGGCGAGCCGCCGCCCGCGGGCTACGGGTGCTGCTCCTGCACGGCGGGAGCGGCCGGCCTGGGCTCCAGCGCGGCGGCGCCGGCGATCTGCGCCCAGTGGACGCCGGCGGCGATCACGCCGCCGGCCAGCGGGCCGACGAGGTACAGCCACAGGTCGGACCACGAGCCGTTGTTGAACAGGGCCGCGCTCAACGTCGCCCCGACGCCGACGGCCGGGTTGAACGCGCCGCCCGAGATCGGGCCGCCCGCGAACGCCGCGGCCAGGATCGTGAAGCCGATCGCCAGCCCGTAGAAGGAGTTGCCCTCGGTCGCCCTGGTGGCGGCCACGTTGAGGACGACCAGCACGAGGGCGGTCGTGAACAGGACCTCGACCGCCAGCGCGCTGGCCGTGAACACGCCGCTGCCCGGGTGGATGCCGCCGGCGTGGCCGCTGACCAGGTAGCCGGCGACGAACGCCAGGGCGCCGCCGACCAGCTGGGCGACCCAGTAGGCGACCAGCGTCATCGCGTCGATCTTCCGGCGCAGGAACAGGCCCAGGGACACGGCCGGGTTGTAGTGCGCGCCCGAGATGTGACCGCCCATGTAGACCATGACCATCAGGGCCGAGCCGATCGCGATCGGGGCCAGCGGCGCCGAGGGCCCGGAGGTCGGGAACAGCGCGATCACCGACAGGAAGACGAAGGTTCCGACGAGCTCGGTGAGCAGCTTCGCGGCGAGGTTCATGGCGTGCCATCTTGCCACAGCTACGATGGCCGGGTGCTCGGTGCAGTTCGCCCCATCGCGTTCGTCTCCACCACCGATCCCGCCCGGGCCCGGGCGTTCTACCAGGACACGCTCGGCCTGACGTTCGTGGCCGACGAGGGCTTCGCCCTGGTGTTCGACCTGGCCGGCGTCATGCTCCGCGTGACGCGCGTCGACGAGCTGCGGCCGCAGCCGTTCACGGTGCTGGGCTGGCACGTCCACGACATCGACGCGGTCGTCCGCGAGCTGACGGACCGGGGCGTCGCGTTCGAGCGGTACGAGGCCCTGGAGCAGGACGCGCTCGGCGTCTGGCGCTCGCCCTCGGGCGCCCGCGTCGCGTGGTTCCGCGACCCGGACGGGAACGTCCTCTCGGTCACCCGGTTCGATCCGTAGCCTTCCCTTTACGGTAGCCGTCCTGTTACCATCGCCGCCATGGCTACCTCGGACACCACGGGCTCCGGCACGCGCGAGCTGCCGTGGGCTCTCAAGACGCCGAGCGGCTCGTCCGAGTTCACGGCGTACCGCGACGAGTCGCTCCAGCCGCGCACGGGGACTGGATGCCGCTGGGCAGCGCGGACGAGCAGAAGCCGGCCGCCCCGGGCACGGTCGAGGCGTGGGGCCGCTCCCCGGACAACCCGGTCGGCGGCTGGTACGGCCTCAAGAAGGGCCTGCGCGGCCGCTTCGGCATGTACGTGCCCCCGGTCATGGAGGTGCTGGGCCTGGCCGAGGTCGAGCACCAGCCCCGGAACAACCGGATGCGGGCGGTGTAGCGGAGACCGCTACAGCAGCTCCCGGTACTCGCGGATCTCCCAGTCCGTCACGTGCGTCATGAACCGGCGCCAGTCGTGACGCAGCAGGCGGATCAGGGTCCGCGACAGCACCGGACCCAGCAGCTCCCGCAGCGGCTCGTCGGCCGCGAACGCCTCCACGCCCTCGATCAGCGTGGCCGGCAGCTTCGGGAACCGCTCGTCCTCCAGCACGTTCAGGCCGCCGGGCGGCCCCGGGTCCAGCTCCCGCCGGACGCCGTCCAGGCCGGCCGCGACCATCACCGCCGCCAGCAGGTACGGGTTGGCGTCCGAGCTGCCCAGCCGGTTCTCGATCCGCGCGCCCTCGGCGCCGGGGATCGCGCGCACCAGCGCCGTCCGGTTGTCCACGGCCCACCCCGCCCGCACCGGCGCCCACGTGCCCGGGATGTACCGCTTGTACGCCGTGACCGTCGGCGCCGCCACGCCCGTCATGCCGGCGGCGTGGGCCAGGTGGCCGCCGATGTAGCGCCGGGCCACGTCCGACAGGCCGTCCTCCGCCTCCGCGGCGTGGAAGGCGTTGGACCCGTCGCCGGCCTGCAGCGTCTGGTGCAGGTGGTAGCCGCTGGGCGGCGTGTCGCCGCCGTTCACCGGCTTGGCCAGGAACGTGGCGCGCAGCCCGTGGCGCATGGCGACCTCCTTGATCGCCACCTTGAGCAGCACCACGTCGTCGATGCAGCCCAGGCCCGAGCCGGGCGCCAGGTTGATCTCGAACTGCCCGGAGCCGTGCTCGTTGAACACCTCGTAGACGGGCAGGGCGAGCCGCGTCACGCAGTCGTGCAGGTCCTCCAGGAACTCCTGGCACAGCGCCAGCGCGTTGGTCGAGAACCAGGACTGGAGCCCGAAGTCCGGCCCGAAGCCCCCGCGCCCCGGGTCGGGCCGGAAGAGGTAGAACTCCAGCTCGCTGCCCAGCACGGGCCGGTAGCCCGTCGCGTCCGCCTGGTCCAGCACGTGCCGCAGGCCCTGCCGAGCCGTCGGCGCCGGCTCGCCCGCCCTCGTGAACACGTCGGCCATCACGTGCGCGCTCGCCCGGGTCCAGGGCAGGCGCCGGAGCGTGCGCAGGTCGGGCCGGGCGACGCCGTTGCCGAAGCCGGTCTCGATCCCGTACTCGCGCTCCTCCGGCGACATGCCCTGCCAGATGTCCACCGCGACCAGCGGCAGCGCCCACGCGTGGCCCCGCCGGGCGACGTCGCGGAAGTGGGCGGCGGTCAGCAGCTTGGCGCGAGGCACGCCGTGCAGGTCGAGCACGACCAGCCGCACGTTCTCGATCTGCTGCTCCTCGAGCCAGATGTCGGCCTCGCCGGGCGTCACCGCTCACCCATCCTGTCGCGCAGCCACCCGAACGGTCCGTCGCCGGCCGGGTCGCCGCCCGGCAGCTGCTCCGGGTGCCACTGGACGCCCAGCACCGGGCACGCCTCGCCGACGACCGCCTCGATGACCCCGTCATCGGCCTGGCCGGCGATCGCCAGGCCGGGAGCGACGCGCGACACCGCCTGGTGGTGCAGGCTGTTGACGCGCGGCCGGGGGCCGGTCCGCCGCTCCAGCTCGGCGTCCGTCACCACGATCTCGTGGTACGCGGCGCGCGGGCTGCCCGTGCCGTGCGCGATCCCGTCGCCCCGGGCCAGGTCCTGCTGGAGCGCGCCGGCCATCGCCACGTTGAGGATCTGCATGCCCCGGCAGATGCCGAGGATGGGCAGGCCCCGGCGCAGCGCCTCCCGCGTCAGCGCGAGCTCGAACTCGTCCCGCTCGACCACCGTCGGGCCCAGGCCGGGGTGCGGCTCCTCGCCGTAGAAGCGCGGGTCCACGTCGCTGCCGCCGGTCAGGACCAGACCGTCGACCAGGTCGCAGTACGCGGCCGCGGCCTCGGGCTCGACCGGGGGCAGGCCGACCGGGAGCATGCCCTGGTCCAGCGCCTTGCGGAAGTAGTTGAGCGCGTACACGTTGAGGTCGCGCCGGCCGAACTGGCGCCGCTCGGCCGCCTCCGCGTCCAGCAGGTAGCCGACGACGCCCACGACGGGACGCCGCGCGGACGACTCGTTCATCTGCCCCCTCCCAACCTGTCGTGCTGCCTTGACACCCTGACGGACCGAGGGTACGGTAGGCGGGCCAAAGGTGCAACGTTTAGACCATAACCCGGCGCTGAAGGTGCGGAGCGTCACGCTGCATCTCGTCGACCTGCCGCTGATCAACCGCTTCCGCACCGCCTACGGCACGACCACCACCAAGCGCACCGTGCTGGTCCGGCTCGAGGACGCCGACGGCGTGGTGGGCTGGGGCGAGGCGCCCGGCTCCGAGCAGCCGCTCTACGCCCCCGACACCACCGAGAGCACCTGGTACGCGCTGACGAAGCTGCTGGCGCCGCGGGTGACCGGCCGCGAGTTCGCCGGCCCGGCCGAGCTGACCGCCACCTGGTCCGCGCTCCAGGGCTACCGCTACGCCACGCACGCGCTCGAGTGCGCCGCCTGGGCGGTCGCCTCGCAGAAGCTCGGCCGGCCGGTCGCGGACCTGCTCGGCGGCGTCCGCGACGCCGTGCCGGCCGGCGAGAGCTTCGGCATCCACGAGACGGTCGCCGGCCTGCTGGCCGAGATCGAGGCGCGCCTGGCCGAGGGGTTCACCCGCATCAAGATCAAGATCGAGCCGGGCCGGGACGTCGACGTCGCCCGCGAGGTCCGGCGCGCGTTCCCGGACCACCAGGTGACGGTGGACGGCAACTGCGGCTACCCGACGCTGGAGCGGCAGCCGTGGGAGGCGCTCGACGAGCTGGGCCTGCTGATGATCGAGCAGCCGCTGCCCGCCGACGCGCTGGTCCCGATGGCCGAGCTCCAGGAGCGGCTGCGCACCCCGCTCTGCCTCGACGAGGCGGCGACGACGCCGAACCTCACGGCCGCCGCCCTGCGCCTGGGCGCCGGCCGGATCGTCAACATCAAGCCCGCGCGCATCGGCGGCCTGCTGCCGAGCGTCGCGGTCCACGACCTCTGCCGCGACCGCGGGGTGCCGGTCTGGTGCGGCGGGATGCTGGAGACCGGCATCGGCCGCGCGTTCAACCTCGCGCTGGCGTCGCTGCCCAACTTCACGCTGCCGGCCGACATGTCGCCGGCGCGCCTGTTCTACGCGGAGGATCTCGTCGAGCCGACGTTCGACGTCCGCGCCGACGGCACCATCGCGGTGCCGCGCCTGCCGGGGGTGGGGTTCCCGGTCCGCGAGGACCGGATCGCCAGGTACACGACGGAGACCTGGTCGAGCGCCTGATCGGAGAGGAGAGACCCCATGAGCGACAACCCGGCAGCGGCCCCACCCGGCGGCACCCACTCGGAGGACGAGATCGTCGCCG
>VBJR01000223.1 GCA_005880175.1 Chloroflexota bacterium
CGCGGTCAGCGCAAGAACCTGCACGACCTGCGCCGGACAGCCGTCGTCCACAACCTGCACGTCATCGCCCGCCCTCAAAAGCAGGCCGCCTGACTACTTGACCGACGTTCTAGGTCCTGACCACCCACATACGGCTGACACACTTGTCCACTTGGGGATGGTCCAGTTGGACAGCGGCGAGCCGCAGGCCGCCAAACTGCTGCTACAGCGCGCGCTGGCACTGGACCTGCATGTGTTCGGCAAAGACCACCTTCGTACGGCTCGCAGCATGGCAGGCCTGGCCGGGGCACTATTGGAGACAGGCGAGATCGACGCTGCCAGGCGGTACGGGGAAGAGGCCCTGGCGGTCCGACAGAAGCTGCTCGGTTCGCATCACCCCGATGTCGGCGGCAGCCTCGCCGACCAGGGCTGGCTGTGGCACGCGGATGGAGACTCCGCTACCGCGCGTTCGTTGCTTGAGCGTGCGGTGACGATTATGCAAAGTACGGTCGGGCCGCGCCACTTTCTCACCGGCCGCTGCCAGTACAAGCTTGCTGTCGTTCTCCGCGGCTGTAAGGATGACCTTGCGGCGGCTCAGCTCTTGGAGGGTGCTGTGGTCGCCCTTGAGGAAGCTCTGGGCCCGGACCATCGATGGACGATCGAGAGCGTCCGCACGTTGCGGGAGCTGCGTGATCAGAAGCCCTCCGATCGCTAGTGGCGGGCTGCAGCTGCACTCTCGCTCGCCTCCCTCCATGCGCCGACCGGGCGGTGGAGGTCTTCGCGGACCGCGGATACGAGGCGCCCGACCGCGACCTGCGCGGGCTGCCGGTGGCCGGCCTGGGCTATCGCTGGATCCGCCTGCGCCGTGGGCCCGTCCGGACCGGCGGCAGCTGACGGGAGACCGGCTGCCCGCGGCTGCCGGACCGGCAGTCCGCCTCGCCTTCCGCGGACCTCGATCCGGCCGTCGCGAACCCGGGCCTGGAGCCGGAGCTGCGGATAGGTCGCCGCCCCTCGGACGCAGGCGCCATCGGCGAGCCGGAACCGGGACCATGCCACGGGCGGGTGACGATCCCGTCGCGCTCCCTCCCTGATCACCACGGCCGTGGATCAAGGGTTACCTCGCTATGGCATCGCCCCACCGCTTGGTAGGGTGAGGGCGCCACGCGCGGTGGCCCACCTCGACTCGACGGGGCGGTCGCTGCGCGGTTCAGGCGGGGACTGGGCGGTCCTGTGTGACGGGCGGGATCGACCCTCCATTGCATGTGAGGGGTGGCCAGATGACTACCGTCCGATCGGAGCTGCACACGACCGACGTGCGCCTGCCGGCCAGCCGGCCGGCCCTGCCGCTCGACCAACGTGAGGCCGCGCTGCTCACCGAGCGCATCCGCGCCGCGACCCGGCGCGTCTGCCTGCTCCTGCTCAAGGCGCACGAGGGGCGGGCCTGGATCGCGCTCGGGTATTCGAGCTGGAACCAGTACGTTCGCTCCGAGTTCAGCATCAGCAGGAGCCGTTCGTACGAGCTCCTGGACCAGGCGCGGGTGGTCCTGCGGCTGCGCGATGCCGCCGGGACGCAGACCGTGCCCGAGGTGTCCGCGTATCTCGCTCTGCACATCAAGCCTCGGCTCGGCCAGATCGCTCAGGACATCCAGGAGCGCGTGGAGCAGGCCGCCGACCAGGATGCGGGTCCCGATGCGGCCGCGATCATGGCCAGCGTGCTGGACGAGGAGCGGCGCGTGATCGCGCGCCGGCGTCCCGCCGTGCGGGCCCGCCGCGAGCTGGCCCGCGTCATCGCCGAGGACAACCTCAGCCACCTCTCGGACGCCATCGAGCTCCTCTCCAGCATGCCCGAGCCACAGCAGGTCGTCGAGCTGATGCACCAGGTCGACTTCTCGCAGCGGCACAATCTTGCCCCGGCCCTGCACTGGCTGAACGAGTTCGTCGCCGAGTGGAACCGCTCGCCGGCCGAACCGCTCCGGCGCGACTGACGACCGCCCGGTAGCACGTCCATGCGGGCCTGAACCTCCTCCCGGACACGTCCGGACATGTCCGGAACACCGGACACGCCCGGACCGCCGGACGAGCTGGAAACGCCAGCAGCCGCCCCGGCTTGCGACTCAGCCCGCTCCTGTGTATTCCTGGTCAGGTCGCTCCCATTCGATCCGGCGCTGACAGTCGGATCGCGAGGATTGTTCACACAGAGGAGCTCGATAGCCGTGCAGCAAGAGGCGCTCGTTTGCCACATCGAGATGGACGATGCCGTCCTCGACCGCAGCCGGGAGCTGGTGCGCGAGGTTGCCAGCTGCCACGACACCGTCGAGGACAGGACGTTCCTGGAGCTGGCCTCCACCTATGCGCAGGACCTGCCCAGAGCGCTCCGTCAGCCGCTCAATCGGTTCCGCCTCGCGGAGCCCGCCAGCCTCTGCGTCGTGAGCGGCTGGCCCGTCGACGACGACCGCATCGGTCCCACGCCCACTCACTGGGAATCGAAGCCGGTCCCGTCGCCAGCCCTGGAGGAGGAGATCTTCTTCTTCCTCTGCGGTTCCCTGCTCGGCGACCCGCTCGGCTGGGCGACGCAGCAGGACGGCTACGTGATGCACGACCTGCTGCCGATCCGGGGCCACGAGCAGGAGCAGCTCGGCTCCAGCAGCGAGACCGTGCTCACCTGGCACACGGAGGACGCCTTCCACCCCTACCGCGCCGACTACGTGTCCCTGATGTGCCTGCGCAACCCGAACAACGTCCAGACGACCGTCGCGGCGGGCGCGGCGATCGAGCTCGACGACGACGTCAAGCACGTCCTGTTCGAGCCCCGCTTCACCATCCGGCCGGACGAGTCCCACCTGCCGAAGAACCGCTCGTACGCGCCGAAGCAGGACGAGATCTCGCAGGAGCTGCTGACCCGCTCGTACGAACGGATCGAGCGGATGAACGAGCATCCAGAGCCGATCCCGGTGCTGTTCGGCGACCCCGAGCGGCCGTACCTGCGCCTGGACCCGTACTTCATGGAGCGGCCGCGGGACGACGAGGCCAGGCACGCGCTGGACACGCTGGTGGCCGCGATCGACCGCGAGCTGACCGGCGTCGCGCTGCGGCCGGGAGAGCTCTGCTTCATCGACAACTTCAAGGCCGTGCACGGCCGCCAGCCGTTCCACGCCAGCTATGACGGCCGGGATCGCTGGATGAAGCGTCTCAACATCGTCAGGGACGTGCGCAAGTCGCGTGATGCGCGCCAGCAGGCGGCGTCGCGAATCATCGTCTGACAACCAGGGATGGGAGGAGGCTGCGATGGCATTCGAAGACGACGACGACACGACCGAGTACCGCGTGGTGCTCAACGACGAGGAGCAGTACTCGATCTGGCCGGCCTACATGACCGTTCCCGCGGGCTGGCGCGACGCGGGCAAGCAGGGCGTGAAGGCTGACTGTCTCGCCTACGTCGAACGGGTATGGACCGACATGCGCCCGCTGAGCCTCCGCAGGCAGATGCAGGCGGCGAGCGCTGACGGCGCGCCCGATTCAGGAGGTCTGTCATGACTGAGACGCTCAAAGCGAACCGGGTCGCGCCCGAGACGGTGGACTTCACCGACCGCGAGCCGCTGGACGCCTGGGCCAACTATCGGGACAGCGGACTGTCCCGGATGATCACGTCGATGCACCTCTGCATGGCCCTGCAGGCCGTGCACGAGACCGGGCTGCTGAACCGGCTGCGCGACGGCATCGACGTCACCGACCGGCGCTCGCTCGAGCGCATGCACGCGCCGATGGTCAGGGAGCTCCTCCAGTACCTCGCCGTCCACGGCGTCGTGGCGGAGGCGGGCGGCCGCTACACCCTCACGCCGCTCGGGCGCCGCTTCGCGGACGACGTCGCGCTCGCCCAGCTCGGCTTCTACGTGGAGGCGTACGGCCCGGTCCTGCACCGGCTCCCGCAGCTCCTCAGCGGCGAGGCCAGATACGGCCAGGACCTGCTGCGCGACGGCGAGGCGCTGGGCCGCCACTGCTCCGTGCTGGGCCGCGTGTTCTTCGCGGCCATGATCAAGGACAGCCTGCGCCGGCACCGCTCGCGGCGCGTGCTCGACCTCGGCTGCGGCTCCGGCGGACTGCTGCTGGACCTGTGCCGCGAGCACCCGGACACCTGCGGCGTGGGCATCGACCTCTCGGGCGCGGCGGTGGAGTACGCGCGGCGCATGGCCGCGGTCACCGACGCCGGCGGCCGGCTGCAGTTCCACGTCCGCGACGCCTTCCGGCCGGACACCTGGCCCGACGCCGCCAGGGAGCCCGACGCCATCACCGCCATCGGCATCCTCCACGAGCTCTTCCGGGACGGCGACGACGCGATGGTCGAGCTGCTGAACGCGTTCGCCGCCCGCCTGCGGCCGCGTCAGGGCGTCCTGGTCCTGCTCGAGCCCGAGATCCGCTACGAGACCCAGGAGAACGACTCCGACTTCTTCCTCATCCACCTGGCGACGGAGCAGGGCATGCCACGCCGGCGCGAGGGCTGGCTGGAGCTGTTCGAGCGGACGGACTTCCGCTGCGAGCGCGTGCTGTCGCGGCCGGGCGCCGGTCCGCGGTGCGCCGTCTTCGAGCTGGTGCCGGCGTAGGGGCGGACAGAGGGATGCTGACCCCGGACGACTGGCTGACGCGCCTCCGGACGCCGGCCCTGCTGGAGCAGTGGTACCGGGACCACCCGGAGACGGACGTCATCGACATCTCGTCCAGCGGCGTGCGGCCGTTCCGACTCGGCGAGCTGCTCGACGTGCTCGGCCTGGCCGGCGACGTGCTGGGCGACGTGCTGCTGTGCGACGGGCTGCCCGCCGGCGGTCTGGAGCTGCGCCAGGCCGTCGCCGGCCGCCTGGGCCTGGCCGACGCCGGCCGCGTCATGACCACGCACGGTTCGAGCGAGGGCATCTTCCTGGCGCTGTCCGCGCTGCTGGAGCCCGGCGACGAGATCGTCACGCTCGACCCGGTCTACCACTCCCTGCGATCGCTGGCGGAGGCGCGCGGCTGCCAGGTCCGCCTGTGGTCGCTGCGCACGGAGGACGGCTTCGCGGCGTGCGTGGACCGCCTGGACGCGGTGCTGACCCACCGGACGCGCGCCGTCGTCGTGAACTTCCCGCACAACCCCACCGGCGTCACGCTGACGCCCGGCGACCTGGACCGTCTGCTGGCGATGGTCGCGGACGCCTCCGCGTACCTGGTCTGGGACGCGGCGTTCGCCGAGCTCGCGCACGACGCGCCGCCGCTGCCGGACCCGTCGCTCCGCTACGAACGCACGATCTCCACGGGAACGCTGTCCAAGGCGTACGGCCTGCCCGGCCTCCGCGTGGGCTGGGTGGTCGCGCCCGGCGACGTGATCGACCGGAGCATCGCGCTCAAGGACCGGACCACCCTGTCGCTCTCGCCGCTCACCGAGCTGATCGCGTCGCGGGCGCTGACCGGTGCCGACCGCCTGCTCGCGCTGCGGCTGCCGGAGGCCCGCAGGAACCTCGACGCGCTGGCCGCGTGGGCCGGCGAGCGACCCGGCCAGGTCGGCTGGACCCGGCCCGCAGGCGGGGTCTGCTCGTTCGTCCGGCTCCCGGACGAGGACGACGTGGCGTTCTGCCGGAGCCTGGCCCGGGAGCGCGGCGTGGTCCTGGTGCCCGGCCTCGCGTTCGACTCGCCCGGCCACGCGCGGCTCGGGTTCGGCGTGCCCGCGGACGTGTTCGACCGCGGGCTGGACGAGCTGGGCCGGCACCTCGAGCGGCGGCCGGCGGCGTCGGGGAGCGTCCGATGAGCGAGGTGCTCTGCATCCCCGGGCCGGTCACCGTGGACGCGGACGTGGAGCGCGCGTTCGCCGGCCCGATCCGCCCCCACTACGGGGACGCCGGCGTGGCCCAGCACCGCGAGCTGGGCGGCCTGCTGCGCGCGGTGATGCGGACCGAGGGCGATGTCGTGATGCTGTTCGGACCCGGCACCGCCGGGCTCGAGGCGGCGCTGGCCAGCGCGCTGGCTCCCGGCGACGAGGTGCTGGTCGTCCGCAACGGGTTCTTCGGGGACCGCCTGGCGGAGATCGCCACGGCGCTCGGGCTGCGCGTCCACCCGGTCGGCGCCGGGGGCCGCCAGCCGGCGCGGGCGGCGGACCTGCGCGCCGCGCGCGCCGCTCATCCCGGCGCCCGGGCGCTGGCGGTCGTCCACCACGAGACCAGCTACGGCCTGGTCAACCCGGTTCGCGACCTGTGCGAGGTCGCCCGCGAGGAGGGCCTGCTCACCGTGGTGGACGCCGTCGCGTCCCTGGGCGGCATCCCGCTCGAGGTGGACCGCTGGAGCGTCGACCTGTGCGTCGGCGTCGCCAACAAGTGCCTGGGCGCCCCGGTCGCGGTGGCGCCGGTCTCGGTGAGCCGGCGCGCGTGGGCGGCGATCGACGACGGCCGCCCGAAGGCCGCCGGCTGGTACCTGAACCTCGCCACGTGGCGCCGCTACGAGCGGGACTGGGGCGACTGGCACCCGTACCCCGTCACCATGCCGGCCAACGCCATGGAGGCGCTGGCGGAGGCGCTCCGCGGCATCCAGCGGCGCGGGCTGGCGTGTCACCAGGCCCGGCTCGCCGCCGCCGCGGCGCGCGTGCGCCGCGAGCTGCGCGCGCTCGGCTTCCAGATGCTCGTGCCGGACGAGCACGCGTCGCCGGTGACGACCGCGGTGTGCGCGCTGCCGGGCATGGACGTCGCCCACTACCTGCGCTGGATGCGCGTCGAGCACGGGCTGCGACTGGGAGGCGGCCTGGGCGAGCTCCACGACTGTGTGTTCCGGGTCGGCCACATGGGTGCCGCGGCGCGTCCCGGCGTGGTGGACGAGTACCTGCGCGCGACCGCCGACTACGTGTCCGCGTTTGCAGTTCCGCGCGCGCTCACGAAGCATGGGTCGTAGACGGTCGCCTCACAGAGGACAGGGGGATATGTCTGACAACATCGGTCGCACGGTCTTCGACAAGGTCTGGGACGCGCACGTCGTGCGGTCCACCCCCGGTGAGCCGGACCTGCTCTACGTGGACCTCCACCTCCTGCACGAGGCGACGTCCCCGCAGGCGTTCGAGTCACTGCGGCTGGCCGGCCGGCGACTGCGAAGGCCGGACCTGACGGTGGCAACGGCCGACCACACCACGCCCACCGTCGGCGGCGTGGAGCGCGCGGACCCGCTGTCGAGGCGGATGCTCGAGCTGCTGCAGACGAACTGCGGGGACGCGAGCGTGCGCGTGTTCCCCCTCGGCCACCGGCACCAGGGGATCGTGCACGTCATCGGCCCCGAGCTGGGGCTGACGCAGCCGGGCCGCCTGATCGTCTGCGGCGACTCGCACACGTCGACGCACGGCGCCCTGGGCGCGATGGCGTTCGGCATCGGCACGTCCGAGGTCGAGCACGTGATGGCCACGCAGTGCATCCGGCAGAACCGGCCGCGCCGCATGGCCGTCACGGTGGAGGGCGACCTGCCCCCCGGCGTCACCGCCAAGGACGTGGCCCTCGGCCTGATTCGCCAGGTCGGCGTCAAGGGCGGCCAGGGCCACGCGGTCGAGTACCGCGGCTCGACCATCCGCGCCCTGTCGATGGAGGGCCGGCTGACGCTCTGCAACATGACCATCGAGTGGGGCGCCCGCATGGGCATGGTCGCGCCGGACGACACCACGTTCGCGTTCCTCGCCGGCCGGCCGTTCGCCCCTCGCGGCGACGCCTGGGAGGCGGCGGTCGCCCGCTGGCGTGCGCTGGCGAGCGACGAGGGGGCGGTCTACGACGCGGAGGTCGCGCTCGACGCCGCGCGGCTGGAGCCGTTCGTCACCTGGGGCACCACGCCGGGCCAGGTGCTGCCCGTGAGCGGCATGGTGCCCGAGCCGGCCGCCGCCGAGGACGAGCGCGCCCTGCGCTACATGGGACTGCACCCCGGCGAGCGCATCCAGGACGTGCACGTGGACCGCGTCTTCATCGGCTCCTGCACGAACGCCCGGCTGGAGGACCTGCGGGCCGCGGCCGCCGTCGCCCGCGGCCGGCGCGTGCACCCGGGCGTGACAGCGCTGGTGGTGCCCGGGTCCGCGTCGGTGAAGCGGGCGGCCGAGCGGGAGGGCCTCGACCGCGTGCTGGTCGAGGCCGGCTTCGAGTGGCGCAACGCCGGCTGCTCGATGTGCCTGGGCATGAACGCGGACTCGCTGGGCGCCGGCGAGCGGTGCGCCTCCACCAGCAACCGCAACTTCGAGGGCCGGCAGGGCGCCGGCGGGCGAACGCACCTGGTCAGCCCCGCGATGGCGGCGGGGGCGGCCGTCGCCGGCCACTTCGTGGACGTGCGGGAGTGGGCGCGATGACGCCGTTCACCCGCCACACGGGCCGCGCCGTGCCGCTCGACCGCGCCAACGTGGACACCGACCAGATCATCCCCAAGGAGTTCTGCGTGCGCGTGGAGCGCTCGGGGTTCGGCCGGTTCCTGTTCGCCCACTGGCGCCGGGAGCCCGGGTTCGTGCTCGACCTGCCGCAGCATCGCGGCGCCTCGATCCTCGTCGCCGGCGACAACTTCGGCTGCGGCTCGTCGCGCGAGCACGCGGTCTGGACGATCCAGGACGCCGGCTTCCGCGCCGTGATCGCGCCCTCGTTCGGCGACATCTTCCGCAACAACTGCCACAAGACCGGGGTCCTGCCGGTGGTCCTGCCGGCCGCCGAAGCGCTGATGCGCACCGTGGCCGGCGTCCCGGCCACGGAGGTGACGGTGGACCTGGAACGGCAGGTGGTCGAGGTTCCCGACGGCCGCTGGCACTTCGAGATCGACGCCTTCGTCAAGGACTGCCTGCTGAACGGCTGGGACGACATCGGCCTCACCCTGCGCGACGAGCGGGCGATCGCCGACTACGAGGCGCGCGTGCCCACGGCGCTCGGGGCGCCGGTGGAAGCGCGTGAATCCGGTCAAGGAGACCCACGATGAGTGAACGAGACCGCGCCGTAGACCTGCGCGAGCCGCTCGGGAGCCTGGTTCGCGACCCCGGCAGCTTCGCGCACGAGCTCCGGTTCCCGCCCGCCGACCAGATCCGCGTGTACGACGACACGCTGCGCGACGGCGAGCAGATGCCGGGCGTGGCGTTCTCGCCCGCGGTGAAGTACGAGCTCGCCCGGCGTATGTCCGACATCGGCGTGCACTGCATGGACGTCGGCTTCCCGGCGGTGTCGCCCGGCGAGCGGGAGACGCTCGGGCTGGTCCTGGAGGGCCGCCGGCGGGGCGAGCTGCGGGCCGATCTCGAGATCGTCTGCATGATGCGGGCCAACCGGTCCGACATCGAGCGGACGGTGGGGACCGTCGAGCGGCTGGGCTTCCCCCCCGACGCGATCACGTACCTGGTCTTCACGTCCGGCTCCGACCTCCACGTGAAGTACAAGCTCGGTCAGGCCCTCCTGCGCCGCGAGGGGCGGCCGGTCGAGGACTGGCTGGACCTGCCGGTCGCCTACTACCGCGAGGCCAACCTCCGGATGCTGTCCGAGGCGATCGCGATGACCCGGCGGCTGGGCGCCGCCGAGATCGAGTTCGGCGCCGAGGACGGGAGCCGGGCCGATCCCGGCTACATGGTGGAGCTGACGCGCGCGGGGCAGCGCGCGGGCGGCACGCGCACCGCCATCGCCGACACCGTCGGCTGCTTCTCGCCCTACGCGGCGCAGGAGCTGGTCCGGAGCGTCTGCCGCGCCGTTCCCGACCTGCCGGTCGGGCTCCACTTCCACAACGACCTGGGCATCGGCGCGTGGAACACGGTCGTCGGCCTGGGCAGCGGCGCCCGGTACTTCATGACGTCCGTCAACGGCATCGGCGAACGCTGCGGCAACGCGCCCATGCACCAGGTGCTGATGCAGCTCCGGTACCTGTTCGGCATCACCGTGCCGGGGTTCCGCTACGACGGGCTGCGCGACCTGGCCCGGTACCTCGAGCGGGTGAGCGGCATCCCGGTCCCGCCGACGGAGCCGGGCATCGGGCTCAACGTGTTCAGCCACGAGTCCGGCATCCACACGGCGGGCATGATCATCCACCCGGCGATCTACCAGTTCATGCCGCCGGCCGACTTCGCCGCCGAGATCACGTACGTGTACGGCAAGCACTCGGGGGCGCTGGTCGTCGAGGAGGCCCTGTCGGGCGCCGGGCTGCCCGTCGACCACGAGCTCGTCGATCGGGTCATGACCGAGGTCAAGCGCATCCGCGAGGAGCGCGCCGCGCGCGGCGACTTCGGGGCGTTCCACGAGGTGTACTACGGCCACCTGGCCGGCCTGGGTGTGAGCCGGGCCGAGGTGGTGGAGCTGGGCCGGGCGCTCGTCCACGCGTCGGCCTCGAGGTCGGCCTGAGGCCGTGCCCAGGCTGGTGGGAGCGATCCACGTCGCCACGCGCGCGGAGGACCTGGGCTTCGAGTCGGGAGCCGAGATCCTCGGCCAGGCCGCGCGGCTGGAGGCCGCCGGCCGCGACCTCGTGCGCCTGGACCTGGGGGAGCCGGACCTGCCCACGCCGCCGAACGTCGTGGAGGCGGCCACCCGCGCGCTCCGCGACGGCGTGACGCGCTACACGCCACCCGGGGGCCTACCGGACGCCCGGGCGGCCGTGGCCGAGCACGTGAGCCGGACCCGAGGCGTGGACGTCGAGCCGCGGCAGGTGATCCTGACGAGCGGCTCGACCCAGGCGCTGCTGATCGTCGCGCTGGCCCTGGTCGAGCCGGGGGACGAGGTGATCCTGCCCGACCCCGGCTACCCGCTCTACCCGGCGCTCGTCCGCCTCGCCGGAGGCGTGCCGCTGCCGGTGCGCCTCCGCGAGGAGGCGGGCTTCCGCTACGACCTCGACGAGCTGGCCGCGTGCGTCGGGCCGCGGACCCGGGTGCTGCTGCTGAACTCGCCGAGCAACCCCTCCGGCGGCGTGCTGCCGGCCTGCGACCTGGAGGCGCTGGCCGACCTCGCGGAGCGGCACCGGCTCGCGGTGCTGACCGACGAGGTCTACGGCGACCTGGTGTGCGGGGGCGAGCGCGCGCCGTCGATCCTCTCCGTCCCCGGCGCCGAGGCGCGGACGGTCTGCGTGGACAGCTTCAGCAAGGCGTTCGCCATGTGCGGCTGGCGGATCGGCTTCATGGTGGCGCCGCCGTGGCTGGCCGCCCGCCTGGAGGCGCTGATGCTGCCGTGCTCGCTGTGCGCCCCGTCGTTCGCCCAGGTCGCGGCGGCCGAGGCGGTGCGTTCGGAGGAGTCCGCGGCCGCCCGGCGCGCCATCGCGCGCGAGCTGGCCGTCCGGCGGGAGGCGATGGTGGACGGCCTGAACCGCATCCCCGGCGTCCGCTGCCACCGGCCCGAGGGCGCCTTCTACGCGCTCCCCGACGTCCGCGGGGCGGGCGGCGCCGACGACGACGCGATGGCCCGTCGCCTGCTCGAGCGCGCCGGCGTCGTCGTCCTGCCGGGCTCGATCTTCGGGGCCGGCGGCGCCGGGCACCTGCGCCTGTCGTGCGGCGCGCCGCGCGACCGGATCGCGGAGGGCCTGGCGCGGTTCGGCGGGCTGCTGGGAGAGGCGTGACGTGCCGCTGGCAAACCTGCGCCTGGACGACCCGGGCACGTTCGTGGACGGGTTCCCCCACGACGCGTTCCGCTGGCTGCGCGCGCACGAGCCGGTGTCGTGGCTGGACGACGGGGAGGGCTCCGGCTTCTGGGTCGTGACCCGCTACGACGACGTCGGCCGCGTGGCCAGGGACCACGCCCGCTTCACGTCGGAGCGCGGGACCATGCTCCGCGTCCGGACGACGGGCGACGGCGCGGCCGGGAAGATGCTCGTGGTCACGGACCCGCCGCGCCACACCCGGCTGCGCCAGGTGATGGGCGCGGCCTTCACGCCCCGGCGCCTGCGGGCGCTGGAGCCGGAGGTCGCGGGCATCGTGACCGACCTGGTGGAGCGGTTCGCGGCCGAGGGCGGCGGCGACTTCGTCGCCCGGGTCGCCGTGCCGTTCCCCGTGGACGTCATCTGCGGCCTGCTCGGCATCCCGCGGGCCGACCGGCCCCGCCTGTCGCGCCTGACCTCGAGCGCCTTCGGCGCCGACGACGAGGCCCACCGGCTCGGCCCCACCGCCCGGGCGACCACGCTGCAGGCGCACTTCGAGCTGCTCGACTACTTCGGCGCGCTGGTCGAGGCCAGGCGCCGCGCGCCCGACGACGGCGTGGTCACCGCGCTGGTGGCCGCCGAGCCGGATGGCGCCCCGCTCGCGGCCGACGAGATCGTCTTCAACTGCTTCAACCTGCTGATCGGGGGCAACGAGACCACCCGGCACGCCGCGTCGGGCGGCCTGCTCGCGCTGCTCGAGTTCCCCGAGCAGCGCCGCCGGCTGCGAGAGGATCCGGACGGGCTGCCGGTGGCGGTCGAGGAGGTCCTGCGCTGGACGACGCCCGGCCTCCACTTCGTGCGCACGGCGACGGCGGACGTGGAGGTCGGCGACCGGCTGGTGCGGTCCGGCGACGCGGTGTCCCTGTGGGTCGCGTCCGCGAACCGGGACGAGGCGGTGTTCGACGCGCCGGACCGGTTCGACGTGGGCCGCGACCCCAACCGGCACATGACGTTCGGCCAGGGCGCGCACTACTGCCTCGGCTCGGCCCTGGCGCGCCTCGAGCTGCGGCTGCTGTTCGGGGCGCTGCAGCCCCACCTGGAGGGCATGGAGCTGGCCGGCGACGTCCGCCACCTGCGCTCCAACTTCATCCACGGCATCGACCGGCTGCCGGTTTCCGTGCGGCCGCTCGGGAGGGCGTGACATGGCGATCGAGGGTGCGGCGGGGCGCAGGCGGGAGCTGCTGGAGCGGCGGCTGGCGGGGGCCGGGGGCGCGGATCGGATCGGTCGTGGGCGTCGGGAAGGTGAGCTGCCGCTGTCGTTCGCGCAGCAGCGGCTGTGGTTCCTGGACCGGCTGCGTCCGGAGGGGGGCGAGTACAACACCGCGCTC
>VBJR01000132.1 GCA_005880175.1 Chloroflexota bacterium
ACCACCGCCGCCCGGTGCTCGAACTGGGCACGGCCGGCCAGGGTGTGGCCGACGTCCAGCGGCTCCAGCCCGGGGTGCGCGGCAAGGTGGATGCGCAGGCGCTCGGCCTGCGCCCGCAGCCCCGCCTCGTCCTTGGCCGAGAGCAGCACCGGCACCGGCCGCCTCGGCTCGGTCGCGGCCGGCTCCGGCTCGGCCGGCGCCTCCTCGAGGATCACGTGGGCGTTCGTGCCGCTGATGCCGAACGACGACACGCCGGCCCGCCGCGGGCGCTCCGACGCCGGCCACTCGCTCGCCTCCGTCAGCAGCTCGACCTGGCCCGACTCCCAGTCCACGTGCGGCGAGGGCGCATCCACGTGCAGCGTCCGCGGCAGCACCCCGTGCCGCATCGCCTGCACCATCTTGATCACTCCCGCCACTCCCGCCGCCGCCGACGTGTGGCCGATGTTCGACTTGATCGAGCCCAGCCGCAGCGGGCCGTCCGTCCGCTCCCTCCCGTACGTCGCCAGCAGCGCCTGCGCCTCGATCGGGTCCCCCAGCCTCGTCCCCGTCCCGTGCCCCTCCACCGCGTCCACGTCCGCCGCACCCAGCCCCGCGTTCGCCAGCGCCTGCCGGATCACCCGTTCCTGCGAGGGGCCGTTGGGCGCCGTCAGGCCGTTGCTGGCGCCGTCCTGGTTGACCGCGCTCCCGCGCACCACCGCCAGCACCCGGTGACCGTTCCTCCTCGCCTCCGACAGCCGCTCCAGCACCAGCAGGCCCAGCCCGTCCGAGAACCCCGTCCCGTCGGCCGAGGCCGCGTAGGCCTTGCAGCGGCCGTCCGGGGCCAGGCCCCGCTGGCGGCTGAACTCCACCAGCAGGAACGGGCCGGCGAGCACGGTCACGCCGCCCACGAGGGCCAGCGAGCAGTCGCCCGAGCGCAGCGCCTGGGAGGCCAGGTGGAGGGCCACCAGCGACGACGAGCAGGCCGTGTCCACCGTCACCGCCGGCCCCTCCAGGCCCAGGCTGTACGCGACCCGGCCGGAGACGACGCTGGACTCCGTCCCGGCCAGCCGGAAGCCCTCCAGCTCGGGGGCCGGCGACTCGCCGTAGTCGGAGGAGACGGCGCCGCAGAACACGCCGGTGTCGGAGCCGCGCAGCGAGGTCGGGTCGATGCCCGCGTCCTCGAACGCCTCCCACGCCGCCTCCAGCACCAGCCGCTGGACCGGGTCCATCGCCAGCGCCTCGCGCGGGCTGATCCCGAAGAACCCCGCGTCGAAGTCGCCCACGCCGGCCACGAACCCGCCGGCCCGCGCGTACGTGGTGCCGGGCCGGTCCGGGTCGGGATCGTACAGACGGGCCAGGTCCCAACCCCGGTCGGCCGGCAGCTCCGACATCGCGTCCCGGCCGTCCGCCACCAGCTCCCACAGCTCGGCCGGCGACGTCACCCCGCCCGGGTACCGGCAGCTCATCCCCACGATCGCGACCGGCTCCGTGGCCTGGGCCAGGAGCCGCTGGTTCTGCTCGCGGAGGCGCTGGGTCTCCTTGAGCGACTTCCGGAGGGCTTCGACGAGGCTGGTCTGGTCGGCCGCCACGGTCAGGCCACGCCCTCGTGGGTCAGGCGGATCAGCGCCTCGGCGTCCATCTGGTCGATCGCGGCGACCGCGGCCGGCGCGCCGTCGTCCGGGTCGCTCCGCGCCAGCTCGACCAGCATGTCGAGCAGGCCGGACCGGCGCAGGCGGCCGATCGGGATCGACGCCAGCAGGTCGCGGATCTCGTCCTCCTCCGACGACCGGCGGCCGTTGGCGAACGCGTCGGGCACGGCGAGCGGGACCAGGTGGCGCGCGACGGCGGCCGGCGTCGGGTGGTCGAACACGAGCGTGGCGGGCAGGCGCAGGCCCGTCGCCTGCGTCAGCCGGTTGCGCAGCTCGACCGCGGCCAGCGAGTCGAACCCGAGCTCCTTGAACGCGCGGTGGGGGTCCACGGCGGCCGCCGACGCGTGCCCCAGCACGGCCGCCACCTGCGCCCGCACCAGATCCTCCGCCACCCGCTCCCACTCCGGGCGCGCGACTCCGGCCAGCCGCTCCGCCAGCGTCCCGCCGGCCCCCCGGGCCCGCCGCGCCGGCTCGCGGACCAGCCCACCGGCACCAGCAGCGCCTCGTCCGCCGCCCGGGCCCGGTCGAGCAGCTCCAGGCCCAGCCCGGTGGACAGCGCCCGCACGCCCGTCCGCTCGAGCCGGGCGAGCTGCGCCGCGTCCAGGTCGCCGGTCATCCCGGTCCGGTCGGCCCACAGGCCCCAGGCCAGCGAGGTCGCCGGCAGCCCCGCCGCCCGGCGGCGCGCCGCCAGCGCGTCCAGGGCCGCGTTCGCCGCCGCGTAGCTGCCCTGCCCGGGGTTGCCCATCAGCCCCGCCAGCGACGAGAACAGCACGAACTCGGACAGCTCCAGCCGCGCCGTCAGCTCGTCCAGGTGCAGCGCCGCGGCCACCTTCGGCGCCATCACCCGCCCGACCCGCTCCGGCGTCAGCGACTCGACCAGCCCGTCGTCGAGCACGCCGGCCGCGTGCACGACCGCCGTCAGCGGACGCTCCAGCGAGCCCAGCAGCCCGCGCACCTGCTCCCGGTCGGCCACGTCGCACGCCACCGCCCGGGCGCACGCGCCCAGGCCCTCGAGCTCGGCCACCAGCTCCGCCGCGCCCTCGGCGGCCGGGCCCCGGCGGCTCACGAGCAGCAGGTGCCGGACGCCGTGCCGCTCCGCCAGGTGGCGCGCGACCTGGGCGCCCAGGCCGCCGGTGCCGCCGGTGACCAGCACCGTGCCCTCGGGGTCCGGCGGCGCCGGCACGGTCAGCACCAGCTTCCCGACGTTCCGGCCCTCGCGCAGGTGGCGGAACGCCTCGGCGCCGTGGCGCGCGTCCCAGCACCGGATCGGGCCGTGCCGGAGCGCCCCCGCCTCGAACAGCCGGACGACCTCGGCGAGCATCTCCTGGAGCCGCTCCGGCCCCGCCTCGAAGAGGTCGTACGACCGGTAGCACACGCCCGGGTGCGCGCGCGCCACCGCCTCCGGGTCGCGGATGTCCGCCTTGCCCATCTCGACGAAGCGCCCGCCCCGGGGCAGCAGCTCCAGCGAGGCGTCCACGAACTGGCCGGCCAGCGCGTCCAGCACGACGTCCACGCCCTCGCCGTCCGTCACCTCCAGGAACCGCTCCCGGAACCCGAGGTCCCGCGACGACGCGATCCGGTCCTCGCCGACGCCCAGGCCGAGCACGGCTTCCCACTTCGCCGGGCTGGCCGTCGCGAACACGTCCGCCCCGAGGTGGCGGGCCAGCTGCACCGCCGCCATCCCGACGCCGCCCGCCGCGGCGTGCACCAGCAGCCGCTCGCCGCGCCGCAGGCCGGCCAGGTGGACCAGGCCGTAGTAGGCGGTCAGGTACGCCACCGGCACCGCCGCGCCCTCGGCGTACGTCCACCCGGCCGGCAGCCGCACGAGCAGCCGGCGGTCCGCCACGGCGACCGGGCCGAACGACTCGGGCACCAGGCCCATCACCCGGTCCCCCGGGGCCAGGTCCGTGACGCCGGTGCCCGCCTCCAGCACCACGCCGGCCGCCTCGCTGCCCAGCGGCGCCTCGCCCGGGTAGAGGCCCAGCGCGATCAGCACGTCGCGGAAGTTGAGGCCCGCCGCCCGCACCCCCACGCGCACCTCGTTGACGCCCAGGGGCCGCCCGCCCGAGGCGGGCACGACGCACAGGTCCTCGAGCGAGCCCGGGCGCTCGATCGACAGCCGCCACGGGCCCGACCCCGGGCCCGCGCCCGCCGGGGCCAGGCGCGGCGCGAGCAGCCGGCCCCCGCGCACCGCCAGCTGCGGCTCGTCCAGGGCGGCCAGCGCCGCCCAGTCGGGCTCGTCGCCGCCGTCGCCCAGGTCCACCAGCGCGAACCGGCCCGGGTGCTCCGACTGCGCGCTGCGGACCAGGCCCCAGACCGCCGCCACCGCCACGTCCGGCACCTCGCCGCCGACGGCCACCGCGCCCCGCGTCACCAGCACCAGCCGCGAGCCGGCCAGGCGCTCGCTGGCCAGCCACCGCTGCAGCAGCTCCAGGGTCCGCACCACGGTCGCGCGCGGCCCGTCGGGCGAGGCCTCGATCGCGGCCATGACCACGTCCGGGACGACGTCCGGCACGTCCGCGAGCGCCTCCATCTCGCCCAGCCACGCCACCCGGGCCGACCCGGCGCCGGGCTCGACCGCCACCCACTCGACCCGGTACAGCGATTCGCTCGCCGGCCGCGCGCCGCCCAGCTGGGCCGGGTCCACGGGGCGCAGCGCCAGGCGCTCGACGCTGGCCACCGGCCGGCCGTCCTCGCCGCCGATCTCGACCCGCAGCCCCGACTCCTCGGCCGGGCGGATCCGGACTCGGGCTCGCGACCCGGCCGCCGGGCCGACCCGCACGCCGGACCACGAGAACGGCAGCTCCGCCGGCGACCCGGCCGCCTTCGCGACCAGCCCGGCGTGCAGCGCGGCGTCGAGCAGCGCCGGATGGATCACGAACCCGTCGCCCGCGGCCTCGTCCGGCAGCGCCACCTCGGCGAAGACCTCGTCGCCGTGGCGCCACGCCGCCCGCAGGCCCTGGAAGGCCGGACCGTAGTCGTAGCCGAGGTCGGCCAGCCGCGCGTAGAGGTCCCCCACCGCCACGGGCTCGGCCCCGACGGGCGGCCACGGAGCCGGCGGCACGGCCGCCGGCCCCGCGTCCGCCATCAGCACCCCTCGCGCGTGGCACCGCGCCTCGCCGGCGGCCGCCCGCGAGTACACTGCGACGGCGCGGCGGCCATCGTCGTCCGGCACGCCCACCGTCACCTGCAGCTGCACGCCGCCGGTCTCCGGCAGCGGCAGCGGCGCCTCGAGCACCAGCTCCTCGAGGGCGGGGGTGCCGGCGTGCCGGCCCGCCGCCAGCGCCAGCTCCACCAGCGCCGCTCCCGGCACGATCACCGTCCCCAGCACCCCGTGGTCAGCCGTCCACGGCTGCCCCTCGCGCGACAGCCGCCCGCTGCACACCCACTCGTCCCGGTCGCCCACCTGCACCGCCGCCGCCAGCACCGCGTGCTCCAGCCGCACCAACCCCGCCGCCGCCAGGTCCCCCACTCCGCCGCCAGACCCCACCCAGTACCGCTCGCGCTGGAACGCGTACGTCGGCAGCTCCACCCGACGCCCTCCGCTCCCCGCGTAGTACCCGCCCCAGTCCACACCCACTCCCGCCACGTGCGCCTCCGCCAGCGACCTCGCCCAACGTCCCAGACCACCCTCGTCGCGACGCAGCGTCCCCACCACCGACACCCGCTCCCCCGCCCCCTGCTCCTCCACCGTCTCCTCCACCGCCATCAACAGCACCGGGTGCGGCGACACCTCCACGAAGCAGCTCGCTCCGTCCTCCACCAGCGCTCGCACCGCTCCCGCGAACCCCACACGACCCCGCAGGTTCCGATACCAGTACCCCCCGTCCAGCTCCCCCCTCTCCACGTACCCGCCCCCCGCCGTCGAGTAGAA
>VBJR01000133.1 GCA_005880175.1 Chloroflexota bacterium
GATCGTCCGCGGTCGTGACCATGCCGCCCTCGCCCGTGGTCATCACCTTCGTCGAGAAGAAGGAGAACGCGGCGGCGTCGCCGAGGCTGCCCGCGGCCGATCCGTCCAGCGCGCTCCCGCACGCGTGCGCGGCGTCCTCGACCAGGGCCAGGCGCCGGCTCCGGCAGAGCTCCCGCAGCCGGCCCATGCCGCCCGACACCAGGCCCCCGATGTGCACGGCGATCACCGCGCGGGTGGCCGGCGTGATCCGCCGCTCCACGTCCTCCGGGTCCACGGCGAGATCCTCGCCGCAGTCGGCGAAGACGGGGACGCCGCCGGCGTGCAGGACCGCGAACGCGGTGGCCGCGAACGTGTTGGTCGGCACCACCACCTCGCCGCCCTCCACCCCGACGGCCCGGAGGATGATCTCGAGGGCGGCGGTGCCGCTGCTGACCGCGACGGCGTGGGCGACGCCCGCGAAGCTGGCGAAGCGCCGCTCGAACTCCTCGCAGCGCTCACCCATCGTGAGGAACGCGCGCGACCGCAGCAGCTCCGAGAGCTGCCGGGTGATCGTCTCGACGTCCTCGTCCGGGAAGTCGTATCGCTGGGCCGGGATCGGGGTCCCGGCGGTCGTGACCGCGTCCATGCGCGCTCCTCCAAACTGGCTCACGGCAGGTTCCAGCGCAGCGGGACCGGGGTCCCGCCGCCCTCCAGGAGATGCCGGTAGATGGACACCAGGCGGACCCGGTAGTGCCGCCAGGTGAAGCCCTCCTCGATCCGCCGCCGCGCCTCCCTTCCCATGCGCAGCCGCGCCTCGACGTTGCGGTGCAGGAACGCCACGGCGTCGGCGAGCGCCTCGACGTTCCGGGCCGGGACCACGATCCCGTCCACGCCGTGCCGGACCGCGGCCCGGGCGCCGTCGGTCGTCACCACGGGCAGCCCGGCGGCCATCGCCTCGTAGACCGCGATCGGGCTCCCCTCGGCCAGGGAGGGGAACACGAACGCGTCGGCCGAGGCCAGCAGGCCGGGCAGCTCGCGGTGAGGGACGTTGGGCACGAGGCGGCAGCTGTCCGGCCGGCCCGCCAGCAGCGCGCGGCCGGCCGCGTCGGCGTTGCCGACGAGGAGGAGCTCCCCGCCGGGCAGCGCCAGCCGCGACCACGCCTCGAGCAGGTACCGCACCCCCTTCCTGAGGTTGACGTGACCCACGTAGACCGCGCGGAACCCGCCGGAGGCGCCGCCGGCGCGGGGATGGAACACGTCGGGGTCCGCGCCGAACGGCAGCACCACGATGCGATCCGGCGGGACGCCGGCGCCCATCAGCGCCTCTCGCGTCTCCTGCGACGGGACCAGCAGCACGTCGGCCCCGGCGCGCTCCCGGTCCACCCGGCGCTGGACGCCGGCGGGGAGCGCCGGCGCCGGCAGGCCCCACCGCCCCGCCTCCTCCTCGACCACGCGCACGAAGTCCTCGTGCCGGCTGGGCACGTCGAGGACGGTCCCGACCCCGGCGCGCCGGGCGGCGCGGAGGACCTCCAGGGCGCCGCCCTCGTAGGCGTGGACCAGCGCGGGCCGCGGGGCCCCGCGCACCAGGCACGCGCTCCCGCGGCCGAACGCCCGGATGGATGCCCACTCGAGCTCCACCCGCGCCCGCCGCGGCAGCGGGAGCACCCGCCTGGCGAACTGGTACAGCAGGTGCGGCGCCGGCCTGGTCGTCACCAGGTAGGGGTCCAGCGCCGGGTGCCAGCGCCGCGACAGCTCGCGGTCCACGTGGTCCCGCATCCCCCTCGGCAGCAGGTGCCAGAGGCCCGGCACCGGCGTCCGGCCCGTCCGGTAGACGGCGGTGACGTAGCGGTGCAGCAGCCCGGCCTCCTGGGCCGCCACGGCGGCCTCGTAGGAGAAGTGGCCGCGAGGATGGAGCACGAGCACGCTCACTGGACGACCTCCAGATGAGTGCGCGGGCGGCCGTAAGCAAGGGCTTCGCCCGAGTGTGTGGGTCTCTCTTCCCGACGTCGCCCAGACCCTGCCTTCAGACGCGAGGCGATGCGCCGCAGGCACCTCCAACGTCCCGGACAAGCGGGGGAGTTCTGGAAGAGGGGGCCTGCCCCCTCTTGCCTTGGCACGCTCACGTCGAGCGCCCCTCCCCCTGGAGCGTGGGCAGGCGCAGCAGGATGCCGGCGAAGAGCCAGAAGTACACGTTGATCGGGTCGAGGTCGATCTCCGCGCCCTTGGTGAGGTAGACCAGCGTCCAGAGCAGGAAGGCGAGGAGCGCCGCCGAGACCTGGCGGAGGCCGGGATCGGCGAGGCGGCGGTGGCTCCGGTGGCCGCCGACCAGCAGCCAGCCCATCAGGGCGGCCGCGGCGACCAGGCCGGGCAGCCCGAGCTCCATCACCACCTTGACCCACCAGCTCTCGGAGAAGCCCTGGCCCGAGGCCAGGACCAGCGGGAGCGCGCCGCCCAGGCCGTAGCGGCTGGCGCCCGTCGCGTAGCCGGTGCCGAACCCGGTCAGGGTGGTCCCGAGCGCCCTCGGCAGCCCGTCGAGGAAGCCGCGCGACGCCTCGTCCAGGCCCGTCTGGGCGCTCAGCGCGAGCAGGCCGTTCGCCTGCAGCGCGAGGGCGCCGAACGCGAGGAGTCCACCGCCGGCGAGGATCACCGTCGAGGCCCGGGCGCCGCGCGGCGCGCGGCCGATCAGCACGGTCATCCCCAGCAGCAGCGGGGTCATCACGATCGTCGCCTTGACGCCGCAGGTGAACGCGGCCAGCAGGGTCACGCCGAGGCTGGCCAGCGCGAGCCAGCGGCCGCCCAGGCTGAACCAGGCGAAGGCCACGACGATCATCGCGGCCAGGAAGTCGTAGAACTTCGCCGAGAAGCTAAACGTGCTCGGGATCCGGAGGAAGAGCGTGCCGCTGGACGCGCCCGCGTCGAAGAAGTTCTGCGTGACCGCCTGGGCGGCGCGGCCGTACCAGGGATAGACCAGGTCGCCGCGGCCGCCGTCCAGCAGCGCCGCCTCCACGATCCCCACGACGGCCGGCACCAGCCCGACCACCGACATCACGGCCAGCAGGCGGCGGAGGTGCGTCCGGCTGCGCGGCAGGTGGTAGCCGAGGAACAGCAGCGGCATGGTGAAGAGCCAGACCTTGGCCCCGATCAGCGGGACCAGCGGGTTGGCGAGCTGCTGCAGCGACTCGACCGCCACCAGGGCTGCGAACCCGACCATCGGCAGCAGGGGGGCGCCCGGGAACGACCAGCCCGACCGCGCGTACGCCACCGCGAACACGAGGTAGGCCGGCAGGATGAACAGCAGGTCCTTGAGCAGGACGGCGACCTGCGTGTCCGGGTACGAGAGGACGATGGGGATGCCCGAGAACGGCAGGTAGAGCAGCAGCCCGTACAGGGGCCAGCGCCAGTCCAGGCCCGCCGCTGCGGGAGCGGCCCGCTCCCGGGTCAGCACGGGGGCGAGGCCGGTCATCTCGCCCCCCGGACGGCGAGCCGCGGCAGCAGGCTGCGCCAGGCCCAGGCGAGGTCGCCGGGCCGGGGCAGCAGCTCGGACGCGGCCACGTCGAGGTGACGGGTGGCGTGGGCGACCATGTACGCGGTCGCGGTCGCGGCCGCCAGCGCGGAGGCCAGCGCGGCCCCGACGATCCCGTACGCGGGCAGCAGCGCCGCCAGCGCGAGGGCGGTGACGGCCGTCGCCAGCCCGGACCGACGGCGGGGCCGAACGCCCGGCCGAAGAGGTGAGACATGACGAGCGGCGTGGCCAGCGCCGTCGCCACCGCGGCCAGCGCCGACAGGGCCAGCGCCGAGCGGACGAACCGCGCGAACGCGGTCCGCATCTCGGCGGCTGACGCGCAGCCGCCCACGGCGGGCATCGCCACCAGGGCGAGCGAGGCGCCGACCAGGTTGACGCTGGACGTCACCGTGGCCGCCACGCTGTACAGCCCGAGCGCGATCGGGGCGAGCAGGAGCGCGACCAGCGCCTGGCCGGCCTGCGTGCTGGCCAGCGTGGAGACGTTCCCGACGTGGGCGCGGAGCCCGTACGCCAGGATCGGGCGCACGAGGTCGCGGTGCAGCCCGACGCCGAGCTCCCGCCGCGACGCCAGGATCCACAGGGTGACCACGAGCGTCGCGACGTTCGCGCCGAGGTAGACCGCCACGACCGAGGGGACCGTCAGCCGGCCGGCCGCGACCAGGGCCGCGAGCCCGGCGACCGTGAGCACGATGACCGCCACTCGTGTCGCGTTGGCGGCGAGCAGCGACATCCGGCCCCGCAGGACCGCCGCCCCCGCCGTGGTGAGCAGCATGAGCGGTGCCCAGACCAGGTACAGGCGGCCCGCCTGGACGGCCTGGCCGCCGTAGTGGCCGAGCACCGCCGGCAGGACCACGTAGCCGGCGCCCACGACGGCCGCGCCCTGGAGCACGGCGAGCACGAGGCCCGTGGCCCCGATGTCGCGCGCGCGGTCGGGCCGGCGGGCCGCGAGGTACGTGATCGCGTCGGCGCAGCCCAGCCCGGACAGATAGGCGAGCAGGGCCGGCCACAGGAGCACGGCGGCCAGCTCGCCCCGGCCCGCCGGCCCGAGCGAGCGGGCGATCACGATCCCCGAGACCACGTTCAGCAGCTGCATGACGCCGGACGCGACCAGGGAGATCACGCCGTCGCGCGCCAGCCGGCGGCGCCGGGGCGCCGCGGCGCCCGCCTCAGCCGGATTCGACCGAACAGTCGGCGACTCGGCGCCACGTCCGCCTCCGTCGGTGGAATCCGGCTCAGCCAGCGCCATGCGTGCCCCTCGCCGGCGTGGGCGCGGGCGCCCGGTGCGGGCGCCGCCTCCGCCAGGGCAGCAGGCGCGCTCTCGCGCGCGTCCATAGGACGTGCACATCCGTCCAGGGGCGGAAGCTGCGGATGTAGTAGAGGTCGAGCGTGGCCTGCTCGGTCGGGTTGTCGCTCTCCCGCCAGTGGCCGGTCAGCCCGGGCCGGATGCCCGGGCCCTCCACGGCTCCGGCCTCCTCGGCCGGGATCGGCCGCGGCCCGACGACGCTCATGTCCCCGCGCAGCACGCGGGCCAGGGCCGGCAGCTTGCGCACGAACGTGGACGGCGTGCCCCGGGGGTCGAAGACCGGCATCTCGAACCGCGTCCCGTGCCGGCCGAGGACGGCGTGACGCCGCAGGGGCGCGATCCCGAGCGCCCGCAGCCGCAGCGTCGTGGCCAGCAGCAGCGGGCCGCACACGACGAGGAGGAGCGCCGCGACCGCGCAGTCGAGCGCCCGCTTGGCCGCCGCCTCGGCGGGGGTGAACGCCGCCGGCTTCACGGTCAGCAGCGGCACGTGGTTGCGCGCCGAGACGCGGACGCCGGTCGTCAGCAGGTCGGTGAAGCCGGCCGCCAGGTGCACCCGCACGCCGGTCCCGCCGGTGGCGGCGTCGGCGAGCAGCCGGCGCATCGTCTCCCACGCCAGGGCGTCCGGCACCACGACCGCGTCGTTGGCGCCACGTCGCGCCGCGATCCGGGCCAGGTCGGCGGGCGTCCCCAGCACGGTGAAGCGCCCGTCCAGGACCGTGCCCGGCGGCTTGTAGTCGTCCAGCACCCCGACCACCTGGATGCCCGAGCCCGGGCGGCCGAGCTGCCGCGCGACGCCGATGCTGTGCTGGTCGGCGCCGACCAGCAGCGTGCGCTCGATGAAGAAGCCGTGCGCGCGCAGCCGCGCCGCGCCGCGCCGAATCGCGATGCGGATGCCGCAGACGGCGGCGGCGGTGAACGTCCAGGCCAGCGCC
>VBJR01000134.1 GCA_005880175.1 Chloroflexota bacterium
GGGCGCCAAGCGGTCCGGGCTGCTGGCCGGAATGCCGGCATAGGTCACGAGGCCGCCGAGCTGGCCCGCCACCACGGGACCGGCCACCGAAAGCCGCCGCCATGCAGGCCTCATTCGTACCGAACTGTAGCAACTGGGTGCGCCCACCCACCCTCCCGGCCGCGGTCCAGGACAGACCAATACGACGACGGTCAGGCCGCGGTGATCGTGCCTCATGTCGTCCCGCCTGAAGCCGTTGGCGCTTGTGGTACTCGCCCAGCCCCGGCTGTCGCCGTCATCTCACCCAGGAGCGGCGGCAGACACCACCGGGTAGTAACCGCCCCTCTCGACGAAGTGCCTCCTATGAGGACCCCCACCGACCCACCCGCTGACCACTGTCAGCCGCCCGCCGACCTCGACCACCACCCCGCCGCCGCCCTGTCCCCCTGCTCGCGGTGGACACCCCCGAGTTCGGCGGGGCTCGTCGCCGACATCGACGTGCACGGGCTCCTCCAGCCGATCGTCCTCCAGCAGGGCACCGATCCTCGGCGGCCACGCACTCACCGCCGGGTCTCACCTGCCCCTCTCGCGCGAGTAACGGGTATGAGGACTTCCACCGACCCACCCGCCGACCAGCCCGCGGCCCCACCCACCGAGCTCGAGCACCATCCGGCCGCCGCCCTCTTCCCGCTCATGGACGTGGACGGGCCGGAGTTCGGCGAGCTCGTCGCCGACGTCCGCGAGCACGGGCTCCAGCAGCCCATCGTGCTGCACGAGGGCAAGATCCTCGACGGCCGCAACCGGCATCGTGCCTGCCAGCACGCCGGAGTCGAGCCGCGCTTCGTGGAGTGGAGCGGCGAGAGCCCGACCGCGTACGTGCTGTCGCTGAACCTCCACCGCCGGCACCTGACCGAGGACCAGAAGGCGGCGGTCGTCCAGGACGCTCGGTCCCGGCTGGAGGCGGAGGCCAGGGAGCGGAAGGCGGCCGCCGGCCGCAAGGCGGCGCCAGGCCGGCCGGCGCAGAAGGCCGAGAAAGATGTGGCGGATCCGCCACATCTTTCCCGACGAGCACCCACAACCCGAAAGCGCCTGGCCAAGCTCGCCGACGTGTCCGAGCACAAGATCCGTCAGGCCGAACGCGTCCAGACGGCAGCACCCGACCTCGCCAAGCAGGTCGTCGCCGGGACCATGCCGCTGCGGGAGGCGGAGCGCCGCGTCGAGGCGCGGGAGGCCACGAGCAAGCTGGATGAGGCGATCCAGCGCTATCCGTTCCTCCGCGACGTGCCGGGCCATCCGCCCGCTCGGCTCCTGGAGGTCGCCGCGACGCTCGACGCCGCTGAGGAGGGCGAGCGGAGAGCCCTGGAGGACCAGGCCAGGCGGTGGTGCGACGCGCAGCGCGAGCTGGTGCCGCAGTGGCAGGCGGAGGACGAGATCACGCGAGTGGTGGACGGTGTCATCAGCCGCCTGGCCAGCGTCAACGACACCCTGAGCCGACGCGGCGCGGCTGAGATCGCCGCGGCGCTGACGGCCAGGATCATGCCCGACAACGACATCGCCATCGTTCGGTCGGCGCTGGCGCACCTGAGCGAGCTCGACCGGGAGCTCGCCAGCCGGGTGCGAATCAGGAGGGTAAAGTGAGCACGGCTCCAAATCGCGGCTTCGTGCCGTACCGACCGCTCGACCAACTGCTGAAGGACGCGCTCAGCGATGCCGGTCCGGATGGCCTCCCAACCAACGAGCTGGTGGACCTGGTGGAGACTGAGCTGCCGCTGGTGGCTCGTTCGATCCGGCGTAAGGTCATGGGCGACTTCATCCGGCGGCGTGTCGGCAGGCTCAAGGACCAGGCCGGGCTGCCGTGGGCTCGGAGCGTGCACAAGCGGTACATCCAGCGCTCCTTCTGGAGCCCGGACGACTACCGCGTGGTCATCGACGGCTACATCCGGCGCGGCCGTTCCAACCTGGCGGTCGCCGAGCGGCTCGCGCAGGAGGCGAAGGTCGTGCACGACGTCGTCATCCACGTGCCCTCGCTGCTCGAGTACATGGAGGCGAGCTGATGGACCGGCAGACCACGATGTCCGATGCCCGACCGACGCGGCGCCACGCCACCGCCCCCAAGCCCGTCCGCCGGATCGCCCGCGCCGCCCGCCTCAGCCTGGAGAAGCTGGCCGAGGCCCTGGTCGACGGCCAGCCGTCGCCTGAACGCCCGCGCGACCAGGCCGCCCTGCTGCACTGGCTGCGCCAGACCGTGCGCAACGCGCATCCCGGCGCCGCGCTCGACGAGCTGACCACGATCATGGCCGACCGGCTGCAGAAGATGGCGGACTCGGGCGACGTCACCGCCAAGGCGATGCTGGAGGCCGAGGTTCGCGAGCACTTCCTGAACCTCACGCGCATCGCGCTCGCGCTGGCCGGCGGGCTGACGGCGCCCGACCCGCCCGCGGTCCCCGAGCAGGCGCGTCAGGACGCCATCGCGTCCACCGTCATCCGGCTCACTGGCTGGGCATCGGTGCCGAACGCGACCGTCGAGGCAATCTACCGCTGGCTGTTCGCCGACGAATCCGCGTTCCTGGCCAGCGCTGAGATGCGCGTGGAGGCCGTTCAGCGGATTCTGGAGAACCCGACGCTCCGCGAGGTCAGCCTCCCGCATCCGGACACCGGCGACACGGTCCTCGTCACCTGTGAGGAGATCCTCGAGCACGCGGAGGCCGACCTTCGGGTCATGGAAGCCGCTCAGCGCTACGACGAGAAGCAGCTGCGGTGGCACCGACGCCTCGTCGGCGCGCTGGGGCCGTACGGCGACGACGCCCCGTCCGTCGGCGAGGCCGTGCGGCGCGCTGCGGTGGACCTGGGCGTCGAGCAGGGCGGGCGGAGCTTCGAGGAGTTCGCCGATCTGGTAGTGGCGGCCGCGGAGGCGCGTGGCACGGCGGCCGCTGGGAGAGGTACCTGAAGGCCGGCCAGGAGGTCGTCATCCTCCACTTCGGCGACCACGACCGCTGGGACGCCGCCGTGGCGCGCGAGCAGGCCGGTGCGGCGCGGCTCCAGGCCGTGTCGCAGCGGTGGGCCGAGGTGGAGACGCTGGTCGGGTGAGCCGGTGGAGGTCGTCCGCCTCCCACCCAGCAACGGCGCCGGGTCTCAACCAGGGCCGAAGTGCGAGTACTTGGTATGGGAACAACCCCTACCCCGGAACCGCGCGCCTGGAACGCGTGGGAGGTCTTCGATCCCCGCGACGGGCAGACCAAGCACCTCACGGACCGCGAGCAGACGGCAGAGCAGATCGCGGTCGAGGAGGAACAGCACATTGGCGAGCCCCGCGACTACGGCCGCACCGGCATGGAGCCGACCCTCGACGGCGGCTGGAGGCCCTGGCGTCCGGCGTTCCAGAACCCGGCCCGACTCCCCGACCCGCCCGAGATCGAGCTGGACGAGGACACGCCGATCGACCTGCCGCCTCCTGACCATGGCCGCGCCCCCGACCTGGGCCCGGCGCTGTGAGCCTGGACCGAAGCGGCGGCGTGGAGCGCGCGCTCACGTGCGCCGCCCCCTACCTGGCCGGCCTCGCCGCCACCTACGCGGCGCTGTCGGTCCTGCTCTGGCTGGCCGGCGAGGTAGGGGGCTGGCTGTGGACGCGGCGCTGGCCGTCCGCCGGAGCCGGCGATGCGCTCGCCGTGCTGGCCAACGTGGTCCGCGACCCCGTCCAGCCGTCGCTGGCCTGGCCAGTCGCCGCACGGCGCGACCTGGCGCCGGCTCCGCTGTTCTACGCGCTGACCGTGGTGCTGGTCACCATGGTCGTCGTGGCGGCGGGCCGGCTGGCGCTCGCCCACCTGGCGCGCGGCCGGCGCTGGGCGGACCCCAACCCGCGGCGCGCGGGCTTCGCCACCAGCACCGCGCTCGCGACGCTGAGCGCCACGTCCGCACCGGGCGGGCGCTCAGAGCCCTCGTACGACCTCTGGCTCGGGTTGGAGCGGGGACCGGCGGGCGGCCTGCGCGCGCTGCGTGGACACGGCGACCGGCAGACGGCCGGCGTGGTGGGGCCGCCGGGCAGCGGCAAGACGCTGGGCCTGATCCTGCCCGGTCTGCTCTGCTGGGCCGGCTCGGCGGTCGCCACCTCGACCAAGACCGACGTGGTGCTGCTGGCTGGCGCCGCCCGCGAGGCGATCGGGCAGCGGCACGGCGGTGGCGTCCACCTCCTCGACTGGTCGGGGCTGGTGGGACCGGACCTGGGGCTGGCCACGGTCTGCTGGGACCCGCTCGACGGCTGCCGCGACACGCGAGTGGCGAGCAGCCGGGCGGCGGCGCTGCTGGGGGCGGTGGACGGGCCGCGGGCTCGCGATGGCGGCGACGGCTTCTGGAAGGAGGGCGCGGGCGTGGTGCTGCGGCCCTACCTGCACGCCGCGGCGCTGGTCGGCGCCGACATCGCCCAGGTGCTGCTCTGGCTGGACCAGCGTGAGGCCAACGAGCCGGCGCGCATCATCGAGAGCCACAACCCGCGGGCGGCGGTCTGGGCCGACCGGCTGCGCGGGCTGGCCGGGTCTCCGAGCCCGGTCACCATCGGCGGCTACTTCGAGACTGCCAAGTCATGCTTCGGCGCGCTCCAGGACCCGGCCGTGCTGGAAGCGTGCTCGCGCTCCAGCCTGGATGTGGAGGCGTTCCTGGACAGCGCCTCGACGCTGTTCGTGGTCGATCCTGCCGGCGAGGCGGAGACCAGCCCCACGGCGCCGCTGACGGCCGCGC
>VBJR01000143.1:0-3574 GCA_005880175.1 Chloroflexota bacterium
GGACCACGTCTCGGGTTGACTGGCCGGCAGCGCCGGCCTACGATGCCTCTGTCTTTCCGGAACACTTCCGGTATCGCAAAGATGAGGGAAGGAGAGGGTCAACATGCACGTGTCTCGCGTCATCGTAGCCCTGACGGGGGCCCTCGGGATCATCGGGCTGCTCGTCCTCCCGGCGGACGCGCAGGCTCCGGCCGTGCGCTCTGACGCGGTGCCGATCACGCAGCCGCTGCGCGTGCTCGGCGCCCGGGACGGGCTCTTCATCGGCACGGCGGTGGACATGACCGCGCTGAACAACGAGCCGACCTACAACGCCCGGGTCGCGTCGGAGTTCAACTCGGTCACGCCGGAGAACGTCATGAAGTGGCAGGTCGTCGAGCCCACGCAGGGCGTGCTCGACTTCTCGCAGGCGGACCAGCTCGTCGCGTTCGCGCGGGCGAACCACCAGCGGGTCCGGGGCCACACGCTGGTCTGGCACAACCAGCTCCCGAACTGGCTGACGACCGGGGTGGCCAACGGCACCATCACGCCCACGCAGCTCCGCGACATCCTCCGCCAGCACATCATGGACGAGGTCGGCCACTTCAAGGGCAAGGTCGCGCAGTGGGACGTGGTGAACGAGGCCCTCAACGAGGACGGCACGCTCAGGAACACGATCTGGCTGCAGAACCTCGGCCCCGGCTACATCGCGGACGCGTTCCGCTGGGCCCACCAGGCCGACCCGCGGGCGAAGCTGTTCTACAACGACTTCAACCTGGACAACCTGTCCCCGAAGAGCGACGCCGCGTTCGCGCTGGTGCAGTCGCTGCGCAGCCAGGGCGTGCACGTGGACGGCGTGGGCGACCAGGGCCACCTGGCGGTGCAGTTCCCGTCGCCCGGCACGATGCAGGAGAACCTGAAGCGCTTCAGCGACGCGGGGTTCCAGGTCGAGATCACCGAGGCGGATGCCCGGATGGTGCTGCCGGCGGACGCGACGAAGCTGGACGCGGCGGCCGAGGCGTACCGCGTGATGCTGGACGCGTGCCTCCTGACCCGGCGCTGCACCGGCTTCACGGTGTGGGGCTTCACGGACCTGCACTCGTGGGTGCCGGGCACGTTCAGCGGCCAGGGCGCCGCGGACATCCTCGACGCGAACTACCAGCCCAAGCCGGCGTACAACGCGCTGCGCACGGAGCTGGTCCTCGCGCACGGAGAGCGCGACCGCTGACCCGCAGGTAGGGGGGAGCTGGGGTGCCCCTCCCGCGAGGGAGGGGCACCCGGTACGCCGCCCGGGCTCAGGCCTCGATCGGGGCGAACCGGCGCAGGAGCTCCTCCAGCGGCGTCCGCCGGACGCACCGCTCGAGCCGGAACGAGTCCGCCAGCTCCTCCACGTCCTCCGCCGTCGCGCCCGCGAACCGCCCCGCGAAGTCGCCCATCATCGCCTCCGCCAGCAGGATGTGGCGGACCAGCCGGTGCACCAGCCAGCGGCGTCCGTACGGGTACGGCTCGTAGTCCGGGAACTCCGCCGCGACCAGGTCCTCCAGCGGCTGCAGGACCGGCCGCACCCCGGTGTCCAGCGAGGCCCAGCGGTCCACCCCCAGCCGCCGCTTCCGCTCCAGCACCGGCCCGACGCGCCGCATCCAGGCCGACTCGGGATCGGCGTGCACGAGGCCCTGCACCCCGACGTCCTTGTACGTCCAGATCGCCCAGCTGGCGCCGTACCGCTCGTAGATCTCCAGCTGGTCCTGAAGGATCCGGTAGCGGACCTGGTCGCGCTCCGGGTCGCCTGTGTAGACCGGCCCGAACTCGCCCACCCAGATCGGCGTGCCCGTCTCCCGCATGTACCGGGTGCGCTCCAGGAAGGTCCGCTCCAGCGCGTCGCGGTCCACGTACCGGCCCCGGGTCACGCCCGGGTACGGGCCGCCGTCCACGTGGCCCGGCAGCGCGTAGTCGTGCGTGGTGTAGACGACGTTGGGCCACGTCTCGCCGAACATCTCGAAGTCCGTCGAGAAACGGTTGCCCTCCAGGAAGATCACGTGGTCCGGGTCGTGCTCCCGGATCGCGTCGACCAGCCGCCGCGACACCTCGACCAGCCGCCGCCCGCTCGGGTCGGCCGGCTCGTTGATCGGGTTGTAGCCGGCCACCCAGGGGTTGTCGCGGTAGCGGGTCGCGATGACCCGCCACAGGTTGACCGCCCGGTCCTGGAAGTGGCGGTGGCGCCAGAACAGCGCCTCGTGGCCGCGGTTGTCCGCGTGCCACTCCTGGTTCTGGCCGCCGGGCAGCGCGTGCAGGTCCACGATCGTGTAGAGGCCCGCCGCAGCGCACGCCTCGATCACCCGGTCGAGGTGCCGGAAACCCTCCTCGCGGATCTCGAACGGCCGCAGGTCGTCCTCGAAGTGGCGGTAGTTGACGGGTAGCCGGACCAGGTTCAGGCCGAGCTCGCCCAGGTGGCGCGCGTCGTCCGGCCCGAAGAACGTTTCGAGGAATCTGTCGAACAGCCGGCCGGCGAGCTCCTCGCCGAGGACGCCCGCCAGCGCCTCCCGCAGCGCCGTCTCGGTGCCCGGAAAGCCGGTGATGAAGTTCTCCATGTTCATCCAGCCGCCGAGACCGACTCCCCGGAGTCGCACCGGCCGGCCGTCGGGCGCCACGAGGTCGCCACCGCTGACCCGCAGGACGGTCGCCATACGCCCTTCCTCCGAAACTTTCGATCAGTTGCTCGAATGCTTCAGAGGGCAGCGTATCAGAGCCCGGCGGCGGTGCGCTCCTCGATGTGCTCCCGCGTCCACTCGCCGGTGCCGACGACCACGTGGTAGCGGAGCGTCAGGTCGGCGCCGGCGGCCAGCGGGTACACCTCGTCGAACATGAACGCGCAGCTCACGCAGCCGTACGGGTCGCTGCGAACGAACCACTTCGTCGGGTGGCGGGGGTTCTCGGGGTGGTCCAGGAAGACCAGCGTGGACGCGTGGTCCGTGCCGTCGTGGCGGCCGAGGAACGCGAGCCACGGCGAGCGGGCGCCCATCAGGTCCTCGCCCTCGCGGCCGTCCGCGGCCAGGATCCGCCCGTGCAGGAACGAGCGCGGGCCGCGCCAGAAGAGGCCGCCGTACCCGGCCATCGGGCGGCCGGCGGTGGTCGGCGAGCCGAACTCGAGCGTGCGGCCCGAGACGTTGCGCAGGTCGAAGCGGAGCCGGAGCGTCCAGTGGTCGGCGTCCCCCTCGATCGGCGCGACGTCGAACGTCCGCGTCTCGTGCAGCCACCGCTCACCGGCCTCCGTGACCCAGGCCAGGCGCTCCACCAGCAGCGGCTCCAGGCCGTCCCAGCCCTCGTGGCGCATCGTGCCGTTGTTCGGGAGCTGCGTATAGCCCCGGCCCTCGACGAACGTGGCGCCGCCCCAGAAGTTCTCGCCCGACAGGTGGGCCGACGTCATCGACAGGCCGTGGTGCCAGCGGTGGTCGTGCGGCCTGAAGGTCGTGACGGCGTCGCCGGCCAGCGTCCGCAGCGGGTGGAAGTACGGCCGCGGCGACTCGACCTGGGGCGTGTCCGGTGTGTAGACGTAGCGGAACAGCAGCCGGTCGCGGTGGCACAGCTCGACGTGCCGGCC
>VBJR01000143.1:3604-7188 GCA_005880175.1 Chloroflexota bacterium
GCGCCTTCGGCGCATCGCTCCGCGCCTGGAGCTCGGGTTCGCTGAACACGGGAAGACGGACTCAAACGCGGGGCGAAGCCCATGCTTGCCGCGGCCTCTGGCCATCCCGAGAGCGGGAGGCACAGACACAGTCCATGGCCAGCCTCCCTACACGGCGAGCTCGGCCAGCCCCTGCGGATCGGGCTCCACGCCGATGCCGGGGACGTCCGGCAGCCGGATCTCGCCCATCGACTCGAGCTCGGCCCGACCCGGGTACAGCGCCGACTCGTCCAGGAACTGGCCGCCGTTCAGCGCGGCCGGGCCCGGCGAGCCGAACGCGGCCGCCACCTGGCAGCCGGCCAGCCGGGTCAGCAGGCCGTCGGTCAGCCCGCTCGTCACGAACGGCAGGCCGGCCGCCTCGGCGACCCGGAGCTGCGCCAGGCTGGGCCAGATGCCGCCGCTGCGCGTCAGCTTCAGCACCAGGTAGTCGACCAGCCCGCCGGCGACGTGCGCGAACAGGTCGCCCGCGCTCACGCTCGACTCGTCCACCGCCAGCGGCAGCGGGCAGTGCGGGCGGAGCGCGCGCAGGAGGTGCGCCTGGTCGGCCGGGAACGGCTGCTCCAGCAGGTCCACGCCGGCGTCCGCGAGGCCGGGCGCGATCGCGAGCGCGCGCGGCAGCGTCAGGCCCTGGTTGGCGTCCGCCCAGACGAACGCGCCCGGGCCCGCGGCCTCGCGCACGGCGGCGGCGACGGCCACGTCCGTCCGGGGCTCGACCGCCACCTTGAAGTTGACGTTGCGGAAGCCGGCCGCGCGGGCGGCGGCGACCTCCTCGCGGGCGTGGCCCGGGTCGTGCGCCGTCAGCGTGTAGCTGAGCGCCACCCGCCGCCGCTCCGGCCCCCCGCCCAGCAGGCAGCGCAGCGGCAGCCCGGCCGCCCGCGCGCACAGGTCGTGGACGGCCATGTCCACGATCGCCTTCGCCACCGGCATCCCGGTGCTGGGGCCGCGGCCGATGGCGGCGTGCATGCGCCGGTGCAGCTCCCACCGGTCCGTGGCTGGCACGCCCACGACGGCCGGGCCGAGCTGGTGGCGGATGGCGGCGGTGACCGTCTCCTGCGTCTCGTACGCCCACTGGGGCATCGGCCGGCCCCGCCGGCCGCCCCGGCCGACCCGGAGGCGAAGCGGAACGTCGCGGTGACCGGCAGGCCGACGGGGTGGACCCGGACCTCCCGGATCGGCCTCAAGAGACGCCCGCGAGCGTGCCGCCGACGTGCGCGTAGAACGGATCGCCCGGGCCGATGTCGCCCCGGCGCACCGGCCTGCCCTCCGCGGCGGACCGGTACAGGCTGGACAGGAACTCGAACGTGGACCGGACGTCGGCCGTGCCGGCCGGGGGCGCCACCCCGCGATCCATGCTGTCGAGCAGGAACCGGAGCTGCGCGCCGTGCCCGCTGCCCTCGTCGGTGGGGACGTCCCAGGCCACCTCGGCGCCGGGAGCGGGCGTGACGGTCCAGTTGGCGTTCGTGTAGTGGTACAGCGCGCGCACCTCGACGCTCGCCCGCTGGAAGTCCAGCCGCAGGTACGTCTCCTCGTGGGGCGAGAGCACGCTGTTGACGACCGTGCCGAGGCCGCCGTCCGCGAGCCGGACGACCGCGACGGAGGCGTCCTCGACCTGGATGTCGCGGTCGAGCGTGCCGAGCATCGCGGAGACCTCGGTCCAGCCGCCCAGCAGCCACAGGAACAGGTCCATCGCGTGGATGCCGTGGCCCATGCTGGCGCCCCCGAGCTCGCTGTCCCAGCGGCCCCGCCAGGGCTTGTCGTAGTACTCCTGCGAGCGGTACCAGGTGGTCTGGCACACGCCGACCAGCGGCCGGCCCAGCGCGCCCCGCTCGATCAGGCCCTTGAGGTGCTGGCCGGTCGATCCGAAGCGCCACTGGAAGACGCTGGCGCAGTGCTGGCCGGTCCGCCGCTCGGCCGCGGCGATCTGGTCGAGCTCGGCCAGGGAGCCGCACAGCGGCTTCTCGCACAGCACCCACGCCTCGCCCTCCAGGCAGCGGATGGACAGCTCGGCGTGCGGCGCCGGCGGGGTGGCGATGGAGACCAGGTCGGGCCGCTCCCGGTCGAGCATCTCGGCGACGTCGGCATATCCGGTGGCGCCGTGCTCGGCGCAGAACGCGGCCAGCCGGCCCGGGTCCACGTCCACCGCCGCCACCAGCTCGGCCCGTCCGGCGTTGGCGCGGACGGCGTTCACGTGCTGGCCGGCGATTCCTCCGGTGCCCACGATCGCCACGCGGCGAGGTGTCACGGCCTCAAGATACCGCAGCAAGGCTTTACTACGCGGCCGGCCCAGCGACCGAGTGGCGCTCCACGAGCTCGGTCTCCAGGCGCACCAGCTCGTACGGCGCCTGGGCGTCGCGGAGCGCCAGCAGCATCGACTGGCGACCCATCTCCAGCATCGGCACCCGGACGGTGGTCAGCTGCGGCGTGACGTCGCGCGCGACCGGCAGGTCGTCGAAGCCGGCGACCGAGACGTCCTCCGGCACGCGGAGGCCGCGGTCGCGCAGGCAGGCCAGCACGCCGACCGCGGTCAGGTCGTTCGCCGCGGACACGGCCGTGAACGCCACCCCGGCGTCCAGCAGACGCCCCGCCGCCTCGTAGCCTGCCTCGCGCGTGAAGTTGCCGCTGGTGACGAGCGCCGGGTCGGCCTCGACCGCGTACGAGGCCAGCGCGCCGAGGTACCCGTCGAGCCGGTCCTGCGCGGTGCTCAGGTTCTCCGGCCCGGCGATGTGGGCGATGCGCCGGTGGCCCCGCTCGAGCAGGTGGCGCACCAGGCGGGAGCAGCCGGCCGTGTTGTCGGGGACGACCGCGTCGGCCCGGACCGGGTGCCGGCCGCACAGGACGAGCCGGCTGCCCTGGGCCCGGAGCTGGAGCGCCTGCTCGCGCAGGGCCATCATGTACTCGTCGTCGAGGATGTGGCCGCCGGCCATGATGATCGCGTCCACGCGGTGGGCGCGCAGCATCTCGATGTACGTGATCTCGCGGGCCGGCTCGCGGAGCGAGTTGCAGATGACCACCAGGCGGTTCTCGTGCGCGGCGACCTCCTGGATGCCGCGCACGATCTCCGCGAAGTACGGGTCCGAGACGTCGTGCAGGATGACGCCGACGGTGCCCGAGGTGGACGTGAGCAGCGCCCGGGCGTGGGCGTTCGCCACGTAGCCGAGGTCACGCACGGCCTCCAGCACGCGCTCCCGCACCGCGTCGGACACCGGGTAGTTGCGGTTCAGCACGCGCGAGACGGTGGCCGTTGACACCCCTGCCCGGCGAGCGACGTCCGTGATGTTGGCCGGCATGCGGCCCTGATTCTAGGAGTCAGTAAGCGATTTCTCGAACAGGCCGAGAGGGATCGAGTCGGCCATCGCCTGGTAGCCCGCGTCGTTGGGGTGCAGGTGGTCGCCGCTGTCGAACGCGGGGTTCAGCATCAGCGGGTCGGCCGCCGACCGCATCGTCCGGTCGAAGTCGATCACCCCGTCGAACGCGCGGCTGGTGCGGATCCACTGGTTGACCGCCTGCCGGGTCGCGTCCCCCTCGGGCGTGTAGTAGCCGGCGAT
>VBJR01000224.1 GCA_005880175.1 Chloroflexota bacterium
GTGGACGGCGGCACGGGAATGGTCACGATCCTGCCCGGGGGCTGAGCGCGCGGCGTGGTGCGATGATGCAGCCGAGGGTGAGTCGTTCGGAGGACGTCGGGCGGCCGCCGGGCTCCTGGTTCGACACGCTGGCGGCGGGGCTGCGGGCCCGGGCGACGGCCCGCCGGTGGACCGCCGAGCGCAGGGTCCGCGAGATCCTGGACCTGTCGGAGCAGCTGCTGGCCCGGCGCGGCGAGGCGTCGGTGCTGACGATCGCCGGTCAGGTCGTGGCGGCGGTGGACCGGCTGGACGAGGAGCAGACGGCCGCGCTCCTGGGCGCGCTCGGGGACCGGTTCGGCCCCGACCGAACGGCCGTGGATGCCGCGATCGACGACTGGCGGACGCGGCACGACCCGCAGGCCATGCTCCGGCTGTCGGCGGCGGTCGAGCCGCCCCGGCAGGAGCTGTTCCGCCGGCTGAACATGGCGCTGGGCGGCACCGCGACGCTGGTCCGGCTGCGGGCGCGCCTGCTCGAGCTGCTCGACCGGCGGCCGGAGCTGGCGCCGGTGGACGCGGACCTGCGCCACCTGTTCGGGTCCTGGTTCAACCGCGGCTTCCTGCGGCTGGAGCGGGTCACGTGGGACACGGCGGCGTCCGTCCTGGAGCGGCTGATCCGGTACGAGGCGGTGCACGAGATCCGGGGCTGGGACGACCTCCGGTCGCGGCTCGCCCCCGACCGCCGCTGCTACGCGTTCTTCCACCCCTCCCTGCCCGGCGAGCCGCTGATCTTCGTCGAGGTCGCCCTGACCCGCGGCCTGCCGGAGGCGATCGCGCCGCTGATCGACCCGGGCCGCGAGCCGGCCGAGCCGGAGCGGGCCGACACCGCCGTCTTCTACTCGATCAGCAACTGCCAGCCGGGCCTGCGCGGCGTCAGCTTCGGCGACCTGCTGATCAAGCAGGTCGTCGCCAGCCTGGCCGTCGACCTGCCCAGGCTCAAGTCGTACGCCACGCTCTCGCCGCTGCCCGGCCTGGCGGCGGCGCTCGCGAAAGAGGGTCCGGGCGCGGAGTTCACCCCGGCTCGCGTCGGGAAGCTGGTCGCGGAGCAGGCCGAGGAGCTCTGCGCGCTGGCCGGGGTGGACGACCCGGTCGCGGCGCTGCGCTCGCTGCTCGCCGCCGCGCCGCCCCGGCCGGCCGCGGTCTCCAGGGCGCTGGCCCGCCTCGCGCTCGCGTACCTGGTCCAGGTCCGGCGCGGCGTCCGGGTCGCGGACTCCGTGGCGCACTTCCACCTGGCCAACGGGGCGCGCCTGGAGCGCATCGACCCGGACGGCGACCTCGGGCCGTCCGGCCTTCCGTCGCTGGGGGTGATGGTCAACTACGTCTACGAGCTCGGACGGGTGGAGCTCAATCACGAGAGGTACGTCGAGAACGGCTGGGTCGCGATGGCGCCCGCTCTCCGTTCGGCGGCGAAGCGCGTGGAGGCCGTCTGGTCTCCGAAGGAGTCGGAATCATGCTGACCGCAACCAGGGACCTGCTGCTGCCGACGACGGTGACCGGATCGTGGCCGCGGCCGTCGTGGTTCGACACGAACCTGTTCGGGCGCCCGTTCTCGTCCGGGATGGCCGACGTCAACTTCCGCGAGCGCTACGTGGACGCCATCAGCTGCGTCGTCAGCGACCAGGAGCTGGCCGGCCTCGACATCGTCACGAACGGCGACTACCACCTGGACGCCGACCTGGCCGGCCGCTCGTGGTTCTCGTACCCGTCGGAGCGGCTGTCCGGCGTCTCCGAGTTCGACACCGAGACGACGGCCGAGTGGTCCTACCCGGTCGGCAGCTGGCTGAACGAGATCGTCGGCGGCTGGAAGTACCACGCCGTCGTGGACAGGGTCGGGCCGCGCGTGCCGCTGGAGTTCGCCAAGATCTGGCGCGTCACCCAGGCCCGGGCGCGCAAGCCGGTCAAGTACGGCACGATCGCCGCCGACCTGGCCTCGTCCGTCCTCACCCTGCGCACCGGCGCCTACTCGGACAAGCAGGGGCTGATGTGGGACGTGGCGACGATCCTCAACCAGGAGCTGCGCCAGCTCGCCGCCGCCGGCTGCCAGGTGATCCAGATCGAGGAGCCGGCCATTCACAGCCAGGCCGCGTACGGCGCCCCCAAGGAGACGCTGGACTTCCTCGTGGACCTCTTCAACCACACGGTCGAGGGACTGGAGGGCGTCGAGCTCTGGATCCACACGTGCTGGGGCAACCCGGGCGCGCAGAACTGCTTCGACCCGAGCATCTCCTACGAGCCGTCGCTGGACATCTACCTGAACCGGCTGAAGGGCGACGTGTGGACGATCGAGTCGAAGGAGAACGGCCACCGCCTGCTGCCCGCGTTCGCGCCGTACAAGGGCCGCCTGCCCAAGAAGGTGGCGGTCGGCATGATCAGCCACCGGCAGCTCCAGGTCGAGACGCCGGACGAGGTGGCGGCCGACGTCCGCCAGGCGCTCGAGTACATCGACGCGGACAAGCTGGTGCTGTCCTCTGACTGCGGCTTCGGCCGGCAGGGGGTGCCCCGCCCGATCGCGTTCTACAAGGCGGCCGCGCTGGCCCAGGGCGCGAACATCGTGCGGCGGGAGCTCGGCGCCGCCGAGGCCGAGGTGCGCGCGGCGGACCCCGGCCTCCAGGTGGACGTGCCGGCGCCGGCCCCCGCGCTCGTCAGCGACTGACCGGCGGCTCCGCCGAGGCGGATTCCGCCGACGGAGTCGTACGCGGCGCCGGGTCGCCGACTGTTCGGTGGAATCCGCCTCGAGCGCCCGGCGTCCCTTCGGCCAGCCGCCGGATCATCTCCTGGAAGTTGGCCCCCTCGTTGAGGTGCGGGAAGGGCTCGCCGGGCGCCTCCACCCCCAGGAAGTCGCAGAACGCGCGCGTTGTGCTCCTCGAACCGCTGGATCACGTGGTCGCGGTCGGCCGTGCCGGTGCGGCCGTCGAACGTCTTCCCCATCAGCCGCCGGCCCATCTCGGCGATGGCGTGCGGCGAGGGGAGCTGCTCGTTGCGGGAGGCGGTGAACAGCGTGCTCTCGATGCTGTGCCACCAGCGCTCGGGGTCCCGGACGGTGAGGACGACCTTCGCCTCCGGGTAGCGCTCGGACAGCTCGCGCCAGAAGTTGCAGGCGGGCCAGTCGGTCGTGGACTCGTACTCGCCAAAGATGGCGTCCCACTCGATGGTCTCGCCGCCCAGCGCGGCCACCCAGAGCGGGCCGTGCTCGGGGTGCTTCAGGAACTCGACCATGTGGTAGCAGGGCCCGAACCCGATCCGCTCGAGGGCCGCCTTCAGCGAGAGCGTGCCCGTCCGTCCGAAGCCGGCTCCGATCACCTTCATGCCCTCCATTCTCGACCGCCGCCGACCGGCACAGCGGCACACTGCCAGGTCTGCCGGCGCTGTGCCTGGCGCCCCGGCGGCGGGGCCAGTACGGTGTCGGCGTACCTCCACGGCGAGGGCATGGCTCCGGGGTGAGTAGCGCGAGGATGCTCAGGGTCTCCGATCGATCCCTGGGCATCCCGCCTCTCCCGGCGGGCATCACCAGAGGAGGCCACGTGTCAGCGGCGACGGACTACCTGGACGCATGGATCGAGAAGGCTCATCTGCGGGCGCCGAGCCTCACCCGCGTCACCAGCCAGCGCTGGCCCGGGGTCGGCACGCCTCCCCACTGGAAGCCCGGCATCGCCAGCTACGGCTGGGGGATCAACGGCCAGGTGCTGCGGGACAGCTGCGGGACCGCGATCGGCCTGGTCATCGAGACGACGGTCTGGTTCAGCGATCGCGGCCAGGACCTGTCCCACGCGCCGCCGGACATCGGCCAGCAGTTCATCAGCAGCGACAGCGACACCGAGCTCCTGTACCTGACGCTGGCGGGGGACGACGTGCTGCTGCGGGCGGTCCTGGTGCGCTGGAACAGCGAGTACACCGTCGCGACCTCGACGCTGGACGGGCCCAGCCAGCAGCTGCTGTTCAGCGTCCCGGGGGCCGGGCCCAACGCGCCGCCGGCGCTCCTCGCGCTGTCGTTCGCCGACACGGGCGAGTTCGGATGGGTCTAGTTCGAGTTGATGAAGCACGAAGGCACGAAGAGCACGGAGACGCACGAAGGGACGGGGTTCAGCCGTCGAGCACTCGGCGCAGGCCGTGTTTGTGAGGTCGGAGTCGAAGTTGATTAGCAGGCCCAGCCAGCGCCCTGAGAGGCGCAGGTAGGTCAGGAGTTGGAGGTGGTGGACCGGCTCCAACCGCTGCACCGACTTCAGCTCCACGATGACCAGGTCCTCCACCAGCAGATCGAGTCGATGGCCGACCCCCAGGGCCAGTCCCTTGTAGCTGACGGGAAGCGCCACCTCCTGCCGCTGCTCGAGCCCTCTCAGCTTCAGCTCCTGGCCCAGGCATGCCCGGTAGACCGACTCCAGCAGCCCTGGACCGACCTGGCGATGGACCTCGATGGCCGCGGCGATGACCTGATTGGAGACCACTTCGGCCCTGGCCTTGGCCGCCGGCTCGCGGTACCGGCTCGGCGCCAACCAGACGCCTTCGTGCGTCTTCGTGCCTTCGTGCCTTCGTGCTTCAACTCACTCAAGATGATCCGCTTGCACCAGCCCGCCACCCAAATCCCTTAACGGCCTCCCCGCCTCGAACTGCGGCTGGAGTAGTCGCACCCGTCCGGACGTGCCCTTGCGGGCGGGCCGCGCAACCGGCACACTCTGGTCCGTGCCGGTTCCCTCCGAACCGTTCGGAACGGCGCTGCGACGGCTGCGGGAGCGCTCCGGTCTGACCCAGGAGCAGCTTGCTGAACGCGCGGGCCTGAGCCCGCGGGCGGTGCGCGCGCTGGAACGCGGCGAGCGCATGCACCCCTACCCGCACACGCTGCGCGCGCTGACGGACGCGCTGGGCGTGAGCGAGGAGGAGCTGGCGCACCTGCTCCCCCAGCGCGTGCCGCGCGCCGGCGCCGACACCGGGGACGACGGCCGGGAGCCGGTGACGGACGTCCGCCTCCAGGGCTGGTCGACCAGCGCCCCCCTGCCGCGGCTCCAGTCCCTGGTGCGCCGGCTGCCGCTCCCCGCCCGGCGGCCCACGCTCGGCCGGGACGGCCAGGTGGCGGAGGTCGTGGCCAGCCTGGTCGCCGAGCCGCCGAGGCCCACCGTTGTCCTGGGGGCGCCGGGCATCGGCAAGACCAACCTGGCGCTGGCGGCGCTGCACGACGCGGCCGTGGCGGAACGCTACGGGGGCCGGCGGCACTTCGTTCGCTGCGAGGGGGCGGCCAGCGCCGGGGCCGTGGTCGTCGAGCTGGCGCGCGTCCTCGGCCTGCCGCTGGTGGGCGCCGACCCGCTCGCGAGCTGCCTGGCCGAGCTCGCGAGCGCTCCCGGGGTGGTGTGCCTGGACAACGCGGAGACGCCGTGGGAGGCCGACACGCAGCAGTGCGAGAGCCTGTTCGCGCACCTGGCCGAGACGAGCGGCCTGCTCGTGTCCCTCCGAGGCACGGAGCGGCCGGGCGGCGCGCCGTGGGCGCCGCCGGTGCGCCTGGAGCCGCTGGACGCGGCCAGCGCCCGGGAGCTGTTCCTGGCGTCGGCCGGCCCGCGGTTCGACCGGCCCGACCTGGACCCGGTGCTGCGGGAGATGGGGGGCGTGCCCCTGGCCGTGGAGCTGCTCGCCCACGCCGCCGACGGCGAGGCGACCATCGACGGCCTCGCGGAGCGCTGGCGCTCGGAGCGGGTCGGGCTCCTGGAGCGAGGCGCCGCCGACCACCGCCTGCTCAGCGTGGCGGTGTCGGTCGAGGTGTCGTGGACCAGCCCGCTGATGACCGGCCCGGCGCGCCGGCTGCTGTCGCTGCTGGGCCCGCTGCCCGACGGGATCGCGCACACCGAGCTGGACGTGCTGCTGCCGGGCGAGGGGCTGCGGGCGGCGAGCGTGCTGCGCCGGCGCGGGCTCGCGTTCGACGAGGGCGGCCGCCTGCGCACGCACCCGCCGCTGCGCCACCACGTGGAGGCCGCGCACCCGGCCGCGGAGCCCGACTGGGCGCGTACGATCGCCCGCTACTGCGGACTCGCCGGCGAGCTGGGCTGGAAGGTCGGCACCGCCGGCGGCGCCCGGGCGGCGGCCCGGCTGATGGCGGAGACGGCGAACCTGACCGCGGCCCTGCTGGCGGGCCTGGGCGCCGGCGACCCCGTCCCCGCGGTGGACGCCCTGGTCGGCGCCTCGCGGTTCGTGTACTTCACCGGCGTGGACCTGGGGCCGCTGTTCACGGCCGGGCTCGGCGCGGTCCGGACGCTCGCCGACGACTGCCTCGTCGCCGACGTGCTGCGGGGCATGGGCGACGTCGCGCTGGCGCGTTCCAACTACGCCGAGGCCGGCACGCGGTACGAGGAGGCGCTGGCCCGGTGCGAGGCCGGCGACGCGCTGGGCAAGGCGAACTGCATCCAGGGCCTGGGCGACGTGGCCCTGCGGCAGGCCGACCACGAGGCCGCCAGGGCGCGCTACGAGCAGGCGCTGCCCCGGTACCGCGCGGCGGGCGACGCGCTGGGCGAGGCGAACTGCATCCAGCGGCTGGGCGACGTCGTGCTGGAGCGGTCGGACCACGACGCCGCCCGGACGCGGTACGAGGAGGCGCTCGACCTGTACCGCGAGGCGGGCGACGCGCTGGGCGAGGCCAACTGCATCCACAGCCTGGGCGACATCGCCCTGCGCCGGTCGGATCCGGAGCGCGCCGGGGCGGCCTTCGCCGCGGCGCTGCCGCTGTACCGGCGGGTCGGCGACGCGCTGGGCGAGGCCAACTGCATCCAGAGCCTGGGCGACGTGGCCCTGCGCCGCGGGGACCTCGCCGAGGCCGGCACGCGGTACGACGCGGCCCGCTCCCTGCACCGCCAGGTCGGCGACGTGCTGGGCGAGGCCAACTGCATCCAGGGCCTGGGCGACATCGCGCTGGAGCGCGCCGACGCCGAGGCCGCCCGGGGCCGGTACGAGGCCGCGCTGCACCTGTACCGCCGGGTCGGCTCCGTGCTGGGCGAGGCGAACTGCATCCAGAGCCTGGGCGACGTGGCCCTGCGCCGCTCGGACCCGGGGGCGGCGGAGACGCGGTACAGGGAGGCGCTGCCGCTGTACCGCAGGGCCGGGGCGGCGCTGGGCGAGGCCAACTGCCTCCAGGGCCTGGGCGACGTCGCGCTGGCGCGCTCGGACCTCGAGCGGGCGGTGGCCTGCCTGGAGGCGGCCCTGCCGCTGTACGCCAGGGTCGGCGATGTGCCGGGGGAGGCGGGCTGCCTCCAGCGCCTGGGCGACGTCGCGGCGCGGCGGATCGAGGCGCCCCACCCGGCCGGGATCGCCCACCGGCGCCTGGCCCGGATCGCCACCCGCGAGCACCTGTGCCAGCTCCACGTCAACGTCGCCCGGTCCACCCGGCGATGAGCGGCGAGAGCCCGCCCTCCCACGGCTTCGTCCGCAGCATCGGGCTGCTCCAGGGCGTCGCCATCAACATGACCGAGATGGTGGGGATCGGGCCGTTCGTCACGATCCCGCTGATGGTGGGCGCGTTCGGCGGCCCCCAGGCCATCCTGGGCTGGATCCTGGGCGCGGTCCTGGCGCTCGCGGACGGGCTGGTCTGGGCGGAGCTCGGCGCCGCCATGCCCGGGGCCGGCGGCACGTACCTCTACCTGCGCGAGGCGTTCCAGTACCGGACCGGGCGGCTGATGCCGTTCCTCTTCGTCTGGTCGGCGCTGCTGTTCATCCCACTGCTCCTCTCGACGGGGATCGTCGGGATCGTGCTCTACCTGGGCTACCTGTGGCCGGGCATGGCGGACTGGCAGGCGAAGCTGGTCTCGGTCGGGCTGTGCGCGCTGGCGGTCGCCGTGCTCTACCGCCGGATCGACGCCATCGGGCGGATCACGACGGTGCTGTGGGTGATCGTGCTGGCCAGCATCGCCGCGGTCACGATCGCCGCGTTCAGCCGCTTCGACCCGGCCCTGGCGTTCGCGTTCCCCGCCGGCGCGTTCACGCCGAGCGCGCGGTTCCTGCTCGGGCTGGGCGGCGGCCTGGTCATCGGCATCTACGACTACCTGGGCTACAACACCACCGCCTACATCGGCGACGAGGTCCGGAACCCCGGCCGCGTGCTGCCCCGGTCGATCATCATCTCGGTCGTCGCCATCGCGGGCCTGTACCTGCTGATGAACGTCGGCGTGCTCGGGGTGTTCCCGGCGCGGGTCGTCGCCGGGTCCTCGTCGGTCGCGTCGCTCGTGCTGGAGCACACCTGGGGCAGAGCCGCGGCGGACGTGGTGACCGTGCTCATCATCGTCACCGGGTTCGCCTCGGTGCTGTCCGGGCTGCTGGGCGGCTCCCGGGTGCCCTTCAACGCGGCGCTCGACCGCGTGTTCCTGCCCTGGTTCGGCATGCTGCACCCGCGGCTGCGGTTCCCGTACGTCTCCCTGCTGGTGATGGGCGCGATCATGGCGGTCGCCTCGACCCAGTCGGGCCTCGCCGGGCTGTCGCTCCTCATCAACACGCTCACGCCCGTGTTCGTGATCGTGCAGTCGCTGGGCCAGGTGGTCGCGCTGGTCGTCCTGCGCCGCCGCCAGCCGGACCTCCACCGCCCGTACCGGATGTGGCTGTATCCCGGCCCGGCCGTCGTGGCGTTCGTCCTCTGGGCCGCCACGTACGTCGCGGCCGGCACGCAGACCAGCCCCGAATGGGTCCCGATCTACCTCTCGATCGCCTGGATCGCCGCCGGCGTGGTCGCCTACCTCGTGTACGCGCGGGTGGAGCGGACGTGGCCGTTCGGGCCGCTGGACATCAGGGAGGAGTACCGGGAGCCGTCAGCGCCAGCCAGCGCGCCGGCGTCAGGCCGTAGGTCCGCTTGAACTGGCGCGTCATGTGGCTCTGGTCGGCGAAGCCGGTCTCGGCGGCCGCGTCGGCCAGCGAGCGGCCGGCCTCGATCGCCGCTCGGGCCAGGGCCAGGCGGCGCAGCGTCCGGTAGCGGTCGGGGCTGGTCCCGAACGCCCTGCGGAAGTGGCGGGCGATCGCGAACCGGTCGAGGCCGGCGATCGCCTCCAGGACGGCGGCCGGCGTCTGCTCGCGGGCGTGGGCCGCCAGGTGGTCGCGGACGCGCTCCACCGCCCGGAGGTCGATCGTCTCCGCGCGGCGCTGGCCGGCGCCCCCGGCCAGCGCGGCCAGGCAGTCGGCCGCCGCCGCGGCGACCTCGGCGCGGGCCAGCTCGCTGAGCGGCTCGTCCATCTCCTCCAGCAGCGCGGCGACGGGCCGCGACGCCGGCGTCGGGTCCTGCACCGGGTCGGCGACGAACGGCAGCGGGCCGCCGCCCAGCGCGTCGCGGACCAGCTCCGGCGCGACGTACAGGATCCGGTAGCCGAAGCCGTCCCGGGTGCCCGGGCCGCCGTCGTGCCGCTCGTCCGGGTGGAGCACGTGGAGCTGGCCGGGCAGGCAGACCCGGCGCGCGCCGCGGTAGCCGAAGACCTGGACGCCCGCCGTGGTGACGCCGATCGCGTACGTGTCGTGGCGGTGCGTCTCGTAGCCGCGTGCCGCCAGGTACACCTCCGCCCGCTCGATGCCCGACGCGCTCGGGCCGAACCGGATCGAGTCCCTGCAGGATCGTTCAAGACCGGGGGCGCCGGCGCCCCCTAGCGTCCGCGGCATGGTTCAACGGTATGCCTGACGCGCTCCGCTGGGGGTCGCTGCTGCCGCTCCTGCTCACGTCGCTGGCGATCATGGGCAGCCCCGGCCCGGCGACGGTCAGCCTGGTCGCGGCCGGCACGGCGTACGGTCTGCGCCGCTCGCTCCGCTACCTGCTCGGGATCATCGCCGGCACCACGGCCGTCCTCCTCGCGGTGGCGAGCGGGATCACGGCCGCGCTGCTGGCGCTGCCGGCGATCGGCACGCTCCTGGTCTGGGCGTCGGCGGCGTACATCCTGTGGCTGGCCTACCGGATCGCGACGGCGCCGCCGCTGTCGGAGCCGGCGGCCGCCCCGCGCACGGCGTCGTTCGCCGGCGGAACGCTGCTGGGCGCCGCGAACCCGAAGGCGTGGGTCGCCATCGCCGCCGTCTTCGCCAGCGCCCGGCTCGCGGACGCCGCCGCGGCGGACGCCACGGCCAAGGTCGTGGCGCTGAGCGCCATGATCGTCGTGATCTGCACGACGTGGCTGGTCGCGGGCACGTCGATCGCGCCGCTGCTGCGCGAACCCCGCCGGGCCCGGGCGGTGAACGTCGCGCTCGCCGCGGCGGTGGTCGGAGCGACCGCGCTGGCGCTCGTTCACTGACAATGGGCACGTGGCGCTGGGTGAGCTGCGGCTGCCGGAGGACCTGGCGCGCATCGGCTTCGGGCGCTCGCCGGTGGTCATCGTCAACGAATGCCACGACGGGATGCGGCGGTGCCCGCGCACCCGGGCGATCGGCCGCCGCCTGCTCCCGGCGGCGCACGACGCGGGCGTCAGGCGCCTGGCCATGGAGGCCCTGATCCCCCGGTTCGCGGCGGAGGCGAGCGCGACCCGGCGGCTGCCCCGGGTCGGCGGCGCCTACCTGGACCAGCCCGACATGCGCGAGCTGGTGGCGGACGCGCTGACGCTGGGCTGGGACCTCCTGGCGTACGAGTGCGACCTCCCGGTGGCGCGCCGCCGGTTCCCGAACGGCCTCCAGTCCGTGGAGTTCGCCAACTGGCGCGACGACGAGGAGGCCCGCCACCTCGCGGAGTTCCTGGCCGGCGCCGCCCCCGGGACCAGGCTCCTCGTCTGGTGCGGGCACAGCCACCAGCGCAAGACGCCACAGCAGTACCACAGCGGCGGCACCTGGATCCGGCTGGGTCAGCGCCTCGCCGAGCGGGCCGGCATCGAGCCGTTCGTGATCGACCAGAGCGTGACGGTCGAGTACCACGGGCCCGGCTCGTCGCCGCGGGCGGCCGGCGTCGAGCGGTTCCGCGCCGAGCTGGAGCGGCTCGGCGGGACGGCCGGCTTCCTGCGCGAGGAGGACCCCGACCCGCACTGGCGGGAGGACCGATCGGCGGACGCGTACCTCCTGTCGCTCGACAACGCGATGGCGTAGCCGGCCGGCGCCCGTTCCGCTCCCCGGACCATCGCCCCTCCCCCGCGACCGGGCATCTGGTATTGCAACAGCAGAGAGACGGGTTCACCTGAGGGAGGGGAAGTCATGAAGCGCTCGATCGGGCAGCCGCTGACCGCCGTCGCCGTGCTCCTGGCGGTCGCCTGCGGGGGCGGCGCGTCCTCGTCGTCGGCCAGCAACGGCGGGGCCACCGGTCCCGGCGTCACCTCGGACACCATCCAGATCGGCACGACCAACGCCCAGACCGGGAACGTCAGCGGGCCCGCCACCCTGACCCAGGCCGGCGCCCAGGCCGTGTTCGACAAGGTCAACGCCGGCGGCGGCGTCTACGGCCGCAAGATCAAGGACACCGTGCTCGACGACGGCTACACGGCGCCGAAGGCCGTCGCCAACGCGCGGACGTTCATCGACCAGCCGGTGCTCGCCGTGTTCGGCGGCTACGGCACGGTCCCGTCCCAGTCGATCGTCCCGATCCTGGAGCAGGCCAAGGTGCCGTACCTGTTCCCGTACCAGGGCAACCCCTACCCGGGCGACAAGTACGTGTTCCTGATGATGCCGCTGTACCGCAACCAGACCGCCGCCGTCATCAAGGCCGCGATCGAGAAGTACGGCAAGGGCACGGTCTACGCGCTGGTCGGCAAGACGGCGGACACGCCGCAGACCGTCCAGGTCGCGCAGCAGGCGACCGCGCAGGCGGGCGGCACGTGGCTGGGCTACGACGAGGTCAACCAGGGCACGACGGACTACACGCCGTACGTCCTGCGCATGAAGCAGACCCACCCCGACTTCGTGCTGGTCAGCACGACCCCGACCGACTGCGCCCGCTATGTCACGGCCATGGTCGCCCAGGGCGCCCTGCCGGCCAAGCGCATCCTCGGCCTGCAGACGCTGGCGACCGAGAGCTTCATCAACGCGGTCCCGCCCGAGGCGTCGAACGCCGTCTTCGCCCCCGGCCCCAACGCCGCCCCGTCGAACAAGCTGGCCGCCGACTGCGTGGCGACCGTCCACAAGTACTCGCCCGGCACCCAGGTCACGATGGAGACGCTGTGGGGGTGCGGGACGGCGCAGGTGTTCGTCTACGCGCTCCAGAAGACGGGCGCCCACCTCACCCGCGACGGGCTCCTGAAGACGCTGGAGGGGATGCACCAGGTGGACGCGGCGCCGGTGCTCACGCCCGTCAGCTTCAGCGCCTCCAACCACGTCGGCGAGGCCACGATGTACCAGTTCACGAGCAGCGGCAAGCAGCTGGTCTCGGGCGGGACCATGCCCATCGCCAACGTCGCGACCTGATATGAGGGATTTCGAATTCGATGCGGTGGCGGGCGACGCCGACCGCCGTACGGGTTGCCGCGTGCGATCTCTGCTGAGCGGATGGAGGCACGAAGCCACGGAGGACACGAAGACGCACGAAGCGCCTGGTGCCGCCGCGTCGCCTCCCTTTCCCGGAGCGACCCCGATGTGGCCTTCGGCGGTCGTAGGTGACCATCTCGCCGAGCCCTTCGTGCGTCTCCGTGCGCTTGGTGCCTTCGTGCTCCACCTCTCTCGGACAGATCACCAGCGTCATCTCGGTCTCCGGACGTCGACGGAATTGGAACCGGTCGGCTGATGGGTCTCGTCGGCGCGGCCGCGGTGAGCGGCGTCGCGGTGGGTTTCGTCTACGGCATGCTCGCGTTCTCGATCGTGCTGCTGTTCAAGGCGAGCGGCATCCCCAACTTCGCCCAGGGCAACATCGCCACGTTCGGGACGTTCATCGTCTACCTGCTGGCCGCCCGCGCGGGCCTGCCCCTGGCCGCCGCCATCGGTCTCGGGTTCGCGGGCACGGCCGCGCTGGGCGTCGTGATCTACCTGGGCGGCATGCTGCCCCGGGGCGACGCGGGCACGCTCAACCTGGCGATCCGGACGCTGGCCATCTACCTGCTCCTGTTCGCGGTGATGAACCTGTTCTGGGGTGTCGGCCAGCCGTTCGCGTTCCCGCGCTTCCTGCCCGCGGCGTCAATGACCGTGGCCGGGGTCAGCGTGAGCCTGCTCTCCCTGGTCACGGTCGCCGCGGCCGTCGTGCTGGGGGGCGCGTTCTGGCTCCTCTACAACCGCACGGCGACCGGGCTCCTCCTGCGCGGCATCGCGGACCGCCCGGAGGTCGCCCGGCTGCTCGGGGCGGACACGGCCCGGCTCAGCGGCCTGGCCTGGCTCCTGGCCGGGCTGGTGGCCGTCGTGGTCGGGCTGCTGACCGTGCCGACGGCGCTGCTGTCGTCCGACATGATGGACAGCTTCTTCCTGTATGCGTTCACCGCCGCCCTCCTGGGCGGCATGACCAGCCTGCCCGGCGCGTTCGTGGGCGGGGTGGTGGTCGGCGTGGTGTCCAACGTGGTCACGGTGCTCCGCGGCCAGGAGATCTCGATCCTGGCCATCTTCGCGCTGCTGATCGTGATCCTGCTGGTCCGCCCCGACGGCCTGTTCGGGCACGGCGTCGTGGAACGGCTCTGATGTTCGCCGCGCGGGCCCACGGGCACACCCTGCCCTTCGCGCTGGCGATCCTGGCGGTGCTGGCCGGGCTCGGCCTCCTCCCCATCGACCAGGGCATGCGCTTCACCGTGGTCCTGGCCATGAGCTGGGGGATCGCGGCGGTCGGCCTCGACCTGTTCTCCGGCTACCTGGGCCTGGCCAACTTCGGCGGGTTCGCCTTCGTGGGCATCGGCGCGTACGGGATCACCGCGCTGCGCTCCGAGGCGCACGTGAACGTGGTGGTCGCCCTGCTGCTGACGATGGCGCTGGCCGCGCTGCTGGCGGCCGTCCTGGGCGCCGCGATGGTCCAGCTCCAGCACTTCGGGGCCGCGCTGACCACGTTCTTCTTCGCCTTCGTGCTGTTCAACGTCCTGGGCGGCAACACGCTCGACCCGATCACCCACTCGGAGAACGGGCTCGCCGTGCCGCCGCTGAGCTGGGGCCCGCTCGACCTGACGGCGAACGGGCCGTGGCTCTACTGGCTGGCCTGGGCGATGCTGCTGGCGACCGTCGCCGTCACGTCGAACTACGCCAACAGCCGCGCCGGCCGCGCCCTGCGCCTGCTCAAGCGCAGCGAGCCCGTCGCCGGGACGCTGGGCGTGCGGGCCCGGCTGACCAAGCTGGGCGCGTTCGTGTTCTCGGCCGTCGTGGCCGCGGCGGCGGGCCTGCCGCTGTCGCTCGCGCTCGGCTACCTGGCCCCCGAGACGTTCCACTTCGGCAACTCGATCACCCTGTTCGCGATGCTCGTCGTGGGCGGCATCGGCAGCCTGGCCGGGCCGCTGATCGGCGCCCTGGTCTTCACCGCGCTGCCCCAGCTCATGCAGGGCGCGGGCGCGGCCGAGGCGCTGCTGTTCGCGGCCATCTTCCTGGTCTTCGTGATCGCGCTCCCGGATGGCCTCTTCGGCCTGCTCGACGCCGCCTGGCGGCGCGTCCCGGTGCCCGGCGGGCGGCTCGGCCGCCCCCGTCCCCTGGCCGCCGTCGCGGACCCGCCGCCGCCCGTCGAGGGCGACGTCCTCGTCGCCGAGGACGTCACCGTGGTCTTCGGGGGCGTCCGGGCGCTCGACGGCGTGAGCGTCCGCGTCCGCGGCGGCACGATCCACGCGCTGGTCGGCCCGAACGGCGCCGGCAAGACCACGTTCCTGAACTGCGTCAGCGGCCTGCTCCGGCCCACCGGCGGCCGCATCGCGGTGGCCGGCCGCGACGTCGGCCGCAGCCGCACCCACCAGATCCGCGGGATGGGCGTGTCACGGACGTTCCAGAACCCGTCGCTCGTGCCCGACCTGTCGGTGCTGGACAACGTGCGGCTCGGACTGTACGGGAGCCACCGCTGGAGCGTCGCGCGAGACCTGGCCGGCGGCTGGGCGTCCCGGGGCCGGCACCGGGTCGTGGACGGCCTGGCCGCCGCGGCCCTGGAGCGGGTCGGCCTGCCGGCCGCCCGCTGGGACGTGCTGGCCAGCGAGCTGAGCCTGGGCGAGCAGAAGGTGGTCGACATCGCTCGAGCGATAGCGGGCGGTTCCCGCCTCCTGCTCCTCGACGAGCCGACCTCCGGCCTCGGCGACGACGAGATCGCGCGGGTGGCGGACCTCCTGAAGCGCCTGCGGACCGAGCACCGGCTCAGCATCCTGGTCGTCGCGCACAACGTGGGCTTCGTGCAGGACACCTCGGACACCGTCACGGTGCTCGACTTCGGCCGGGTGATCGCGGAGGGCGAGCCGGACCGGGTGATCGCCGACCCCGAGGTGATGACGGCGTACCTGGGCGTCGCCGAGGCCGGGGCCGGGGTCGCGGCCGGATGAGCGGGCTGGAGGTCGCCGGCCTGCGGGCCGCGTACGGCGGCGCGGTCGTGCTGACGGGCGTGGACCTCCGGGTGGGCCCGGGCGAGGTGGTCGGCCTGGTCGGCCGCAACGGCGCCCCCCTGCCCGCCCGGCCGTACCGGGTGGCCCGGCGGGGGGTGATCCACGTGCCCGAGGGACGGCTGGTCCTGCGCGGGCTGTCGGTCGAGGAGAACCTGGCGTTCGGCGCCGTCGCCGTGGGCCGGGCGTTCGGCGCCGCCGAGCGCGAGCGGGCGCTGGCCTGGTTCCCGCCCCTGGGGCCGCTGCTGCCGCGGCCGGCGGGCCTGCTCAGCGGCGGCGAGCAGCAGATGCTGGCGATCGCCCGCGGGCTGATGGCGCGGCCCCGGCTGCTGATGGTGGACGAGATGAGCCTGGGCCTCTCGCCGCGGGCGGTCCGCGACGTCCTGGCGGCGGTCCTGGCCGCCTGGCGGGAGGAGGGCGTGGCCCTGCTGATGGTGGACCAGAACCTGCGCCTGCTGGCGGCCCACTGCGACCGCCTGTACGTGCTGGCCGGCGGCGCCACGACGTGCTACCAGGACGCCGCCGGCCGCTCGGACGAGTTCTGGCGGTCGGTGTACTTCTGATCGAGGGGGGCGCGGCGCCGGCCGGCCCCCCGGTTCCCCCCGGCCTACCTGGAGCGACCCACGAGGTAG
>VBJR01000144.1:0-3590 GCA_005880175.1 Chloroflexota bacterium
GGCCGCGCTGCACACCTCCCAGATGAGGCCCCCGAGCAGGAACAGCGTCATCTCGAGCCAGAACCGTCTGACATGAGACAGGAACCAGCGCAGCGGGCTCGTCCGGTCGAAGGCGGGTGAGGAGAGGGCAGCCGTCCCCAAGACGGCCCGACTGTACCAGCGGCTCCGGGAGCCCGGTCAAACCGCTGAAATGGCGTCTACTACTTCCACGGCGGAACTGGTTTGCCACCGGCCGCACGTGCGACTACCGTGCTGTCGCGATGGTGACGAGAGGGGCGCTGGTCGCCGACGCGCACGCGCTCCAGGTCCTGAGACCGCTCCTCGGCAGCCACTACCTGCCGTTCTCGGAAGCGAGCATGCGGCCGGCCGCGCTCGTGGTGATCGCCAACGACGTCGTGCTCCACGACCGGCGATGCGTCGTCGAGTGCGGGAGCGGACTGTCCACGCTGGTGCTGGCGCGCGTGCTCGCCGAGCAGGGTGGGCACCTGGTGACGCTGGAGCACGACCCGGCCTGGGCGCACGTGGTCGGCCGGCTCCTCAGGCGGGAGGGGCTGGAGGACGTCGTGACGCTGGTCCAGGCGGCGCTGCGCCCGGGCCCGGCCGGCGCCCTGGATTGGTACGACGTGGACGTGATGGCCGGCGTGATGTCGGGGCGCGCGTGCGACCTGCTCGTCGTGGACGGGCCGCCGGCGCACGCGGAGGGCAGGGGCCTCGCGCGCCTGCCCGCGGTCCCCGTCCTGCGCCGGTGGTTCGCCCCCTCGTGCACGGTCGTGCTCGACGACGCCGACCGCGAGGGCGAGCGGGCCGTCGTCCGGGAATGGGAGCGTCAGACGGGCGTCAGCTTCACGCTGCGCGGCAACGAGGGCGTGGCGCTGGGCCACTTCGGGGACGCCCCCTTCTCGATCTGAGCCGGGCGCAGCGCAGGTGACCTGGCCGGGCCGGGTCAGGCTGAAGTTCTCTGCTTGCGGTGAACTTGGTTGAGCTCGGATTCGCGGTGCATGGTCTGGCTACAGCGCCCGGAACGAGTTCCAGTGGCGCCGTTGGGAGCGAGTCGGGGTGCGCGATCTGGTCTGACCAAGTTGCAGCACGAAGCCACGAAGGCCACGGAGACGCACGAAGTTTGGCGTGTCCGTCGACGCGTCGTGGGGTGAGCAGGTGGCCGATGCTTCGTGCGTCTTCGTGCTCTTGGTGCCTTCGTGCTTCAAACGCGCTCGGACAGACCACGGGTGTACTGGCCACATCCGAACGGCCGTGGCGAGTTCGGCCCCAATACGATCGCCCTCAGGAACTCCGGGTCAGGCCGGAGCGGGCGCTCGCGGCTTCCGCCGCACCTCGAGCTGCCAGGCCGCGCGCATTCGAATCCGCTCGCCCCGGGGTGCCGCGGCGCCCAGCTCCGTGGCGCGGTCGGCGAGGCCCACCAGCGCGTCCAGGTGCCGGCGCAGCTGGTCACGAACCCCTCGACCGCCGAGGCCCCCGAGCACCAGGCTGCGCGTCGAGGAGCGCACCCCGGCCGCCGTCGGGTCGGCGCCCAGGTCCGCCAGCACCGCCCCCTCCAGGTACCCGGTCAGCCAGAGGGACGACAGCAGCCGGCCGCTTGCCGCGGCGGCGAGCCCGGCCGCGGCCGCCGGCAGCGCGGCCACCGCTCGGGCGCAGCCGTCCCACAGCGGCTCCTCATCGAGGCCCAGCGCCCACAGGGCCTCGGGGCCGCTCACCGTGATCCAGCGGCCGGGGACGTCCTCGACCACCGCGGCCGGCTCGCCCCACCGGAGGAACGGGAGGACCGGGACCTCGGCCACGCGCAGGATGCCGGCGGCGGGCGACGGCCGCTCGGGCAGGAAGCACGCCGACCGCCGCTCCTCGTCCCGGCGGTCGTTCCCCGCCAGGCTCTCGACGCCCGCGTGCTCGACGAGGTTCGGCACGACCAGGCAGCCGCGCAGCCCGTGGCGCCGCGCGAAGATCGAGACCGCCTCGTCGTCGGGCACCTCCGCGGGCACCCGCGCCGCGAAGCCGGCGAAGTCGGCGGCCAGCGGGCGGGGCATCACCAGCGCGACCGTGGGCACGTGCTCGGTCGGGATGAGCTCGCTCCCCGCCCGTCCGCAGCGCAGCGCGAGCCGGGCCAGGGCGCCGTTCCACGAGTTCCAGTGCGCGTACAGCGACACCGGGATCTCGGGGTGCGCCGCGACCGCCTCGCGGACCGCCGGGAGGAAGCCGGGCGCCGGCTGGGCGTCGTCCTGCAGCACCAGGTGGTGCGTCGCCCAGGCCGGCGCCAGCCCCCAGGCCACGGCGGCGCTCCGGCTCGAGCTCGGCGGACCGTCCGGCTCCGGATCGAGCGCGATCGCCGGCTGGCAGCCCAGCCGCTCCGCCAGGGCCTCCGCCATCGCCAGCCGGCGCGGGTGGGTCATGATCGCGACGCTCAGCCGGATCTCGGTCATGTCCTGAGCTCCTCGGCCGCCAGGCCGCGCCGGTCCACCTTGCCCAGCCCGGTGCGGGGCAGGTCCTCCAGCAGGCGGACCCGGTGCGGCACCTCGTACGGGGACAGCCGCGACCGGCACCACTCCAGGAGGTCCTCGACCGCCAGCGCCGCGGTGGGCACGACCGCGGCGTGGACCTCCTCCGCGTCGCCGGTCTCCATCCCGTACACCGCGACCTCCCTGACCCGCGGGTGCTCCCCGATCAGGCGCTCGACTCGGTCCGGGTTCACCTTCCGGCCGCCGACGTTGATGAACGTGGCCTTGCGGCCGTCGATGAACAGGTGCCCGGCGCCGTCCACGTGGGCGCGGTCGCCCGTGTCGTAGAACCCGTCCACGAACGTGCCCGCGCCGGCGCCCTGGGCATACCCGCGGAACATCGTGGACGTGCGGACGAGCAGCCGGCCGGCGTCCGGCCCGTCGGGTTCCAGGCGCCACGCCACCCCCGGCCCGGCCAGGCCGACGGAGTCGTCCGGCCACGGCGCCGGGCGGTCGAACTGCGAGGCCACCAGCCCCATCTCGGTGCTGCCGTAGATCTGGTGGACGGCGCACCCGAGGCTGGCCGACGCCCGCTCGCGGGTCCGCCGCGAGAGCGCGCCGCCGGACGAGAGCGCCGTCCTGACCGGCCGCCCGGCCGCGCGCGGCAGCGCCGAGCCGACCAGCTCGTACACCATGGGCGTGCCCAGCAGCACGGTCGCTCCCGCGTCCAGCCCGGCCTGGACGCCGCTGAGGCTGAACCGCTCCAGCGTGAGCAGGGAGGCGCCCGCCACCAGCGCCGCCGCCATGCCGCCGATGAGGCCGAAGGAGTGCGCCAGCGGCACGCTGACGAGCACCTGGTCGGCCGGCGACAGCCGGTAGCGGTCGCGGTAGATCCGGCCGCCGCGCAGCACCGCGCCGAGCGACTGCACGGCGATGCGCGGCTCGCCCGTGGAGCCGGACGTGAGCTGGAGCACGTCGGGGTCGCCGCTCAGGGCAGCTGCGCCGGAGGCGTCGGGGCTCGCCTCCGCCACCAGGTCGGCCAGGCCGACGAATCGCATCGGCGCGGCCGTGCCGTCGGGACCGACCACGGCCGCCGCCCCGGCCCGGCGGACGGCCGAGCGCTCGTCCAGCAGGTACGAGCTG
>VBJR01000144.1:3670-6418 GCA_005880175.1 Chloroflexota bacterium
GGCCGCCCGGGTCCGGACCGCGGCGGCCTCCGGCGTCCGGGCCGCGGCGGCCGCCAGCAGGTCGCGCAGCGCCGCGATCTCGCTCACGGGGTCAGGACCACCTTGGTCGCCAGGCGCTCGTCGAACAGCCGGTAGCCCTCCGCGGCCCGGTCGAGCGGGAGCCGGTGCGAGATCACCCGGGTGGGGTCGACGCGCCCGGCGCGCACCAGCGACAGCACCTCCTCGCGCGACCGGATCGGGTCGCCGACGACGAAGCGGATCGTCAGCTCGCGCGCGAAGGCGGTCCCGGTCGAGAAGGGCATGGCGTGGGAGTGGTGCGCGCCGGCGACCGCGATCGTCGCCCGCGGCGCCGCCGCCTCCAGGGCGCAGGCCAGGGCGGCGTCCGAGCCGACCGCCTCCACGACCGCGGCGGCGCCGCGCCCACCCGACAGCCGGCGCACGGTCGGGACCAGCTCGGCGGGCGGCACGGCCGTCAGCGACAGCGCCTCGGCGGCCGCTCGCCGGCGCTCATCGCCGTCCGCCACCACCACCGCGGCCGCTCCCACCAGCGTCGCGCACAGGCCCGCGAAGAGCCCGACGGCGCCCGCGCCGATCACCGCGACGACGTCGCCCGGGGTGACGTCGGCACGCAGCGCGGCGGTGTACCCGGTGGTCAGCACGTCCCCGGCGAACAGCACCTGCTCGTCCGCGAGCCCATCGGGGCACTCGCACAGCACCACGTCGGCATAGGGCACGCGCACGTAGTCCGCCTGGCCGCCGGGCAGCGCCTGGCCGACGACGTTCGAGTAGCCGAACAGGCTGACGTGCGGGCACTGGTAGTGCCAGCCCCTGGCGCACGCCGCGCACCGCCCGCACGCCACGACGTCGGACGCCAGCACCCGCTGGCCGGCCGCGAACGGCACCTCCGGCCCGGCCTCCTCGACGACGCCCACGAACTCGTGGCCCAGCACCGTGCCGGGCCCGAAGCCCGGGATCTCGCCCCGGTAGGGGTGCAGGTCGGTGCCGCAGATGGCGGCGCACGTCACCCGCAGGACCGCGTCGCGCGGCCCGGTGACGGCCGGCTCCGGGAGGTCGGCGCGGACCTCCACCCGGCGCGGCCCCTGGTACACGACGCCTCTCACGCCGGGCGTCCCTCCGCATACCACTCGAACGTCCGGCGGAGGCCGCGGTCGAGGCCGCACCGCGGCTCGAAGCCGGTCAGCCGGCGGAGCTCGCCCAGGTCGGGCCGGCGCCGGTCCGGCGACCCGGGCGGCGGCTCCAGCACCTCCACGCGCGCGGGCCGCCGGTGGAGCGCGAAGATCCGCTCGGCCAGATCGCCGATGGTCACCTCCTCCCGGTCGTTCCCGACGTTGGCGACGATCGCCTCCTCGCCACCGGCGCGGACCAGGCGGACGATCGCCTCCACGGCGTCGTCCACGTAGCAGAAGGACCGGGTCTGGCTCGTGCCGTGGAGGGGGAACGGGTCCACCCCGGCGAGCATCCGCTCCATGAGCTGCGGGATGACGTGAGCGCTGCCCATGCGCGGCCCGTAGACGTTGAAGAGGCGCGCGATCCGGACCCGCGTCCCGGGAGACCCGTGCAGCAGCGCGGACTCGGCGAGCATCTTGCTCAGGGCGTAGCAGGAGCGCGACAGCCGGGGATCGGGGATCGCGTACGGCACGTTCTCGGGGACCGGCAGCGCGCCCAGCCCCAGGCGGACCGCGCCGTCCGCCACCTCGCTCGTGGAGCTGAGGAACACCGTCTGCGGCTCCGCCCTGGCGCACCAGTCCAGCAGGTGCAGCGTGGAGAGCACGTTCGTCCGCAGCACGTGGCCGGGGTCGCGCGTGCTGCGGTCGACGCCGACGACGGCGGCCAGGTGGTAGACGACCTCGAAGGCGCCGCCCAGCAGCCCCTCCGGCACCGGCAGGCGCAGGTCGTGCTCGACGAGCCGCACGTGCCCGAGCAGGCCCCGCAGCTCGCCGTCCACGCGCCCGCGCGAAAGATCGTCCACCAGCACGACCTCCGCGCCGTCCGCGACCAGGCGCCGCGCCAGGTGGAAGCCGATGAACCCCGCCCCGCCGGTGACCAGCGCCCGCCCGGCGGTCACCGGCCGACGCCCAGGCGGAGGTACTCCACGTTCCCGGCGCCGGCCAGCTCGGCCTCCAGCAGCCCCCACCCGTCGAAGACGATCGCCGGCCGGCGCATGCGCTCGCGCAGCGTCGCGGCGGTGAGCTGCCGGTAGCCGGGGTGGTCGGACAGGAGCAGCAGGACGTCGGCCTCCTCAAGTCCCCGCTCGAGGTCCACCGGCACGAACCCCATCGCCTCGATGCGGCCGGCCGGGACGACGAAGTCGTGGCCCCGGAGCGCGGCCACGCGCCCGCGGAGCAGGTTCGCGACCACCCCGGAGGCCGCCCCCCGCACGTCGTCCGTCACCGGCCGGCCCTTGTAGGCGATGCCGCCCACGAGGACGTTCGCCGTCGAGGCGGCACGGCCGCTCGCCTCGAGCGCCCGGAGCGCCCGCCGGACCGCGCGCTCCGGCAGGTGCTCGTTGACGCGGCGCGCCGCCGGGACCAGGCGGGGCGCGTAGCCCGCCTCCGTCGAGGCGTGGATCAGCAGGTGCGGGTCCTTCGTCAGGCAGCTGCCGCCGACGTAGCCGGGCCGGGACAGGTCGGGCCGCGGGTAGCGGATGTTCGCGCCCGCGATCAGCTCGCCCGCGTCCAGCCCGAGCGCCTCGGCCATGTACGCGACCTCGTTGCCGAAGCCGTAGAT
>VBJR01000145.1 GCA_005880175.1 Chloroflexota bacterium
CGGCCGGAACGCCTCGGACAGCCCCCGGATGACGTCGTCCGAACGGTCGGGCAGGCGGCCCGTCAGCGCGGCCGTGGTCGCATCCGTCATCCCATCATCGGGGCGGCGGCGGTGTCGAGCTCGGCCGCCACGGCGAACCACCTGTCCGCCTCCTCCTGGCGACCGAGCGAGCGGAGGACGAGTCCGGCCCGGTGCGCCCCGAGCGTGCCGGGGTACGTGCCCAGCAGGCCCCCGGTCTGGAAGCACTCGAGCGCCCGTTCCTCCTGTCCGAGCATCCACAGGGTGTCGCCCGCGTAGAGCTGCGTGTACGGGTCCCAGGGATCGAGCTCGAGGAGCCGGTCGACCACCGCCTCCGGCTCCATGTCGACGACCATCGCCTTCCCTTTCGAGCCGATGAAGGCCTTGAGGCTGGCTTCCAGCGTCAGCCGCTCGTTCTGGGCGGCCGCGATCCGTTCCCCCGGAGTGCGGGCGGTCGCGGTCAGTTCCCGCGCCAGCTCCAGCGTCGCCGCCATCGTCGCGGCCACCGCCGCCGCGTCACGCCGCCGCGTCTCGAACAGCGCCAGCGCCCGGTAGTTCCGGCTGATTCCCATGCGAATCGCGAAGGTGTCCGCCGGCGCGCCGTCGATGAGCCCCCGCGAGATCCCGGCCACCTCGGCGCCCATGTCGAGATCCCTGTCCCGGCGGTTGTAGTGCGCCACCAGCCGTGACGCGGCGCCGAGCCGGACCCGCAGCGGGTTGTCCGTTCCCGTGGCGAGAAGGTGGAACGGTCGGATGGCCTTCTCGGCGTCCGGCTGGACCCAGTAGACGGAGCGGGCGACTTCGAGGAGGAGCAGCGGGTCGCCGATGGCGACGGCCCGGCTGCCCAGCGCCCGGGCCGCGACCACGTACAGGCCCAGGACGTTGAGCATGGCGCGCAGCCGCTCCAGGAAGGGCAGCGTGCCCTCGTCCTCGGCGCTCAGGTCGAGCCGGATGCTGTTCGACGGGAGCGCCGTGTGGCCCAGGAGCCCCTGGCGGAAGGCGGCCGGGTAGTGCGATCCAGGGCTGACCGTGAGCCCGTCCTCGGAGCCGTTCAGGACCGTGTCGAGCAGGAGAGGGGCGAACTGCGTGGCAACCGCCGCCTCCGGATGGGCGTCGCCACGCAGGTACGTCGTCCAGAGGGCGCGCCTCCGCTCCACCATCGGGCGGTTGGCTTCCGACAGCTCGACGATGCTCAGCTGCGCATCCGCGGGCCGCGGGTAGTCGGACAGCGCCTCGCGCTTCTCGACGATGGGAGCCATCGATGCCTACCCTCCTCTATTCCAAGTAGCCTGGCCTGAGGATGTAATCGCCGTCGGAGCGCGGGATCAGGAATTCCGCTGTCGGAACCACCGCCTTGACGACAGCCAGGGTGTCCAGCGAGGGCACGTCGACCAGCAGGGGAGCGACGCCGAAGCGCTCCTCGACCATCGCCGCCAGGTCTGGCACGCTGGGCGCGGAGACGTCCGCCGTCCCGTCGACGACCGGCGCCGGCGCCTCCAGGTTGCGCAGGTACGTGAGGAATGCCTCCTGGTGTCGTGACGACCTGATACCGCGCTGGACCTCGCGCTCGTTCTGGTTCGTGCGGCTGCTGAGGCTCGCTCTCACCATGACGGCCTCGTGCAGCGCGTGCATGAGCACGCGGCCGTCATCGACTCCCGCGAATGCCGCGCCCGCGCCGAACGTCGCCTGCGAGCGATCCGTTCGAGCCAGGAGCACCAGAGAGACGCGGACCTGCGACATCTCGCGGACGTGCCAGGCATGAGCGACGAGCCGCAGCTTCCCGAACGCCTCGACCAGGCCCGGCGGCATCGCGCCACAGAGCTGCTCGGTCGCCGGCTCCAGGGTGGCGGTGCCGGCCCACACCCGCCGCAGGGCGTAGCGTTCGACACACTCCAGGATGCCGCTGAGGGCGGCCGCGTCGCGGTCGGGGTGAGCGGCGGTCCCGACGGAGCTCTGCCGCCACGGCAGCAGCCGGAGCTGCGAGCTCACCCGGCCCAGCATCACGACGTCCGCCGGCACGCCGACGCCTTCCCCCGTCGTGGCACGGCGCGCGACCACCCAGTCCTCCGCGTCACGAAGGATGTCATGAGGCACGACCAGAGAGAGCCCGCGCTCCAGGGCCTCCTGGCGCGTGACCACCATGCTCGGGCCGTTCTCGATCAGACTCGCCCGTTCGATCGCCTCGCCCTGCGCTCGGACCGAGGCGAGCTCCGGCGTGTCGTCACATGCGCCGCCGGCGTGTCGGCGCGCGGCCGTCTCCGCGTACGCCAGAGCGAGAAACAGCTTCCCGTCCAGGATCGGCCAAACAGTCACCTGGGCTGCCGTCCGAGAGGCGGACGGGTGGATCCTCGACTGAGGAGCCACCCGCACCCTGTTCTGTTACCTACCCGTCGTAGCCGGTGCAGAGCAGAACGGGGAAGCCGTCGTAGCCGGTGCACAGCAGGACGGGGAACTCGCGGCCGTCGGTCTCGAACTCAAACATCCGAAAAACCTCCTAGTGGTGGGTCGTAAGACCCGCTACCTTCGTACTGCCGGTGGGCAGTACGTGAGCCGTTTGCCAGCTTATGGGTGGAACAGTCCATCGGTCAATTGGTTACTTCTACTCAACCAGCGGGATCGCTCGTCAGCCCCACTTGTCAACGCGGATCCGCGCCATCCGGCGTGCGGGTCCGTACAATGCCAGCTGACGGTGAGCACTGACGAACGACTGGACCGCTACGCCAAGCTTGCGATTGAGATCGGCGTCGACCTGCAGGTCGGTCAAGACCTCTTGATAGAGGCGGCCGTGGAGCACGCGCCTCTGGCCAGGCGCGTCGCCAGAGCGGCCTACGCCGCCGGCGCTCGCTACGTCGACGTCCACTACAACGATCAGCAGCTCGTACGTGCGCAGGTCGAGCTGGGCGCCGACGATGGACTCGGCTGGTCGCCGCCGTGGCTCGTCCTGCGGCTCGAGGAGGCGATGGAGCGGCGCATGTGCCGCGTCATCATCGTCGGCGACCCCAATCCGTCGGGACTCGCCGGCCTCGACGGCGGCAGGGTGGCGCGATCGGTCGCCCTCGACGTCCGCAGGGCCCACCTGCGCGGCTTCAACGAACGCAAGGTGTCCTGGACGATCGTTGCGTGCCCGACCGAGGGCTGGGCGAACGCGGTGTTCGGCGAGCCCGACATCGGGCGCCTGTGGGACGCGATCGAACGAGTCGTCCGGCTCGACGAGGCGGACCCGGTGGCGGCCTGGCGGCAGCACATGGCACGCCTGGAGGCCCGCGCGAGCGCGATGACCGAGCGGCACTTCGACGCCATCCGGTTTCGCGGCCCCGGCACCGATCTGACGGTCGGCCTGCTGCAGGGCGCACGCTGGGGCGCCGCGGTATTCCAGACGCTGTGGGGTCAGACCCACCTGCCCAATCTGCCGACGGAGGAGATCGGCACGACCCCGGACGCGCGCCGCGCGGAGGGCGTCGTCCGCTCCACCCGACCGCTCTACGCCGCCGGCGTCGAGGTCCGCGACCTGACGCTGCGCATGGACGGCGGCCGGGTCGCGGAAGCGCACGCGGCGTCCGGCGAGGAGCTGATCCGGCAGATGATCGCAAGGGACGAGGGGGCGGCACGGTTCGGCGAGGTGGCGCTCGTGGATGGCACGTCACGGGTCGGCCAGCTCGGCCTGCTGTTCCGGACCACGCTCCTGGATGAGAATGCGACCTGCCACCTGGCGCTCGGCAACGGCGTGCCCTTCGCGGTGGAGGGCGCCCCGGCCGGCGATCCCGACGCCCTGAGGGAGATGGGCATCAACCAGTCCGGCCTCCACCTCGACTTCATGGTGGGAGGCCCGGAGGTGGATGTGGACGGCATCGAGGCGAGCGGTGCGATGGTGCCGCTGCTGCGCGGCGACGAATGGCAGCTCTAGCCCGACAGTGACGCCATCCCGGTGTCCAGCCCGAAGCCGAGCCTGTCCAGGACGTGGTGGACGTGGTTGTCCACGGTCCGCTCGGACGGGTAGAGGCGTTCTGCGATCTCGCGGTTGCTCAAGCCGTGGGCGACCAGCTGTGCGACCTCGCGCCCGCGCGGAGTGAGCTCGCCGCGCGGGCGGGCGGCGACAGCCGGCGGGCGGCGAGCGGAGGCCGTCGGGCGGAGGCCGTCGGGCCAGCCGCCGATGACGAGCTCCAGATCGCGGGCCTGCCGCCGCCACCGGTCGCCGGCCACAGTCCCGTCCGGCGGGGGCCGGCCGGCCCTCGCCGGCACCGCCGTGGCGAGTCAGGCTGCTGGCGGGAGGTGACACG
>VBJR01000225.1 GCA_005880175.1 Chloroflexota bacterium
ACCTCCACCCCGGCCCGGTCGGCGAGCAGCTGCCCGGCGGCGATCGCGTCCAGGCCGCCCAGCCGCGTCTCGGGCACGCCGGCCGGCGCGAACGGGCGGCCGTCCCCCTCCCGGACGGCCACGAGCAGGACCACGCCCTCCAGGCGGAGGCGGCGGGCCACGAACGAGAGGGCGCCGGCGGACGCCGGGTCGAGCCACTGGGCGTCGTCCACCACGCACAGCAGGGGCCGCTCCCGGGCCGCCCGCGTCAGGAGGGCGAGCACGGCGGTGCTCACGAGGAAGTCGTCGGACCGGTCGTCCGGCCCGCCGCCCTCGAGCGCGGCGGTCAGCGGCGCCCGCAGCCGCTCGGGCAGCTCCTGGGCGAGCGGCAGCGCCGGCTGGAGGAGCTGCTGGAGCGCGGCGAACGACATGGCCGACTCGGCGCGCTCGCCCAGGCCGCGCAGCACGCGCATGCCGCTCGCCCTGCCCACCGCGTAGTCGAGCAGCGCGCTCTTCCCGGTGCCGACGTCGCCGCGGACGACCAGCGCTCCGCTGCGGCCCAGACCCGCGCCACCGAGCAGCAGGTCCATGCGCTGCTGCTCCTGTCCCCGCCCGCACAGACGCGTGACGGGCCCGTTCACAGAAATACGGGCGACCTCCAACACGCGGCCCTCCCTTCTCATGGGCGGTTGGTAGGTCTTCGACATAGTCGCACGTTCACCCACCGCAGTGCATCACCCGTTCGGGTGGTTCATCTGTTTGCAACAGTTGCGCAATAGAAAGCATCCGCCCGGGGCGGCGCTCGTCGCGCACGTTCTCAGCCAATCGTTGCGCTTTCGCCGGGGTGCCCGGTCCACTGGAATGGCCGGCAGGCGCTACAAATCCTTGGACCGAACCGCTGTGAAGACGCTGTGTGCGACCTCGCCCCGCCGGATCGAGTTGGAGCAGCGCTCGCTTTCGGCACGAGCGATCCCCCTGCCACGCGCGGGCGCGAGGGACTGAGCGGTGCAGAGGCGCTCGGGGCCCGGCCAGCGGTTGGGGTCCTTCCTGGTGGGGGACCGGCGCGTCGCGTACGCGACTGCCGGCGAGGGGCCGCCGCTGGTCTGCGACCTGAGCCGCCTGCACCACCTGGACGTGTTCTGGCGGTACGCCCCGTACCGGCGGCTGGTGCAGGCGCTGGCCCGCCAGTTCACCGTCGTCCGCTTCGACCGGCCGGGCTGCGGGCTGTCCGACCGGGCGGCCGCCGACTTCGGCGTCGACGCCGAGCTGGCGCTGTTCGACCGGCTCGTCGAGGAGCTGCGCCTCGGCGAGCCGGCCGTCCTGGCCAGCGGCTCCTCGGCCGCCGCGATGCTCGCGGTGGCGGCGCGCCGGCCCGAGCGCGTGCGGCGCCTCGCGCTCTTCGGCGCCAGCCGCCCCGGGCGGGAGGCGGGGAAGCACCCGACGGCGCTGGAGGACCTGCTCCGCAGCGAGTTCGCGATCGCGACCGACGTGCTGGCGCGGCGTGAGGCGCGGGGCTGCGAGGCCGCCGCCGTGCGCTGGCTGTCGGGCGCGTTCCGGCAGGCGGCGCCGGCCGGCGTGGCGGCGCGCTGGCTGCGCGAGTCCGCGACGCTCGACGTCTGCGAGGACGCCGGCCGCGTCCGCTGCCCCACCCTGCTGCTGCACCGGCGGGGGGACCAGCTGGTCGAGCTGCAGGAGACGCGGGACCTGGCGGCCCGGATGCGGGACGCCCTGATCGTCCCGCTCGACGGCGCCGAGAGCATCGTGTGGGAGGGCGAGCTGGATTCCCTGCTGCGGCCGCTCCTGGGCTTCCTGGGCGACGCGGTGGCCGCCCCTCCCGGCGGGCCGGCGCGGCCGCTCACCGCGCGCGAGCGCGAGATCGCCGAGCTCGTCGCCGAGGGCCTGACCAACGCGGGGATCGGCCGCCGGCTGGGCATCGGCGGCCGGACGGTCGAGTCCCACCTGGAGCGGGTCCGCTCCAAGCTGGGCCTGGCGGCGCGGGCCGACCTGGCGGCGTGGGTCGCCCGCCGCGGCGCCGGCGAGCCCGGACCCCCCGACTGACGGTGCTACCACGGCGCCAGCCGGCCCTCGTCGAGGCCCGGCCACGTCCACCGCGACGCGAGCTCCACCGCCTCCGCGACCTGCGGCTCCGGCACCCCGAGCTCGGCCAGCAGCCCGACCCGGGCCGCGTCCCGCACGGCCAGCAGCGGCACCCCGTACTGGGCGGCGGCGGCCCGCAGCCGGACCAGCGCCGGGCCCACGTGGTGGACGGGGGCGGCGCCGGCGCGGCCGCGCAGGGCCGGCGCCGCCCACATCCGGTCGGTGAACAGGCAGCGGAGCCCCGCCCGCTCCGCGCGGAAGCCCTCCCGGCCGTGGAGGGCGACGCTGCCCCAGCCGGCGATCAGGCCCAGGACGTGCCAGGGCGGCTCCGGCGCGACGCAGGCCCGGACCACGCAGAGGCTCGGCCGCCACAGGCCCCAGAACCCGCACAGGCAGCCGGGGCCGGGCGCCGTCGCGCAGCGCCGGCGGCCCGCGTCCAGGCACGTGGCGACGTTCTCGCCGGGCCGCCAGCGATAGTCCACCGCCCACGACTCGAGGCCGTCCTCGCAGAGGCTCCAGAGCCGCCAGCCGAGGACGGGTTCCGTCGCGGGAGACGAGCGTGTCGTGTGTGTGGGCACCGGCCGGAGCGTGGGCCGCTCGGCTGCGTCTCTGCGGCCCCGCCCGGCGCGAGGCATCGACAGATCGTTCGCTGCGGAGACATGACAATCTTGTCAGTATTCCCGGCGCGCGATCGTGCTGGAAGCCGCGCCAACGGCTCACTGGAAGGCTCAGTGAGGGGGGCGCGCGGGGCGCAGGCAGGGTTCTGTCGAGGCCGAGGCGCGCGTGGGCGTCGGACGGGCCGCGCCCTGGCGACAGTCTGTGCGCATGACGTCCCCCGAGCCGGTCGTCGGCTGGCGCATCTGGAGGCTCACGGACGGGCTCCTGGGCTCCGTCGTGGTCGATCACCTGTGGGAGCCGGGCGAGAACCTGGCCCGCTGCCTGTCGTCGGGCCGGGCTCCCTGTCCGGAGGCGCCGGGACCGGCTTGCCAGTGCGGCTTCTGGGCGGTGTGGAGCCCGCGTCACAGCGTGGCCCGGGCGTGTCCCGCCATCGAGCCGCCCTGGCAGGTGCTGGGCCTGATCGCGGGCTGGGGCACCGTGGCGCTGCATGGCGGCGAGGGGTTCCGCGCCGAGCGGGCCGCGGTGCGGTGCCTGTTCTCGGACCGGCCCTGGCCCTGGTCGCCGCGGCTGCTGACGCGGGTCACCGCGATGTGGCACCGGGCGGCGGGGCGGGCCGCGGGCTTCGAGCCGCCGCCGGCGGCCGACCTGCTCGACGCTCCTCGCCAGAGCGTCCTGCGCACCGTGGCCGCGCACTACGCCGTGCCGCTGCTCACGCTCCGGCACGCGGTGGACCACGGCGTGCTGGGCGAGCTCGGCGTCCCGGAGCACCGGATCGCGGAGGCAGCGCGACTCAGCGGGACGACGTGGAACGGGGACGAGGCCGGGGAGGCTCGGTAACCCCGTCGGAGACGCGCACCGGAAGTATCGTGCGATTGACACGACGCGCCGGTGCTCGATAGGTTCGGCATGCCGCCGGCCGCGACGTGGGAACGGGCCGGCTGCGCAAAGGAGGCCCCGGAATGGGTAGGAAGACGGCTCGCGTGCTGTTGCTCGCGATCACGACCGCGGCGCTCGCCGCCGGCGTGCTGGGGACCAACGTGTTCGCCGACACGGGCGGCCCGGGCATCGCCGAACCGATCTTCGCCGCACAGACAAGATAGGCAGACATCTGCGGCTCGCCGCACTCACCAACTGGTAAGCCGTACGATCGCCCGGCCGTATGGGCGGTATGCTTCGCAGCTGAGGAGTGAGTGGTGGGCCAGATGTGCCCGATCGTGGACAGCGAGAGCGCCGTCCGCGAGGGGTGGCGATCAACGCGGATGTCCTCCGGCAGGCGCGTCTCGACGCGGGCCTGAGCCTGGCCGACGTCGCCGTCGGCTCCATGAGCAAGCAGGCGGTCCACCTCTTCGAGACCGGACGCGCGCGGCCGACGATGGCGAGGCTCCAGGCCGTCGTCGAGCGCCTCGGCAACGTCACGATGGAGGCCGTCCTGGCCGACACCACCGAGGGCCGGATGGCGCGCCTGGAGCAGCAGCAGCGGTATGCCGAGCTGGAGGTGCTGGCCCGGCGGGTGCTGCGCGAGTCGGGGAGCACGAAGCGCGCCCGCGCGGTCGCCAGCTATCACGCGGGGCGCGCCATCGTGAACCAGTCGCCGCGCCAGGCCATCGTGCTGTTCCGGCGCGCGCAGCGGCAGCTGACGCGGGTGGGGGAGCGCCGGCTGGCCGCGGAGGCGATGGACTGGGAAGCCGGCGCGCTGTACCTGCTCCAGGATCCCAGCGCGCTCGACACCGGCCTGCGCGCGCTGGAGCGCTACCGGAGGCTGGAGGACCGCGATGAGCACGTCGAGGCGCGGATGCTGGAGCACATCGCCACGTACCGGCTGCAGCGCGGCGAGCACACCGACGCGATCAGCAGCTACCGGGAGGCGGTGGCCGTGGCGGGTTCGCGGCTCGAGCTGTCGCGGCTGGCGAACATCTATCACGGCCTGGCCGAGGGCTGCCGCCAGGCGGGCCAGCACCGGCAGGGCCTCGACTACATGGAGCGGGCCGTGCACTTCTACCGGACCGACCACGACGTGCGCGGGCACGCCAGCGCCAACCTGGCCCGGGCCGAGAACGACTACGGCGTCCACCTGATGCGGCTCGGCCAGTGGGAGCGGGCGGAGGAGATGATCCGGGCCGCGCTCGACCACTACGCGGAGGCGGGCGTCGAGGCCGGCCGGACGCACGCGATCATGAGCATGGGCGAGCTGCGCCAGCTGCGGGGCCAGGTCGAGGAGGCGCTGGACTGGACGCTCCAGGCGGTCTGGCACGCGGAGCAGCAGGGCGAGACGGTGGCGCTGGCCTCGGCGTGCCAGCAGCTGGGCGAGCTGTGGCTGGCGCGGGGCGACGCGGGCCGCTTCGAGGCGTGCTTCGAACGGGCCCTGGAGGTGCTGGACCGCGCCGCGCTGCCCGAACGCCGCGCCGAGTGCGTGGCCCGCCACGAGCGGGCAAAGGGCGCCGCGGCGGCCGCGGCGGGCTGAGGCGGGGCGGCCTCTCGGCCCTGGGCGGCCTCTCGGCCCTGGGCGGCGGGGAGCTCCCACTCCTGGCGCCGGCGCGACGCCCTGGTGAGCGATTCAACGAACGGGGCCTCCGGTGGGCTAGCACTGTGCCACCACTGGGTGGCATTCATGGCACGAACGTGCTTTTGCCGCGGGTGAGCGTGGTCAAGGGACCGGCATGACCACGCTCACCCGCAGCAACAGCCACTTGTGGCACAGTTGTGGCTTTGCCGTACCGTGGCCACCCCATGGCCGGTTCATGACGTGGCTTCTGTACGGCAAGACCCGGTCGTAGCATGTGTGCCGCCCAGTGGTGGAACAGTGCTAGCCCACCGGAGGCCCCGTTCGGTGAACCGCTCACCAGGACGTTGCGCCGACGCCAAGGGTGTGCGTTCCCCGCCGCCCAGGGCCGAGAGGCCGCCCCGAGGGACGGCGCCGCAACGGCGGCGCCGCCCGAGAGAGGGTCAGTAGCCCAGTGGCTGCAGCTGCTGGAACCCGGGGCCGAAGCTGTAGGCGATCCGGCGGACCGGATCGACCTGGAGGTCGTGGTTCCCGCTGATCAGGGGCAGGGTGAAGATGTTCGACTTCTCGTTGGTCGAGAGCAGCTGCCCCTGCTCGTTGTAGACGAGGAGCTGGCTCAACGCGTTGTTGTTGAACCCCACGTCGCCGCCCACGGTCCGCTGGACCAGGAACAGGCCGTGCTGGGGGTCGGCCGCCACGTGGACGCCGAACGCCCCCGGTCCTGACAGCCCGCTCGGAAGCGTGACCACGGTGCCCGACCTGGCGGCCAGGTCGTAGATCGCCAGCTGCGGGGCGCAGGCGTCCACCACCGCCGCCTTGTTGGTGACCGAGTCCACCGCGAGGTTGAAGGGGATGCCCTCGGTCCCAGTCCCGGTGAACGAGGTGCTGCTCCCGCTCGCGAGGTCGGTCAACAGGATGGTGTCGGGCTTGCTGCAGCCCTGGGTGAAGTCCGCGAACAAGCCGACCCCGGTCCGGCTCGTCGTGTTCTCGTCGAACCCGCCGAGCCCCGGCACGCTCAGCCCGGCCAGCGCCGCAGAGGTGTCGAACGGCGCCGAGAACGTGTTCGCCGGGATGTTCGACGTGAACACCGGGAACTTGCCGGTCGCCGGGACGCGGTAGATGAACGCCCCGTTGGCGTCCACCTCGTTGGTCGCCGCCAGCAGCGGGTTGGTGCCGCTGGGCGGCGTCCACGCCGCCCCCAGCGTCCCGCCGGACACCGGGTCGAGGACGTGGAACGAGTCGATCGCGCCGGCGCCCAGGTCGCCGTCCCCGACCAGGCCGACGCCGCCGCCCCAGACGCCCCAGCCCGGCGTCAGGAACGTGTGCAGGGGCGCGGTGCTGGTCGCCGCCGTCGCCTTGACCAGGTAGCTGCTCTGGTCGAACGTCTCCACGGTCGACTCGAAGTTGCCGGCCGCGTCGTGCTGGCCCGACGTGATCAGGCCGGTCGTGCCGTGCGGGTCGATGCCGAAGCCCTCGTTGACGAAGCCGCCGTCGGCCGGCTTCACCCCGTCGCGCACCACGGTGCTGACGTCGCTGGCCTCGCCCGCCTGGGCGCCCGCGTGGGTGGCGACGATCCGGACCACGTGGTTCATGGCCGGCGTCAGCCCGGCGGCCGCGGCGGTCAGCGTCGTGCTGCCCGACGCGCCCGACACCGCCACGGCGGTCACGGACCCGAAGTCCATCCCGTTGTTGTCACGGCCCGTCCCGTTCGGGTTGTTGAACGTGTTCTCGGTGCCGAGGATGCCCGGCCCGGGGTAGCCGACCTCGATGATCGCCCCGTCCGCGCCGCTGACGCTGGTCACGTTCCAGGTGACCTTGAGGCTGCCGTTGAACGGGATCTCGAGGAAGTGGCCCGACGCCGAGCTGCCGGTCGCCAGCAGCGGGGCCGCCGGCCGGGTCGCGCCGGCGGGCGCCAGGCGGGTGAACGCGAAGTCGCTGTACAAGGTCGAGCCGTCCGGGTTGGTGCCGAGCTGGATGCCGACGCCGTGGATGCCGCCGCCGCCCAGCGCGCTGACCGGCACGTTGACCGTGCCCTTCGTGGCCGTCAGCTGCTGGCTGAACGCGGGCCGGAAGACGTTGCCGGTCGAGGGATCGACGCGGCCCGGCTCCGACACCAGCAGCGTGGGCGTCGCGTTGCTGGACACGCCAGTCAGGTCGTACGTGACCGGGATCTGCGACCCGCTCACGACGGCCGGGACGCTCGGCGCCAGCGCGCCCCGGACGGTCGCGTCGGCGGGCCCGAACGTCAGGGAGACGCTCTTGCTGACCGTCGTGCCGCTGGAGACGGCCTGGTACGTCAGCTGGACGGTGCGCGGCGTGGTCGAGGCGACGGGCAGGCCCGCCGCCGTGAGGATGCGCGAGGGCAGCAGACGCGCCCAGCGCGTGGTGGCCAGCTGCGTGCCCGTGCCGGCGGCGGTCAGGCTGAACGTCGCGCCGCTGGTCAGGCCCTCCCAGTCCGGGGCGATGGTGATCCAGGCCAGCTGGTCGCGGTCGGTGTCCGACGGCCCCTGCAGGTCGATGTTCGTGGGGTCGGTGTCGGTCTGGAACGCGCCGTCGAGGAGGGCGAGGTTCCGCCGCTGGGCGACGGCGACCCGGGGCGCGGCCTGCGCCACCGTGGTGCCGCCCTGCCGGATCAGCGACTCCACCGCCCGGCCCAGGTTCAGCTGCGGCCCCACGTTCAGCGTGGTGTCCGCCTGCGGCACCTGCGGGACCGGATCGGCGTTGGCGATCAGGAAGCTGCGCACGTCGCCCGGGCTGGCGAACGGGTGCCCGGTGACGCGTGCCGCCTGCTGGACGACCGCGGCGGCCGCGGCCACCTCCGGGGCGGAGGCCGACGTGCCGCCGCTCAGCACCACGTCCACCGCGTCGAACGAGCCCCCGAAGTGGTGGTTCAGCGCCACGATGTTGTCGGCGGGCGCGGAGATGTTGACGCGGCTCCCGAAGCCGCTCGCGAAGCTGGTGAAGCCGGTCCAGCGCGTCTCCGGGTACGCGTGCTGGGCGGCCGTGGTGCCGCTCCCGGCGAACTGGGGCGGCGCGGCGAACACGTCGTCGAGCGTCGTGCCGCCCACGTCGATCGAACCGCTGTCGGCGACCCGCGACGGCACGGTGGACTGGCGGACGTCGTCGAGGCTGGTCGGGGTGCCGATGTTGGTCGGCGCGGCGCCGCCGGATGGGCCGATCGCCGCGTTCGTGAACGTCCGCGTCCCGTCGTTGGACGAGATGCTCACGACGATGCCCCGGCTGTGGACCAGCGAGGCGATCACCGACTCGGCCAGCGGGTCCTCCTCCAGGTACCGGCCCGGGAAGCCGAGCGTGTCGAACCCGAAGCCCAGGCTGGCGGTGATCACGTTCGGCTGCGGGCTCTGCATGCCGGCCCCCAGGAGGGCGCCGTCGATGTCGGACATGCCGGGCGCCGAGGAGGCCGGCACGACCAGCCGGTAGCTGGCCCCCGGCGCGATGCCGAGCAGGTCGGTCGGACCCGCGCCCAGCTCGCCGGCGCGCTGCTGGTCGTGGGGCAGCGGCGCCATCACGGAGAAGTCGAGGCCGACCTCGCCGAGCGACCCGTCCACGCCGCAGACCTCGCCCAGGCCGTTCAGGTTGCCGGCGGTGTCGGACGTGTACGTCGGGATCAGCGGCATCGAGGGCAGGTCCAGGAACCGCTGGCCGTTCGTGACCTCGGTGGTCGCCCCGTTGTTCTGCGCGAACTGCGTGCACGGGTCGTTCGGGTTGCCGGCCGCGCTCGCGTCGTACAGGTCACCGACCGAGACGTTGGTGATGACCTCTCCCTGCCCGGGCAGCTGGTGCAGGTACTGCCCGATCTCGTCGAACGCGGCGACCGCGTTCGTGCCGGGCGTGTTCAGCAGGCTCTGCGCGCTGTTGGCCACCGCGAAGTTGGTGGGCACGCTGGCCGCCGTCGGGCTGGCGGCGGCCGCCGCCAGCCGGGCGCCGGCCGCCGGCGGGAGCGCGATGCTGTTCGACTGCGCCGTGCTCACCGACCAGTCCGGCGACGCGTACACGGCCGCCTTCGACTGGAGCAGCGCCGCGGCCGCCTCGGGCACCGCGGCGCCGGTCACGTGGACGCGGTAGGCGCTGGACAGGTCCAGCGCCGGCGCGCCGCTCGCGGTCCGCACGCCGCCGGCCATCGCCGCGAGCGTGCCCCGGTCGAACGTCCGGAACAGCCGCTCGACGCGGTCCGCGCCCAGCCTGCCCAGGAGCCGGTTGGTGGCGGCGTCGCTGGTCAGGGCCGGTGCCGAGCCGCGCGCCGTGCTGAGCGTGTCCTGCGGAACCGTCACGCCCGGGGCGAACACGACGACGAGCTCACCGGGGACGTACGGCTGCTGCGGCCCGCGGGCCAGGTCCTGGATCAGCTGCTGCCGGTCGACCAGGCCGAGCTTCGCGCCCGGTCCGGCGTCGGCCGCGCGGATGCCCGGGAACGCGCGGTACGTCACGTGCTCGTGGTCGGCGGACATGACCTGCACGACCCCGCTGTCGTACACGATGGCCGTGTCGCCGTTGGGCAGTTGGAGCCGGTCCAGGACCCCGCTCTGGCCCGTGGCGGGCGCGGCGGCGGCGGGCACCACCTGTCCCGCCGTGCCTCCCGTCAGCGCCATGCCGAGGGCCACTGCCGCCGCGCCGAGGGCGCGCGCCAGCGTCCTGCGTCTTCGCATCTTCGTTCCTCCCTGTGCAACCAGTGCGGTTGAGATTGACCGCCCCCCAGTCGATCACGCGCCGCTTACCAGCACCTTGCCGCTTCCGTGCCGGCCCCGCGTCAGGTCGTCGCGACCACGGAGGTACAGTTGAGCCCGGATGGACTTCCGCCTGCTGGGCCCCGTCGAGGCCCATCACGACGGGCGGCGGATCGATCTGGGGCGGCGAAAGGAACGGTGGTTGCTCGGACTGCTCATGCTCGAAGCGGGGCGGCATGTCTCGACCGACCGGCTGATCGACCTGCTCTGGACCGTGGAGCCGCCGGCCAACGCCAGGGCGGCCGTGCACACCTCGGTGGCGCGGCTCCGGGCCCGGCTGGCGCCGTACGGCGTCCACCTGGTCGGCTCCGGGGGCGGGTACGCGGCCGACGTGGACCCGGAGTCGGTGGACGCGCACCGGTTCTCCCGGCAGGTCGCGGCGGCGGAGGAGCTGGCCGACCCGGCCGCGCGCGCGGACGTCCTGCGCGAGGCGCTCGCGCTCTGGCGCGGGCCGCTGCTGGCCGACGTCGCCGACGACCGCCTGCGGGCTCGCGTGGGCGCGGCCCTGGAGGAGCGCCGGCTCGCGGCGGCCGAGCGCCTGGCCGAGGCCGAGCTGGAGGCCGGCCGGCCCGACCGCGCGATCGAGGACGTGGTGGACCTCGTCGAGGAGGACCTGGGCCGGGAGCCGCTGGTGGCGCTGCTGATGACGGCGCTGCACCGCGCCGGCCGCCCCGGCGACGCGCTCGCCCTGTACCGGCGGACAGAGGAGTTCCTGGCCGCCGAGCTGGGCCTGGCGCCGGGCCCGGAGCTGCGCCGGCTGCAGGAGCGGATCCAGCGCGGCGAGGCGGCGCCGGCCGCGGTCGAGCCCGGCGTCCGCCACGGCCGGCGGTACCTGCCGGCCGGCGTGCCCGACTTCACCGGCCGCGAGGACGACCTGCGCCGGCTCGAGCAGCTGGCCGGGGACGGCGGCCGGGCGGTGGTCGTGGTGGCCGGGAGCGCCGGCGTCGGCAAGACGTCGCTGGCCGTGCGCTGGGCGCGCTCGGCGGCCGAGCGCTTCCCCGACGGCCAGCTCTTCCTGAACCTGCGCGGCTACGAGCCGGACTTCACGCTGCGGCCGCTCGACGCGCTGGCCCAGCTCCTGCGTGCCCTCGACGTGCCCGAGCGGACGATCCCGGACGACCTGGACGCCGCGGCCGCGCTGTACCGGTCGGTCCTGGCGGACCGCCGGGTCCTCGTTTTACTGGACAACGCCGCCGACGCCGACCAGGTGCGGCCGCTGCTGCCCACCGGCCGCGGCAGCCTCGCGCTCGTCACCAGCCGGCAGCGGCTGTCCGGCCTGGTCGCCCGGGACGGCGCCCGCCGGCTGGACCTGGACGTGCTCCCGCTCGACGAGGCGGTGGCGCTCCTGGGCCGCGTCGCCGGCGACCGGATCGCCGCCGAGCCCGACGCCGCGCGCCGGCTGGCGTCCGCGTGCGCCCGGCTGCCCCTGGCCCTGCGCATCGCCGCGGCCCACCTGGCCGACCGGCCGGGCCTCGCCATCGCCGAGTACGTGCGCCGGCTGGAGGCGGGCGACCGGCTGGGGGCGCTGGAGATCGACGGCGACGGACAGGCGTCCGTGCGGGCCGCGTTCGAGCTCTCCTACCGGCTGCTCGACGCCGGCGACGCCCGCCTGTTCCGGCTGCTGGGCCTGGTCCCGGGCGCCGACGTGGCCGGCCCGGCGGCGGCCGCGCTGGCCGGGACCACGACGGCCGAGGCGCGGCGCCTGCTCGACCGGCTGCACGCGGCGTGCCTGGTCGAGCGGCCGGGGCCCGACCGCCACGCCTGCCACGACCTGCTCCGGCTGTACGCGCGCGAGCTGGCCGGGGCCGGCGACGAGGCGGCCGGCGCGGTACAGCGCCTCGACCGCTGGTACGTGGGTTCGGCGCAGGCCGCCGCCCGGCTGCTGTACCCGCAGGTGGCCCGCCTCCCCGCCGCCGGTGACCCGGTCGAGCCGGCGCCGCCGTTCGCCGAGCCGGCCGAGGCGCTGGCCTGGCTGGACGAGGAGTGGGCGAACCTGGGGGCGCTGATCCGGGCCGCCGCCGAGCGCCGGGCGCCGGCGGCCTGGCTGGTCGCCGACGCCCTCCGCGGCTACCTCTCGCTGAGCCGCCGGCTGGCCGACTGGCCGGCCCTGGCCGCGGCCGCGCTGCGGGCCGCCGAGGCGGCGAACGACCCGGCCGGCTGGGCCGCCGTGCAGCTCGGGCTGGGCACCTGCCTCTCGCTCGGGCACCGCCACACGGAAGCGGTCGAGCACCTCAGCGAGGCCCTGGCCCCGGCCCGGGAGGCGGGCTGGCTGGCCGGCCAGGCCGCGATCATGGGCACGCTGTCGGTCGTCCACCGCCACATCGGCCAGTTCCGGGAGTCCCGGGCGTACCTGGACGAGACGCTGGCCCTGGCCCGCCGGGGCGGGTGGGAGGACGGCGAGGCGACCGCGCTCGGCAACCTCGGCTTCGGGTACGTGGCGACGGGACCCCTGTCGACCGCCGTCGCGTACCTCACCCAGGCGATCGAGCTGCACCAGCGGCGCGGCCACCGCGAGGCGACGGGCATGTTCGTCGGCGCGCTGGCCGACTCCTACCGGGCGCTGGGCCGGATCGAGGGCTGCTCGTGCTCGCGCACACGCACCGTCAGGCCGGCCGTCTCGCCGAGTCTGCCGCGTGCGCCGCCGAGGCGGCGGCGATCGGCCGGGACGTGGACGACGGCGGGGTGCGGGTCGGCGCGCTCAACGCGCTGGGCGCCGCCCGGCTCGCCCTGGGCGAGGCCGACGCGGCGGCCGGCCTCCACCGCGAGGCGCTGGCGTGGGCTCGCGAGGCGGGCACGGGGCTGGGTGAGGCGGAGGCGCTGCTCGGGCTGGCCGCCGTGGACCGGCGCGCGTGCCGGTACCCGGCCGCGGAGGTGAACGCCGCCGCAGCCCTGGCCGTCGCCCGGTCGCGGGGCCTGCGCCTGCTGGAGGGCGACGCGCTCGGCGCCCTCGCCGCCACGGCGCTGGCCCGGGGCCGGATCGAGGAAGCCGCCACGCTGGCCGGCCAGGCCGTTGCCCTCCACGAGGAGACGGGGCACCACTTCGGCCGCCTGGAGGCTCGGCGGCTGCTGGACGAGGCGAGGCGCCCGCCCACCACGCTCACCAGGGCGTCGGGCTACTGATCGGGGTAGCGCGGGCCGGGAATTCTCCCTAGAATACCCCCGTGGGTATCGAGGTCCCGAGCGAGCCTGCCCCCATCGCCTGCACGCTGAACGGCGCCGATATGCGGCAGCGCGCCGCCGCCTGGCGCGCGCTGCTCGGCAGCGGCCTGGTGGAGCGGCGCCGGGTGCCCGGCGGCGTCCGGTTCAGCGCCCGGGAGGGCGCGCGGGCGACGCTCCTGGAGCTGCTCGAGCTCGAGCGGGAGTGCTGCCCGTGGATGGACATCGAGGTCGCGGACGGGGTGGCCACGATCACCTCGGACCGGGCGGAGGGCCGGGCCGTGCTGGCGCTGCTGGGCACGGCGGCCGGCGTCTGGATGTGGCGGTCGCGGCAGGCCGCGAGGTGAGAGACATGAAGCCACTCCCCATCGTCTGCACGCTGACCGAGTCGGAGCTGAAGGACCGCGGCACGGCCTGGGCGAAGCTGCTCGGCAGCGGGCTGGTGGAGCGGAGGCGGATCCCGGGCGGCGTGCGGCTCGCGCCCGAGCCGGGCGCCCGGGTGGCCCTGCTCGACCTGGTCGAGCTCGAGCGCGCGTGCTGCCTCTGGATGGACATCGAGATCGGGGAGGCGGCCGTCGTGACGATCACCTCCGACAGCGCCGACGGCGAGGCCGTCATTGCGCAGGCGTTCCTGCCCGCCGGCGCGTAGGTGAGCAATTCCGAATTCGACGCCCTGGCGATGAAAGCGTGCTCCGGATGGATTGGCGTGTGCGATCTCGTCTGAGCGGATCGAAGCACGAAGCCACGGAGGACACGAAGACGCACGAAGCGCCTGGCGCCGCCGCGTCGCCTCACTCCCAGATCAACCCGCCGCAGTCTTCGGAGGTCGTCGGGTGACCGTCTCGCCGGGCCCTTCGTGCGTCTCCGTGCGCTTCGTGCCTTCGTGCTTCACCTCACTCGGACAGATCACCGGCCCTATCTCGGCTTCCGGACGTCGACGGAACTGGTATCAATCGTCCAGGACGCTTCCCATCCGGAGGGCGGCGGCGGCGTGACGGACGAGGACAAGCTCCGCACCTACCTGCGGAAGGTGACGGCCGAGCTCGTCACCGCCAACCGCCGGGTCCGCGAGCTGCAAGACGAGCTGGAGGAGCGGCACGTCGAGCCGGTCGCGATCGTCGGGATGAGCTGCCGGTACCCGGGCGGGGTGACGTCGCCGGCCGAGCTGTGGGAGCTGGTGGCGGGCGGTCGCGACGCGGTGTCGGGGCTGCCGGCCGACCGCGGCTGGGACCTGGAGCGACTGTACGACCCGGACCCCGATCAGCTGGGGACGGTGTCCACGAGCGGGGGCGGGTTCGTCGAGCACATCGCCGAGTTCGACGCGGGGTTCTTCGGGATCAGCCCGCGCGAGGCGCTGGCGATGGACCCGCAGCAGCGGCTGGTGCTGGAGGCGGCGTGGGAGGCGTTCGAGGACGCGGGCATCGACCCGACGTCGCTGCGCGGCTCCGACACCGGCGTGTTCTGCGGCGTGATGTCCACCGACGAGTACGGCTGGTCGTCGCGGCCCGAGGTCGAGGGGTTCCGCCTGACGGGCACGGCCACGAGCGTGGTCTCCGGCCGGGTCGCGTACACGTTCGGCCTGGAGGGCCCGGCGGTGACGGTGGACACGGCCTGCTCGTCGTCGCTGGTGGCCCTCCACCTGGCCTCGCGGGCGCTGCGGGCCGGCGAGTGCTCGCTGGCCCTCGTGGGCGGCGTGACGATGATGTCGGGCCCGTTCGTTCTGGTGGAGTTCAGCCGGCAGCGCGGGCTCTCGCCCGACGGCCGCTGCAAGTCGTACGCGGCGGCGGCTGACGGGACGGGGTTCTCGGACGGGCTGGGCCTGCTGGTGCTGGAGCGGCTGTCGGAGGCGAGGAGGAACGGTCACCGGGTGCTGGCGGTGGTGCGTGGGAGCGCGGTCAACCAGGACGGCGCCAGCAACGGCCTGACGGCGCCCAATGGACTCTCGCAGGAGCGGGTGATCCGGCAGGCGCTGGCGAACGCGGGGCTGGGTCCGGCGGACGTGGACGCGGTGGAGGGCCACGGGACGGGGACGAGGCTGGGGGACCCGATCGAGGCGCAGGC
>VBJR01000226.1:0-15381 GCA_005880175.1 Chloroflexota bacterium
CCATAACCAACCGCCCCACCTCTCCGCAGACCCTCATCCGCCAAGCCCTGGCTCCGGCCCGCTCAGCCGCCTACGCGCGGACCTGAATAGTTACACGTGTAGTTGAAGGCCTACGCCAAGGCGGCGGTGGAGGTCGGGGTCCAGGTGGTCGAGCGCTCGGTGCTGGCGCCCCTGCGCAAGCGGCGCTACTTCGCGCTCGCGCAGCTGAACGCGGACATCGCTGAGCAGGTGGCGGAAGTGAACGGCGGGCCCTTCCGCGGGCTCCCCGTCTCCCGCCGCGACCTCTTCCGGGACCTGGAGCGGCCGGCCCTGCGGCCGCTGCCCCAGCGGCGCTACGAGTTCGCGACCTGGAAGAAGGCGAAGGTCAACATCGACTACCACGTCGAGTTCGACCTGAACTACTACTCGGTGCCCTACCGCCTGGTCCGCGAGCAGGTCGAGGTGCGCGCCACCCAGACCACTGTGGAGATCTTCCACAACCACCAGCGGGTGGCCAGCCACCTCCGCAGCCACGGCAGACGCTGCTTCATCACCTGTCCGGAGCACCGGCCCGCGTCGCACCGCGCCCATCTGGAGTGGACGCCCTCGCGGCTGCTGGGCTGGGCGGCCGGCGTGAGCGCCGAGGTCGAGGAGGTGGTGGACACCATCCTGCGCACCCGGCCCCACCCCGAGCAGGGCTACCGCGCCTGCCTGGGCCTGATGCGGCTGGCCAAGCGCTACGGCCGCGAACGCCTGGGCGCCGCCTGCGGGCGGGCGCTGGCGCTCGCCAGCCCCTCGTACCGCACGGTGGAGTCCATCCTGAAGAGCGGCCAGGACGGCCAGCCGCTGCCGAACTCGCGCCCGGCCCCGCCGGCGCCCGTCGAGCACGAGAACGTGCGCGGCGCCGCCTACTACCGCGTGGAGGGCTGAGCGCGATGCTGGTCAACCAGACCATCGAGCAACTGGGCCTGATGGGCCTGGCCGGCATGGCCCAGGCCCTGCGCGAGCAGCTGGAGCAGAGCCAGTACCACGAGCTCAGCTTCGAGGAGCGGCTCGGCCTGCTCGTCGACCGCGAGATGCAGGTGCGCGACAACCGCCGCCTGGCCACCCGCCTCAAGGCCGCCCGCTTGCGCCAACCGGCGAGCGTGGAGGACCTCGACTTCCGCACCCCGCGCGGCCTCGACCGGGGCCTGGTCCTGAGCCTGGCCCAGGCCGGCTGGGTGGATTCCCACCACAACCTGCTCCTGAGCGGTCCCACCGGCGTGGGCAAGAGCTTCGTCGCCTGTGCCCTCGCCCAGGCCGCCATCCGCCGCGGTCACACCGCGCTCTACCTCCGTGCCCCTCGCCTGCTCGCCGACCTGGCCCTGGCCCGCGGCGACGGCCGCTACCCCCGGCTGCTGGCTCAGCTGGCCAAGGTCGCGCTCCTGGTCCTCGACGACTTCCTGCTCACCCCCGCCACCCCCGAGGAGGCCCGCGACCTGCTCGAGGTCATCGAGGACCGCTGCCAGCTCCGCTCCACCATGGTCGTCAGCCAGCTCCCTCCGGACAACTGGCACACCGCTCTCGCCGACCCCACCCTGGCCGACGCCATCCTCGACCGCCTGTTCCACAACGCCCACCGCGTCCAGCTCAAGGGCGCCTCCCAACGACGGCGCCAGCCCGAGGCCGACCCCGTTGCGTAACGTAACGGCACCGGCCTCCGAACGCTCCTGCCCCAGCTGCGGGCGCACCTTCATCTCCGACCGCCGCCGCATCTGGTGCTCGGACGCCTGCCGCCAGCGCGGCTTCCGCCTCCGCCGCCAGCCCGCCGACGAGGCCCCGCCGCTCCTGCCCCGCCGGCTCCACAAGAACGCCATCGTCTACATCTGCCCCGAGTGCGAGACCCGCTACCTCGGCGCTCAGCGCTGTGAGGAATGCGGCGTCTTCTGCCGCCGCCTGGGGCCTGGAGCGCCCTGCCCTCACTGTGAGGAGCCGGTCGCACTCTCCGACCTCGTCGCCACCATCACGCCGGTGACGCCCGCTCTGCCCCACCGGTTGGAGCTCCAGGAGCCCGGCTCATGAACGAGCGGCCCGAGGTCATGGCTCTGCTCGCTTGCCTCCGCTACGACTACGACGCTGTCCGCCACGAGCTGGACCTGCTCGACGACATCGAGCTGGCCGTGCTGCGCGGCGCCAGCCTCGACCTGCAGCTCGACATCACCGTGCTCCAGCAAGAGCGTGCCCGCCCTGGCCAGGGCGGAACCTCCACGCCGCCATGATGGCCGCGCTCCTCTCGTCGCTCCGCTCCGGAAGGCCGTCGCTGACGCTCCGAACGGGCTCCTGGCACCACGAAGGGCTGTGGAAAGTGCCGCCCTGTGGACAGCCCCGGCCACCTCCCGGCTCGGGCTCCGGCCCGGTGAACGGGCCTGCCCACAGGGCTTGGACAACCCCACGGGGTTGCCCACACTTCCCACAGCCCCGGCGGCGGGTTGAGAAAGAAGCCCTTGACACCGACCAGGCCCAGCGGCTACACCTTCTCAGCAACTGAATAGTCGTGACGTCGCCGTCCCGGCTCCGTTCGCATTCGACCGTGACGACTGTTCGCTTTCAACCGTGCAGGCCGTTCGCTTTCCGCGAAATGCGCATTACGAGCTGGCCAATCGGTGCGAAACCCACCTGCAGAGGCTGACCTGGGTCGCCGAGGCCGGTGCCGAGCGCCTGCGGTCCGCTCGTCACCTGCATCTCGCCTTCCTCCGTCATGCAGGTCTCCAACTATGAGCCACCTGTCATGGCGTTACGCGAACCTCTTTAGGTGTCGCCCCGAACGCCGCCCGGCCCACTACGAGCCGAGCACCCGACCAAGGTCATCCAGCCGCTTGTGCTGCTCGCGCAGGAGCTGCAGCAGCCTGGTGTGGCAGGATCCCAAGCCAGGTGGCGGGTTCAAATAGTGTCCCGCCTCCCCGACCATTACCGCAGCAACGGCGACCGCCACATACTGGGGAGGTGGATTCGATGGCATACAATATGTAGTGGCTGTCAGGACCCTCATCGGCACCGGGGAAGCGGGATTTGAACTTCAAAGGCTGCCGGCTGGCTGCGTGGCGTCCGCCGGACGATCCCGGGTATGCCCAGCCTCGTCGGGTCGGCAGCCGCAACGAACAGCCGCCCCCGTCATCTCGCGGCGTGCTTGGAGTAACAGCACGCGGGCCAGAGGCCGAAGCTGCTCGACGTAAGGGTCGTGGTCTTCATAGCAGGGGGGCCACAGCGGCCGGTCAGCGGTCGCACCTGGTGTGGCCAACCGCGCGTACCGCGAGATGGTCCCCCTGTCCACCTTCAGCTCGCGAGCGATCCGTCGGTGGGTCCAGCCGAGCTGAACAAGCCGCAAGATCTCCTGCCGGGTCGACGTCTTGAGGAAGTTCGCCATCTCGCTTCCTTGATACGAAGCCGTTGACAGGGCCTGCGGCGTGACCCGCCGCGATGGCCGTCGCCTCGCCAGTTGGGTGCAAGGCGCGGTGCTACGCTGTTGAGCCGAGGTTCCATGTTGACCCCTCGGCCAGGAGGAGCTGCGGGCGGCGGCCGCGCTCGCTGTCGAGTTCCTGGACGCCGCCGTGGACGGCAGCGTCGACTGGCCCCATGAGGACGTGCTCGAGTCCATGCCAGTAGACGAATGGCTCATGAACCTGCCCGGGCTCCTCGTCCACGCTGGCCTGCTCACCGAGGCGAGAGTCGTCGCGGAGCGCGCGGTCGAGGCCGATGCCGATAGCGATGTGCTGTACCTCGGGGACCTGGCCCAGTCCCTCGCCGAGGCGGGTCTCGAACGGGAGGCGGCTGAGCAGGCCGAAGCCAACCTGGACCGCTTCCCGGACGAATCCTGGGTGCTGGTCACATCCGGCTTCGCGTTGGCGAGATCGGATCCCGGGCGTGCGGACTCGCTGTTCCGCAAGGCGCTGATGCTGGCCCGGCCCGAGGAGGACCCGAGCGGCTACGAGGAGGTCTACGAGCACTACATCGAGTTCCTGGGCGGCCAGGAGGGGCGGGGTGCGGACCAGGAGGCGGCTCGGCGGCAGCTGGCGAGCTGGCGGCGATCGCAGGGACGCCTGAGTCTCTCAGCGGAACTGGTCCCGCGTCCGGCCGTGTACAGGCCGGTCGCGAGGACGGCGCCGAAGGTCGGGCGCAACGAGGCGTGTCCGTGCGGCAGCGGCAGGAAATACAAGCGCTGCTGTGGTGCCTGAGCTTCGCGCCTACGGTGATCGTGCGCTGGCCGGGCCCTGCACATCGGCCCGCACCGCCCGGAAGTCGGAATCGTCGCCCATGTGGAAGTAAATACGGCCGTGCAGCGACCCGTCGTCCGCCAGCGCCGCCCAGCCGCGTCCATGGGCAGGGTCGCCATCATCATCGCCCTCCCAGCTGAACTCGACGTGCGGGCGTCCGTCGCGCTGCTCGTGACGACAGTCCATTCCGCCTTCCACGGCGATGAAGCGAAACAGGCCGGTCTCATCCCGGCCGAACTCCATGACAGCGGGCCCCATCAGGTCGATGGCTTCCCTGTCCCACAGCTCCTTCTCGATGATCCGCCACGCGCCGAGCACGGTGCGCGGCGTGTTCGAAGTCTCCATCAGCCGTCGAACAGCTCGAGCTGCTCCACGCTGGCCGGTACAGGCGATCGCTCCACGCCGGTCACTTGCCCGCTGCCCCGTGCCTGCCAGGCCCGGATCAGCCGCTCGAGCTCGACGGGGGACATCCCCGCTCTCCAGGCGAGATTGCTCACGTCCCAGGGACTTGCCAGCGACGATCCGATCCGGGCCACGTCGGTCTGACGATCCAGGTCGAGGCAGCCGTCGCCGGTCCCCCGCAGGATGTCCAGGGCACGGCTGGCGGCGTCAGCCGCCTGATCGAGGAGCCGCTGGTGAGGCAGGACGTCCTGCTCTACCCACGATTCAGGGCGGGAGGAGGCGGCCGGCGTCTGAACCTCCGGAGTCCCGGGCAGGCCGCGCGCCGTGCGTTCGTACGCCGCCGCCGCGTCCGCCCCGGCATCCTGATCCCGGGCTGCGAGCGCGGCCAGGCGGCGGGCGTCCGAGGCCAGGCTGGCGGGGCCACGACCGCGCAGCGCGAGGAGCAGCGCGGGCTGGCGCCGGAGCTCCTCCAGCACCTCGCCCCAGAGGGCGCCGACGTGCGCGCAGCCTTCCGCCCGGCGCCGGCAGGTGCACTCCGAACGGAGCTCCCGGGCCGACGGCTCTAGTGTGTACGGCCGCGCGGCCGCCGTGAGCGTCGCTGGCACTTCGCCGTCGAGCATCGCCGCGACGAGCGCGGGATCGGCCGCGAGCGCGCCGATTACTCCATCCCAGGCGCCGTCCGTCAGCGCGCCGACGTGAATGGTCACGCGGTGAGATGCACCCGTTCCGACCACGCGGCCGGCCGCCTCCCCGGGCCCGACGTGCAGGTCCCTGACGGTGAGCGGAAGGCTCTCGTCCATGCATGGACGCCGGAGCCTCACGAGCTGGCCGAGCTCCTCGTCCGAGAGCTCGCTGACCCATGCCTCGCCGGCGCCCACGACACGGTCGGCGAGATCTCGCTTGCTGGACAGGAGCGCCGCGATCCTGTCCTCCACCGTTCCCTCCGCGACGAGGCGGTGGACCTGCACCGTTAGGCTCTGTCCGATCCGGTGGGCGCGGTCCGTGGCCTGGTCCTCCACCGCGGGGTTCCACCAGCGGTCGAAGTGGACGACATGGCTGGCGCGTGTGAGATTGAGTCCGAAGCCGCCGGCCCGCAGGGAGACCAGAAGCACCGGCACCTGGCCTGCCTGGAACCGGCGCACCATCTCGTCACGCCGTCTCGCCGGCACCCCGCCGTGCAGGAAGGTGGTCGCGCAGCGGCCCCGCAGGTGGCGCTCCAGCAGCCTGCCCATCTCCACGTACTGGGTGAAGAGCAGCACAGACTCCCCATCGTCGAGGATGACCTCCAGCAGGTCGTCGAGCGCGTCCAGCTTGCCAGAGCGCCCGGCCAGCGGCCCCTTCTCGCGCAGGTACTGCGCCGGGTGGTTGCAGACCTGCTTCAGCAGCGTGATCAGCTTCAGCACGAGCCCGCGGCGCTGGATCCCCTCGCTGCTCCGGATGGTCGACTCCGTCTCTCGGATCAACGCCTCGTAGAGGCCGACCTGCTCGGGGGTGAGGGCGACCATGTGGTCCGTCTCGATCCGGGGGGGCAGCTCCGGAGCCACGCCGGGATCGCTCTTGCGACGCCGCAGCAGGAACGGCTGCACGAGCCGTCGGAGCCGCGTCTCAGCCATCTCGTCCGCACCGCGATCGATGGCGGCCGTCCAGTCAGCGAACGCCTGCCGCGAGCCGAGCAGGCCGGGGGTCGTCCAGTCGAGGATGGCCCACAGGTCGAGCAGGCGGTTCTCGACCGGCGTCCCGGTGAGAGCGATCCGGGCTCGCGCCGGCAGCCGGCGCAACTGGACCTCGGCGAGCCTGGCACCGTCCCGCCGCAGCACGCCGTAGGTGGTGAGCGTCACCTCGCCCGGGCCGAGGTCATCGAGCTCGCGCGCTTCCCCGTGGTAGCGGCGGACCCGTTCGGCCGGCGCGAAGGCGTGCAGCTCGCTCTCCCAGTTGCCGATCAGGGAGGCGGGGCAGACGACGAGCATCGGGCCTCCGCGCCGGGCGAGGTGCAGGGCGATGACCTGGATCGTCTTGCCCAGGCCCATGTCGTCGGCCAGGCAGCCGCCGAGACCGAGCTCGCAAAGGTCACGGAGCCAGGCCAGGCCCCTGCGCTGGTAGCCGCGAAGCGCCCCGGAGAAGCCCTCGGGCTCCGGCTCCTCCCGCGGGCCGGCCAGCTCGCGCAGCCGGCCGGCCAGCGCCGCGACCCGGCCGGCCGCGCTGGCATTGAGCGACCTCCCGCCGACGATCATCGTCCCGGTCAGCGCCGCCGCCAGCGCCTCCGCGGCCGGCAGCTCTCGACGCGGTTCGCGGCGAGTCAGGTCCAGCAGCTCCGGATCGACTTGCAGCCACCGGTCGCGGAAGCGCACGAGGCGACGGTTGGACCGTGCCAGCTCGGCCACCTCGGCGTCGGTGAGACGCTCGGAGCCGACCGCCAGCTCCCACCGGAAGTCGAGCAGCGCGTCGAGCCTGAGGACGGGCCGGTCCACCTCCGCCTCGGACCCGACCACCGCCCGCACCTCGGCCGCCTCCATCTCGGGCAGCGCGACGTCCACGCCCACCTCGCGCAGGCTGGGCCGCGCGTCCAAGAGGTCCTCCAGCTCGGCGTGGGCGAGCATGGTGGCGCCGTTCGCCACGAGGCGCTCCAGAGGCCTCCAGCGTCGCGATCCGCGGTGGAGCGCGGCCAGCGCCTCGTAGCCCGTCGCGAGTGGGCGGTCCAGCTCGAGCCGCGGCGCAGCGCCGGCAGGCAGGCGCACCCGGAGACGGACGACGGTCTCGTCCATTTCACCGCCGGGGAGGAGCCGCGACACCATGTGCCTGACGGGATGCGGCGTCGGGTGGCTGAACAACGGTCCCCCGAAGGCGACCTCGGCGCCGGCCGTCCGAGGGAGCGTGTCGGCGATGGAGTCCCAGCAGGCATGGATCAGAGCGGCCGGACCGTAGACGCGGGAGGGATCGCCCGGGAGGGGCACGGCGTGAGCCTGGGCGGGCAGCGCCCCCGCCAGGGCGGCGAGCAGACCAGCGTCGTCGTCGTCGAGGGGCCCAACCGCCCAGCAGTCGTACCCGGCGGGGCTGACCGAGGGCCGCAGCCTGCCGCGGGCCACCAGTGCGAGGCCGGACCGCACCGCGGCGCGCCAGGCGAGCAGGCTTGCGCTGCCCCGGATCGGGGTCTGCACGAGCCAGGGGATGGCGGCCGAGACGGGTGCCAGACCGGCCTCCAACTCCTCCGCCGTCACTCCATGGGAGCCGGCGGTCCAGAGGCGAACCCGGGCGTGCGGGACGAACCCGGGCGCGGGCCGCCAGAGCGCGAAGGCCGCGTCACGGGGCGGGTCGGCCGGCAGGAACGTGACCTCGCCGATGAACGCGCCCAGTCGTAGAGCCGGCACATCATGTGCTTCGACAGCCATTCAGACCCCATATTTTGCAGCCACGACGCCGCGGTTGCTAGGATCGACCGGCCATGCCTCCTTCTCCGAGCCGCGTTCGCGCACGGCGGTCGAGCGATCCGCTCGAGAGCGCGATCGAGGCCGCCCTGGACCCCGGCCGCTTCGTCTCCGAGCGGGCCTGCTTCACCTTCGTCTCCGAGCTGGACGAGGTTGCGGGTGACCTGGCGCGGCTCGTCGAGTCCGAGCCGCAGCGAGCCACGGCACTGTACGAGGCGTTCGTGGCCGGCTGCCAGGAGAAGGCGAACGAGGTAGACGACTCCAGCGGAGACCTGGGGATGTTCGTCACCGAGCTGTTCCAGGGCTGGATCCGGGCTCGCCAGGCCATGCGCGCGTCTCCGGACGAGACCGCGGCGCGCCTGCTGAGGTGGATGGACGACGACCAGTTCGGCTTCACTCTTGACCTGCCGGCCGGCGCGGCCAGGGTGCTCGACCGGGCCGGGCTCGCCGCCTTCGCCGGCCAGGTCCGTGCCCGCTTCGAAGCCACCCGGGCGGCCGGCGCTCGCGGGCGGTGGGATGACGTCCTTCGCACCCTCCTCCTGGCCCAGAAGGACGTCGAAGCCTACGCCGGGTTGGCGGAGGACACCGGAGTCACCCCGGACGACTGCCATGCCATGGCGACGATGCTGGTCGGTCGCCGCCGGCCGGAGGACGCCCTGACCTGGATCGACCGCGGCCTGGCGCTCGACGGGCGGAGAGGCCGCTCCGGGGCCGAGATCCGATTGGCCGAGCTGAAGGGCCGGGTGCTGAAGAAGCTGGGACGCGAGAAGGAGGCGCTCGATGCGGTGTGGGCTCGATATCGGGAGCATCCCAGCCGGCACCGCTATGACGACCTCATCAAGTTCGTGCCGACGGCGGCGCGGCCGGCCTGGCACGAGAAGGCGGTCGAGGCCGCCATGCAGACCGACCTGTACTCGCTCGTGGACCTGCTGGTGCACACGAGGGAGATCGACCGGCTCGGTCAGCTGATCGCACGCACCTCGGACGAGGCGCTGGAGGGCGTGAGCCACTTCGCCCTCGAACCGGCAGCGAGGAAGCTCGATCGACGCTATCCGGCCGAGGCGGCGCGCCTCTGGCGCGCGCAGGCGGTACGGATTCTCGACCAGGGCAAGAGCCGGTATTACGATGCCGCTCTGGAGCACCTGCGGCGGGCCAGGAGGTGCTCGCTGAAGTCCGGCAGGCCGGACATCTGGGAGGGGATCGTGTCCGAGGTTCGTGAGCGGCATCGCCGGAAGACCGGGTTCATGCCCGAGTTCGAGAGGATCGCGAGCGGATCGAGGCCCAGACCCGAGCCCGGTTTCCTCGAGCGGGCGAAGGCGCGCTGGGACACGGCGTGACGACCCCGGGCACCAGCCGCTGCTCCGACTGCCGCAAGCCGCGCGCCGCGGTCCGTCTGGATGATCGCGTGCTCTGCGACGGCTGCGCCGACCGGCGGTGGTGCGCGGTAGCGCCCGGCGATGAGGTGATCGAGTGACGGTCCATCAGCTCAAGGTCACGCTCATGTACATCGATCCGCCGATCTGGCGGCGCCTCCAGGTCCGGTCCCGGACATCGCTCGCCGAGCTCCACCTGATCCTCCAGTGGACGATGGGCTGGGAGGACTGTCACCGTCACGCGTTCGGCGTCCCCCGACAGCGGCGTTGGAGGAAAGGTCGACTCGAGCCCGTGAAGGAGATGGAGGAGGCCGACGTCACCCTGGATCAGCTCGGCGTCGGCGTCCGGCTGATCTACCTCTACGACTTCGGCGATTCCTGGGTCCACGAGATCGAGGTGGAGGAGATATGCCCGGTCCAGGACGTTGTGGCATACCCGCGCTGCCTGGACGGCGCGAGGGCCTGCCCTCCCGAGGACTGCGGTGGGTGGGCCGGGTACGACGAGATGCTGGAGGCCCTGCGCAGCCGCAGGGGCCCTCGCTACCGCGAGGTCAAACAGTTCCTGGGCGGCGCCCGGTTCCATCCCGAGGCCTTCAGCGTCGCCGCCGTCAACCGGGAGCTGGCGAGGTTTCAGCAGCGCCCGGCATCTGATGCAGCCGGTGGCCTGGAGGCCCATTTCCCCGACGGGAGGCCCCAAATGCCGGCCGGACACCCAGGGTGATCGCCCGCCGAGCCCCGGCTCCGGCCGAGACCCGAGCCAGCCTGGCCGCGGCCGGGGAGGTCGTCGGCGCGGTGGTAGCAGGCGCGGCGGCTTCGCTATCGTCCATCTCTGACCATGGCGGCCGAGCGCGACGACGATCAGGAGGGGATGCCGCAAGGGGACCTCGCGCGCGAGAGCTTCCTGCGCCGGCTGCGTGCGCTGCTGCATACGCAGCCTCTCCACCAGCTCGAGCTTCACAAGGGCATGCGCGGCGGCGGGCCGGACAAGTACGAGCCGTACGACCTGCTCGCCCTCCAGCTCGCCGCGATCGACTACATCGCCGACCACCAGAACCCGCTGCGCGGCGTCCCGCTGGAGGAGGTCCAGCAGGAGGTGGGCCACCTGGCGGGCGCCATGGCGCCGAAGCGCCGCGCCGGCGAGCACCGCGAGGTGGCCACGCTCGTCCTCTCCGCGCTGGAGAACGAGGGCGCCGGGGCGTTCACACTCTCGTTCCGCGACCCCTACGGCCCCGGCCACCCCCGGCAGTCCGACGTCAAGCTGGTCACCCCGGACCAGGCCGTCGACGGCTCGATCGAGCTGCGCGCCACACCGCAGGCGATCAACCTGCTGCTCGACGTCATGGACGTGGACATCGAGAGCGCGGAGCGCGCGGCCGCCTACGTGCTCCGGCTCCAGGTCGAGCGGGGCCGCCTTCGCAGCGCGGCCGAGTCGGCGGAGCGGATGCGCCGGCTGTCGAAGGCATACCAGGGGTCCATCCAGCAGGCGATCCTCACCGCGCAGCGCGATATCGGGCAGGTCGACTGGGCGGGCCGCGTCATGGCCGAGATCGAGCGGGCGTACGGGCACGTGGACGAGCGCCTGCGCGAGGAGGCCGCCATCATCGAGGACGTCGCCGAGCGGCACGCCGCGGCCGCGGAGCCGGGGCAGCGGCAGGCGCTCCTGCAGATCAAGGAGCTCCTCGAGGACTGCAACCGGTACCACCGGGAGCTCCACACCCTCCTGATGGACGCGCGTACCAGGCTGCTGGAGCAGCACGCCAGCCAGCGTCTGGCGCCGCCGCCCAGCCCCGCGCTCGTCGCGATGCACGCGGACGTTCTCCTGCCGGTGCTCGGGCTGGCGGTGGCGCCCGCCGACGACGTGCTGACTCCCTTCGCGGCCGGCACCGTCCCGCCGCTGCCGCCCGCGCTCGTCAGCGTGAGCCGTGTGGCCGACCACCTGTGGCGGGCGCGCGCGGAGCGCCAGGTCGCGCTGCGGCCGGTCGTGCCGGTCGAGCTCGACGACGAGGACGAGGCGCAGCCGCGGTTCACGCCGGAGGCGGTGGCCTTCGCGCGCGAGCTGCTCGGCAGGGACCATCGCGGCACGCCGCTCAGCCGGCTGCTGTCGGAGGCGTCCGCGCCCGGCTCGCCGCCCGGCGCCGCCCGCCTGGTCGCGCTGGGCGGGCTGGAGGCGTTCATGGACGCGGGCGGGGAGGTCGCCTGGGGCGACGAGGCGGAGACCTGGCGGCTCGTCCCCCGCGGACTGACCGCCGAGCGCACCGGCGGCCGACTGGACCATCCCGACTACGCCGGCGACGAGCTGGCGCTCACGCGCGCCGAGCCGTGACCATCACCCGCCAGCAGATCGCGGACGCGGCCCGGCTCCTCGGCTTCGCCTGCCGCCCGCGGGCGTACGCGGGACGGGAGTCGGGCTACGCCGAGCTGCTGAACCTGTACCGGACTGACGAGGAGTTCCGCGATGTCTTCGACGCGATGGCGTCCGGGCTGGACCTGCGCGTGCTGGACGTCACCGACCGGGCGCTGCTGATCGGGGCCGATCTGGACTCGCCGTTCGGGTTCCGGCTGAGCGAGTACCGGAAGAGCGACGAGCTCGACCGGCGCGTGGTCCGCGGCCTGATCGTCCTCGGCATCGCCGCCTACTGCTTCCCGACGCAGCGCTCACTGGAGGACAGCGGCCTGCCCCCGCTCATGGCGCGCGAGGTGGACGACTTCCTGCGCGCCGCGTGCGAGCAACTGCGCGGACGGCCCGGCGAGCGCGACGACGAGCCCGGCCTGGACATGGCCTGGCAGCTCTATCTGCGGCAGCCCGAGGTGAAGGGCACCGACCGCCGGCGCCGCAGCCAGAGCGCAACGGTGGACCTGATCGAGCAGACGCTCGAGGACTTCGTGGAGTGGGGCCTGGTGGTCGAGGAGCCGTCGGCGGGCGGCGTGCGCCGGTTCCGGGGTCTGCCGCGCCTGCGCGTCCAGGTCCGCGCGATGGCCTCGCAGCACGCCTTCTCCGTGCTCCAGAAGCTCCGTCGGGAGAACGCCTAGATGCTGTTCCTGGAGCGGGCCCGGTTCATCCACATCGGCGCGCCGGACTGCCGCATCGACGACCTCACCATCTCGGCGCTGGACGACCGGGGCCGGCCGGTGGACACCGTCGTCTGGCTGCGCAACGGCGGCGGCAAGACCGTCCTGCTCGGCCTGTTCTTCGCGCACCTGCTGCCGGGTGCGCGCGACTTTCTCAAGGGAAAGAAGGAGAACGCCCGCTTCAGTGATCACGTGCTGGACAGCGACACCAGCTACGTCACCGCCCGGTGGGTCGGCGACCCGATCCAGCTCTCCCTGACCGGAGAGGACAGCCGTCCCAGGCTCGTCACGGGCCGCGCCGTCGAGCGGAAGGCCGGGTTCGCCGGCACGACGCTGCCCGACCTCTTCTTCTCGTTCCGGCCGCTCCCCGGTGTGCTCGACCTCGATTCGGTGCCCTGGGCGGTGGAGGGCCGGCGGCTGGACCTCGCCGGCTTCCACGCCGAGCTGGACCGTCTCTCACGTGCGCACCCGGAGCTGGAGCTGGTGACCACAGACAAGGACGGCGTGTGGGCGGGCCACCTCCGCCGGCAGGGCCTGGACCCGGAGATCATCCGCTACCAGCTTCAGATGAACGCGGGCGAAGGCGAGGCCGCCACCGGCTTCATGCAGTTCCGGACCTCCGACGAGTTCGTGGACTTCGTGGCCGGCGTGGTGACGCCGCGCGAGGCGCTGGACACGATCGAGGGCGAGGTCCGGACGTACGCCGCCAAGCTGCGCCGCCTGCCGGAGCAGCGCTGCGAGCTGGAGCTGATCGAGCGGGCGCTGCCCGCGCTCCGGGCCCACGGGGACAACGTGGCCGGGAAGGAGCGGCTGGAGGAGCGGCTGCGCGAGCTGCTGGCTGAGGCGGCGGGGCTGCGCGGCCAGCTCCAGCGCGCGCTGGAGCTGGCCATGGCGGAGACCGCCGAGGCCGAGGAGCAGCGCCGCCGGCTCGACGAGGAGGCGAACGAGGCGCAGCAGGAGCGCAGCCACCTGAAGGCGCTGGCGCTGGAGGCGGCCTATCTGGTCGCCGTCCATCGCTGGGAGACGGCCCGCGAGGAGCTGCGGACGGCCTCGGGGCGCAAGGAGCGGCACAAGCGGCAGGCCGAGGACTGGCGACTGTCGGAACCGGTAGCGCAGCAGCGAGCGCTGAAGCTCCGGCAGCAAGAGCTGCAGGCGCAGCTCACCGAGCGCGAGCGCGACGCGGAGCCGCGGCGCCTGGCGGCCGAGCGGGCCGGCTCCGCGCTCCGCCTGCGCCTCCTGGAGCTGGCGGCTGCCGCTCGCCAGGAGGAGCGGAGCCTCCGTGGCCAGGCCAGCGGCCACGGTGACCGGTCGCAGGCCGCGTGGCGGGAGGCCGAGCAGGCGGCGGGCGAGCTCGAACGGCTGGAGGCGCAGGTCGCGGATGCAACCAGGCTGCTGCGGGCGCTCGACGACGAGCGCGGCCGGCTGCGGACGGCCGGTTTGCTCGGCGCCGGGGAGACCGCTGAGGCGGCGGCGGCGCGCTGGCAGGCCGAGGAGTCGGGCGTCGCCGGCCGCCTGGTCACCATCGGCCAGCGGCTCAAGACCATCCAGGGCGAGCGCGCCGGGCTCCAGGAACGGCGTCTGGAGGCGGCGGGCGAGCGCAAGGGCCTGGACGGGGAGCGCCGGCAGGCCGAGGCACGCATCGCCGAGCTGTCCCGCGACCGCGAGGCCCTCTGGGCCGACGCCGCTCTGGGCGAGGTCTGCGAGGTGGCGCGGCCCGACCTGTGGGCCGAGCGCGAGCGGCTGGAGACCGCGCTGGAGCGTCGCGCGCAGGAGCTGTCGGCCGCGCTCGTCGCCACGGAGCTGGGCGCCGCGACCGACCGGCACAGCCGGGCGGCCCTGGAGTCAACCGGATACCTGCCGCCGGCGCTCGACGTCGAGCGGGCGCTGGACGTCCTCAAGGAGGCGGGCGTCGCTACGGCGTATCCCGGCTGGGAGTACCTGCGCCGGATGCGAGCCGAGACGGCCGCCGCCACGCTGATCTCCGCGCCCGAGTTGGCCGGCGGCATCCTGCTCAACGACCCCGAGGAGCTGGGCCCGGCGCTCGACGCCCTGGAGGCATCGGGCGTCCACCCGACCAGCGTAGTCGCGCTTGGAGCGGTGGAGGAGCTGTCCCCCGGCCGCGGCGGTGCCGCCCGGCTGTGGCGTCCCCACCCGGCGCTGCTCGACCGCGCCGCCGGGGAGGACGAGCTGGCACATCTCGCCGATCGCCTGTCGGCGGTGGACGACGAGCTCGCCGCGGTGCGCTGCCGGCTGGACGCCGTTCGGGACCTGCGCGCGCGCCTGTCGGTCTTCCACCAGCGGTGGCCCACCGGAATGCTGACGGCGCTGGATGAGCAGGTGACCGACCTCGATCGGCGAATCCGTGGCGTCGAGGCGCGGGACGAGGCCCTGATGGAGCGGGACGCCACGCTCGAACAGGACGCCGCCAGCCTGGAGGTCGAGCGCGAGGACCTGCTGAAGCGGAGCCAGCGGATCCCTGCCGTCCTCGCGGAGCTGCGCGGCCTGGCCTCCAGCGAAATACAGGAGCCGGCGTGGCGCGCCGCCGTCGCCGACGGCCCGGCCCGCATGCAGGCGGCGGCAGACCGCCGGGCGGCGACGCTTCTGGAGTCCGAGCAGGAGGCGCGCCAGGCCGAGTTGGCTCGGGACGAGGCGGCGAGGAAGCGGGCCACCGCTGAGGAGTGGGAGCGGCAGGCCGGCGGGCTGCCGTCCGGGGTCGAGGAGGAGCTCGGCCTCGCGGAGCGCTCTCTCGACGAGCTGCGCCAGGTGTGGGAGGACCGGGACCGGGCGTACCGCCGGAAGGTCGGCGCGGAGGCGATCGCCGCGGCGCTGGACGCGGTGTGCGACCGGCTGCGTGAGCTCGCTCCGCGGACGCGCGCCACCGAGGAG
>VBJR01000226.1:15403-40521 GCA_005880175.1 Chloroflexota bacterium
GCCGAGGAGGCGTATGACGCGGCGGTCGCCGCCGAGGGGCGGCAGCAGGCCGGGCTCCAGCAGCGCGAGGCCGGGCGCGACGCGGCCGGGCGCGAGCGCATGCCGCTGGACGCCCCGCTCGTCGCCTCCACGCTTGACGCTGCGCTCGGCCTGGAGGAGCGGTACCGGGCCGAGGAGCGCGAGGCGGAGAGCAGGGTGAACTCGCTGAACAGCCAGCGTGGCCAGGCGCAGGCCCGTGGCTCCCGGGCACGGGAACGGGCACAGGGCCTGCGCGGCGCGGTGGACACGCTGGCCGCGGCGGCCGATCTGCCCGAGGCGCCGGACGCGGAGCCGTACGCCGAGGACGTCGAGCGGGCGCGGGAGGTCGTGTCCCGGATAGTCGCCGAGCTGAAGAGAAACGGCGTCGAGGCGGAGCAGGCCCGGACCGCGGCCGCCCGCACCGGCCGGCAGCTCCAACACCTGGCCGAGGAGCGCGGGTACCAGCGGCTCGGCCCCCGGCTGACCTCACGGATCGCCGATGCCGGGCCGCTGGCCGAGCACGTGGCCGCGCTGGCGGGCGAGCTGGAGCTGCGGCTGGCGCCGCTGCGCGCCGACATCGAGTCGGCCGAGACCGACCGCCGGATGGTTGTCGGTGGCCTGGTCAAGGTCGTGAAGGACGCGTTCCGCGACCTGAGCCGGATCGGCGAGGCGTCGCGGCTGCCCGAGGACCTGGGGGCGTGGGGAGGGGAGCCGTTCGTCCGCGTCCACTTCGAGCGGCCGCGCGCCGAGGACGAGTGGGAGCTGCGCGTCGGCGGCGTGGTGGAGGACTGGGTGAACCGCGAACAGATGCCGGCACGCAGCGGGCTGGCGATGCTGCGCCAGGCGCTGCGCCAGGCCAACACGCGCCGCCCGGCGGCGGGCGAGCCCGGCAGCGCGTTCCTGGTCACGCTGCTCAAGCCGGACGCGATCCTGACCACTCAGCGGTACGCCGTGGAGGCGATGAAGTTCTCCGAGGGCCAGGACTTGACGACGGCGATCCTGCTGTATTGCGCATTCGTGAACCAGCGGGTGCAGCGGCAGGGCGACCCAGGCGGGGTGACAGGCGCGCTGCTGCTGGACAACCCGATCGGCAAGGCGTCGCTGGAGCAGCTGATCAAGCTGCAGCAGACGGTGGCGAGGAAGATGGGCGTCCAGCTCATCGCGACTACCGGCGTGCGCGACCGGGAGGCGATCTCGCACTACCCGAAGGTGGTCGGCATCCGGCCGGTGCGCTCTCGCGACGGCCGCCGCAAGTACCTGGTGGCGAACGACGACCCGATGGGCGACGGCCTGACGGCAGCCGAGCTGGTCGCGCGCCGCCCGTCGTGACGCTGTCGCCGGCCGCCCGCCACGTGCTGGCCGCGGCCGCCGCGCTGGGCCGACGCCGCGTGGACCGCGACGTGCTGCGCGGCGCGCTGTGGGAGGCGGAGCCCCACCTGGCGACGTCGCCGTCGAAGCGCGAGCGGCTGCGCGCGGTGATCGACGAGCTGGCCGCCGGTGAGCACTTGACCCTGCCGCGGGAGCGGAGGCTGTACGACCGGACCGCGCAGCCGCCGCTGCCGGCCTACGTGACGCTGACGGCTCCCGCCCCGCCGCGCCCGGCCCGCCCGGACGCCGCCCGTCATCCGTGGCCCCGAGAGCTGCGCTGGGCGGCCGGGCTCTCCCCGCCGGCGAGCCGCGAGGACGTGGCGGTCCTGGAGGCGGTGGCCCGGTTCCTCGCCGACGGCGGTGCCCGACGGCCGGTGGTGCCCGTGCAGGAACGCTCGCTCGCGCTCTTCGGCGACGAGAAGCGGTTGGACGGGCTCCGGGCCGGTCGTCTGTTCGTCGCCGGCCGGCTGACGCTGGAGCTGCTCCGCTGCGCACCGGCCCCGCCGCCGTTCGTCTACTCGCGGTTGAGCGACCGCCCGACGATGCTGGTGCTGGAGAACAGCGCCGCGTACGCGACGTTCCGCCAGCTGCTCGAGGGTGGAGAGCTGTTCGGGGTGGTGGCGTACGGCGCCGGCAAGCACTTCATCGGGTCGGTGGCGTACGCGGAGGAATTGCCGGTTCGTCCAAGCCGCGTCCTGTACTTCGGCGACCTGGACGTGGAGGGCCTGACCATCCCGGCCACCGCGAGCCTGCGCGCGGCCGGGCTGCGGCCGGTGCCCCTGCCGGCGCCCCTGCCGGCGGTGGAGCCGGCGGTCGCGCTCTACGAGCTCCTGCTCGCGCGGGAACCCCGCCCGATGGCGGGCCGCGCCCGGACCCAGCCCGGCCCGGAGTTGGAGTGGCTGCCCGAGCCGCTGCGCGCCCGGGCAGGGGCGGTGCTGGCCTCGGGCCGCAGGATCCCGCAGGAGGCGGTGGGGTACGAGGTACTCAGCGCGGACGAGGGGTGGCGCAAGGGGCTTCGGCGGCAGCTCTCATAGAGTGTCTCAGATGCATGCCACGATGACGCCACCGGCAAGGCCGATCCCACTGCCATCAAGGGACCACCGCCGGCGCCGCTATGGAAGTGCCAACGGTTTCGGCCCCTCTCATACCGAGTGGAATGACACGCCTGACCGGACGAGCACCACCGTGCCAACAAGCATAGCCACGACGCCGCTTTGGTGTCCAAGGTATTCCGAGGGGCCAACCCATCGGGTGCCTGCGTCACCCAGCCAGACGGGCGCTAGCGTGCTGGGCGGAGGTGATTCAGCCAGTTGGCGCACCAGTCGTCCACCGTGCAGGCTATCGGTAGATGGAGTTACCATAACTGCATCTATGGATGCTATCGTGAAGCCGGATGTGCTGTTCGACCGCGAGGTCGAATGGTCCGATCTGGCATCGTTCGCCACGAGCACGGTCCCGGGGGCGACCCTGGCCATCCTGTACGGACGGCGGCCTCCGCGCAGAACCTGGCGGCGATGAGCGAGGCGTACCGGGCATTCACGGGCGCCGTGGCCCCGGTGGCGTTCTCCGGCTGGGACCAGGTGGTGGACGCCCTGCTGGCGCTCGGGGAACGGGAGCGGCCACTGCCGGTGATCGTCGACGAGCTTCCATACCTGCTGAGGACCGCCCCGGAGATCCCATCGATCATCCAGCGCGCGCTGAGTCCTCGGGGACGGGCCCGGCAGCGTTCGCGTGCTCGCCTCCTGCTCTGCGGCAGCGCCCTCACCGTGATGAGCCGGCTCCTGGGGGGGACGGCGGCTCCGCGCGGTCGGGCCAGCCGCGAGATGATGGTGCACCCGTTCGGCTTTCGCGAATCGGCCCGGTTCTGGGAGATCGCAGCAGACCCCGGGCTGGCGTTCCGCCTCCACTCGCTGCTGGGAGGGACACCCGCCTACCGGGACTTCTGCGAGGGGGACCAGCCGCGTGTCGCAGCGGAGTTCGATCGGTGGGTGGCACGCAGGCTGCTCAACCCGTCGACCGCGTTCTTTCGGGAAGGACGGGTGCTCCTGGCCGAGGAGCCGGAGGTGGGCGAGCTGTCCCTCTACTTCGCTGTGCTCGCGGCGATCGCCGCCGGCCGGACTCGGCGTGGCCAGATCGCCGATGCCGTTGGCCGCAAGGAGAGCGCGCTGTCCCACCCCCTCTCGGTCCTGGAGGAGACCAGGCTGGTCGTCCGGAGCAGAGACGCGCTGCGCGAGAACAGGGCGACTTACCGGATCGCCGAACCGATGCTCCGCTTCCACCAACTGGTGATCGCGCCGAACGAATCGCGGCTCGTCCGCCGTGATGGCGAGCGAGTCTGGGCTCAGCAGGCTGACACCGTTTCGAGCAGGATTTACGGGCCGCATTTCGAGGATCTGGCCCGGGAGTGGTCAATGCAGCATGCCTCCCCCGATACCCTGGGAGGAACCGCCAGCCAGGTGGGACGCACGGAGATCAACTGCTCCGAGCATCGCCACCAGCACGAGCTCGATGTGGTCGCGATCGAACGCATGCCCAATTCCGGGGAGCGTGTCCTGGCCCATCGGCGAGGCCAAGTGGCGTTCGGAGCCGGTTGGGCTTCGTGAGCTCGAGCGTTTGCGTCATGTCCGAGGAGTCATGAACCAGCCGGCGGCCCGGCTTCTCCTCTTCAGCCGGGCAGGGTTCGAGCCGGACCTCGTCACCGAAGCGGACCGCGCGAGGGACGTCGAGCTCGTGGACATGGATCGCCTGTACTCAGGCGAGTAGCGGCGTAGGCGGAGAACGCCTGGGCGAACTCATCGAGCCGGCCCTGGTGGCCGTGCAAGGCGCAGATCAGTCCGCGTCCTTCCGGATCGGTCCGGCTGTTCAAATAGTGTCCCGCCTCCCCGACCAACCACCTTCCGTCCCACCGCTCCCGTACTCGCGGGAGCGGCGTACTAACCGGTGGGGACCGACGTCTGGATGGCGTGGGAACCTCGCTCGGAAGGGCGGTGACAGGGGGCTTTCTCGAGGACTTGGCGCCGAGGAGGTACCCAGGATGAGCCCCATGGCACCGCAGGTCACGGTCCTATCGGGAGGCGCGGCACCCGCCGCGGGGCCGTCGCCGGCTCGTCAACGGCTGCTGCGGTAGCCACGGTCGCGTTGCCGCTCCGGCGCGATCCTAACGCTGGGACCGGCGGTAGGCACCTGCAAGGTGCTCCTGAAGCTCGGCGTGCCGGAACTGGTAGATCGGGCCGACGGCGCGAAGCAGGCCAAGCCGGTGGGCATCGTCCAGAAAGGACATGAGCCCTCGGGGCAGCCGACCGGCGAGGGCGGCGCGGTTGGTTGCGATCACGTACGCCATCCACGCGTGATGATGCCCGGTGGCGAGACCAGTCGGGAGGCCAAGCGCGACCGCGACGGTCAACCCGATGGCGAGGGCGGGGGGGTGAGCTTCCGAGTGCCCGGCGGCGATTCCCCCGGCCAGGCCGCCGATCAGGCCGGCGGTGACGCCGATCGTGATGGCGCGCAGAAGGTTGAGGGTCCGGTCCGCTCGCCAGTTGGCCAGTGGGGTGTCGGCTCGACCTGCCGGTGTGGGCGCCTCGGCCCAGGTGGTAAACCCGGCGCCGAGTACAAGGGCGGCGCCGATCGCGCTTCCGATCGCCAGTCCGGCCATCAGTCCGGCGGCCAGCCCATCCTGCAGGCCGACCGCGAGGCCCAACCCCAGTCCGGCAGCGAGCCCGAGCGCGAGGCTTCGGGTCAGATTGACTGAGGGCCGAAACGACGGTCGTGGTTGTGCTCCGTGGCGGTGCAGGTTGGCGAACCCGGGTGCTTGGAGTGACCAGTTCCGTGTGGTGAACGTGACCGCGGCCCCTGCGGCCAGCCCAAGGGCCAGCCCGTACCCCAGACCGTGAGTGAGGCCGTCGCTGAGGCCCGCCGCCACGCTGGTCGAGAGCGTGCTAGTGAGAGCGATCGTGAGCCCGATCGTGAGCCCGATGCTGAGCCTGGTCGCGCGGCTGAGTGCACGCGTGGCCCGCGCGATCTGCCACCACGCCAGGTCGTGCGTGCGAGCCGAACCGTCTTCGTTTCGGGGATAGGTGAGGATGTTGGCCAGATAGCCGAGCCTGTCTCGCACCTGCGTCGGGTCGTGGCGACGGCGGGGTCGGAACATGTCGGCCGCGTCCGCGCTCGGTTCACGCGTGGCGATGACCGACTCGATCAGTCCGTCGAACAGGTGCGCGCGCAGCGTGGCTGCGTCCGGGAACCGGTCGGGATCGAGCAGGACCGCCGGCTCAGCGTCGGGTCTGATGTATACGGTGCGCAGCAGCCACAGCCCGAGCGGCGTTGCCGCAACGTCGGCAATGGCCGCGATCGGTGCGTTCGACGGAGCCGGCGTGGTGCGCAACTGGGTGAGGATCTGCCCCCATCCTGGGCCGGCCCGGGCCGGCAGGCAGCGCCGCAGGTAGCCGGCAGCCGCGTACGGGTCCAACGGGTCCGGTTCGATGACTACGGCCGAGGCGAGCACGTTCCCGGCGGCGTCGACCGCGCGCCGATAGTCCGCCGTGCGGCTGGTCAGCACGATCTGGTCCGTACCGCCGAGCGATCGGTTGACCGCGGTGATGACCGCCGCCTGCGCGGGCGTCGGGAGCTCATCCAGGCCGTCGAGTACCGGGAGGATCTGTCCGCTTCTCGCCAGTGCCCCGGATGCCTCGCCGCCCAGGGCCGTGGCGTGCAGCGCCGGATAGTCCTGTGCCAGCCGCAACGCCAGCCAGTCCTGTAGGCGCGGGACGTTCCGCGGGTTCCAGTCGGCCACCGACAGGAGCACAGGAACTGGCTCGTCCTCTTGGCCGTGGCGGGTGGCGACCAGTTCGCACAGCAACTGCACCGCCAGCGTGGTCTTGCCGGCGCCGGGCCCGCCGAGGATGACCAGACGACGTCGCCGCATCGCGCGGAACTCGGCCGCCAGGGCAGCGATGTCGTCGCTGGACGCCGTGAGTCGAAGCGTTGCCGGCGAGAGGTTGGCTGGATGGTCCACCAGTCCATCGTCCACTGTTGCGCGCCACCGCACGGGGATTGGGTCGGGGTTACCCAGGGACCGAAGTACCGCCTCGGTCCGCCACTGCTGCTCGACGAGCCCGGCCAGCACGTCCTTGGCCGCCGCGACCGCATCGGGCGTCAGCACGGCCGGGCCCGCATCCCGCCGTAGCAGCAGCGCCGCGGCCAGAGTCGGGATGGCCAGCACCACCGAAATCAACTGCGCCACGGTCGCTGAGGTCTGTAGCCCCCAGGTCAGGAGGATGGCGCCCAGCACGGCCAGACAGCCCGCGACCACCAGGAGCCGGCCCCACGCTACCGAGGCTCGTCTGATCAAGGGCTGCACAATGAGAATGGCGCCGCGCCGTCAGCGAGGCGAAGCACCGGCCATACCCAAGGGCGAAGATGCCGCCGAGGCGTACTTGGAGAGGCCCACTCCCCGGCGTCACGAGCTAGTCGACGGATCTGGTGCAGCGATCGGGTGATCTGGCCCTGCTCTGCGATAACGATCTGCTCTCGGGTGGCCCAAGCGATAGTGCGGTAAACACCAGCGCGGCCAGAGCTGTGAGGGCCGTGATCCTGGCCCACTCCCCTACGGATGGATTGCCAGGACGCACGGGAGTCTGTGAGGCGGCCGCCGATGTGAACGGGTGACCGCGGCGTTCGACGGTCCGCTCGCAGCGTCAAGGCGCCGAACGCAGCAAGTGCCGCGGACAGCGGGGCGCTCAGCAGCGGCAACCATCGGTCCGCCAGCCAATGCAGCACCACCTGGCGCGAGGGCATCGTCCCGGACCCGACGACCAGCACAGCCACCAACAGCAGGCCACCCGCCGTCCGGAGTCGCTCGAGTGTCCACACTCGTTGCCAGCGCTGCATTGCCTCGCAAACCCGCGAATGGAATGATACCGCACCCCTCTCACGAATGGCGAGGCTCGCCGAGCGGGTCGGGATCCCCGGGCGACCGCCGCGTGTACGTCGACACATCGACGTCGCGGTGGTCAGTCGGGTGGCGCGCCAGCTCGGGATCGGTGAGGAGTCGCTGCGGGCCTGGTTCAAGCAGCCGCAGGTTGACGGTGTCTTCCATCAGGACCTTGTCCTTGTCGGCCACCACCATCTCCTCCACAAACTGCTCGGCGTTGTTCTGCTCGATCGTTTCCTGGACCATACGCACCGCTCGCTCCTTGAGTTCGGGCGGATACCGCTTCATCGATTGGTGCTTCTCCGGCATCTGGCTCCATCCTCCAAGACCCAAGAGGCTCCACCGAAAGCGCTGCGGGCGCTGCCCGTTGAACACGGCCCGGTGCGTGCTCGCATCGACAGCGGCTTCGAGAGCATCGCCTTCTTCATGGAGATGCGGCGCCGAGAGGTGGGGTCCACCTGCTCGCTGAAGCGGACGCCGGCACTGCACCGACTCCGCACCTCGATCTCCAGCCGGTCCTGGCGACCGGCCATGCTGATGCCCCAGGCCGAGATCGCCGAGATCTCCCATACGCCCAAGGGCTGGGAGCATGAGCCGCTGCGACTGATCGTCCGCCGGGTCCGCATACCGGTCGAGGAGTTGAGTGAGGACCCCCGCAGTCGGCGCCGGCGGACGTACCCGCCGAGCAGCTCGCATTGGCGCTGAAGGGACGCGTCGAGTACGTCTACGGGTACTCCTTCATCCTCACCGACCTGGCGGGCGACGCGGCCGAGATCGAGCTCTGGCATCGCCAACGGGGACAGATGGAGGAGCGGGTCAAGGAGATCAAGCTCGGCGACGGGTTGCTCCACTTCCCGCTCGCACCCTGGACGCTGTAGCCGTAGACGATTCACGACTCCAGGATCACGACCTCCCGCCGGCTTAGACTGTCAGGGTCGGCGATCACGTCGATCGCGGCGATCAACCCGCGGACGATCGTGAACTCGAACACCAGCCGCGGAACACCGCCTGGCGCCCATACGGCGCCGGCCAGGCCGTCGATCAGCGCGGGCTGATGCGCCCCCCTGGCGCGCACGCCGAACTGATCGGCCACCGCAGATGCGCCGCGGATGTCTAGGCGGGCGCCGGCCTGCACTGCAGCGCCGTCCGGGCGGAGGACGACGTCGGGGGCCAGCATCGTGAGCAGCGCGCGCAAGTCGCCCTCGCGAGCCGCTGCCAGGAACGCGGCGACGACCTGGCGCTGGCGGACAGGGTCGGCGTCCACCGTCGAACTGGACGTGCGCAGCCGCTGGCGAGCGCGGCTGGCAAGCATCTTGGTCGCGGATGGCGTGCGGCTCAGGATCGGGGCGATCTCCTTGAATGCCACGCCGAACACGTCGTGAAGCACGAACGCCAGGCGCTCGGTGGGGGTCAGCGTGTCCAGCACCACCAGTAGCGCCGAGCCGAGCGAGTCCGCCAGCTCGGCCTCCTGCTGCGGGTCGGCGCCAGCCGGGTCCGGCAGCTGCGGGGCGATCGCCTCTTCGCGGCGTGACGCCCGCGCGCGCAGCATGTCCAGGCACACGCGGCCCACGACCGTGGTCAGCCATCCGCCCAGGTTCTGCACGCCGCCCGGATCGGCGCGGCCGAGCCGAAGCCACGCCTCCTGCACGGCGTCCTCGGCGTCGCTCGGCGATCCGAGCATCCGATAGGCCACCGCCCGGAGGTGCGGGCGGTGGCCCTCGAACCGCTCCGCCAGCCAGTTTCCCTCGTCCACCGTCATCGCTCCCGTTACCTTCCGCGTCCGCGATCCGTCATCGCCACTGACGAAGCGGACCCGGCCGATGTAACAGCGAGCCGCCGACAAGGACGCTGCGGCCGGTGAACACAGGAGGAGCGATGACGAAGCAAGTGCTGGTCACGGGCGGCACTGGCCGCCTGGGACGACCGACCGCTCGGCGGCTGCGCGAGGCCAGCCGCGATGTGCGGGTGCTCACCCGGCGTCGCCGGGAGACGGCCGACGCCGTCGAGTACGTTGTCGGCGACCTGAGCACAGCGGAGGGACTGCAGGCGGCCGTGGACGGCGTGGCGGCCATCGTGCACTGCGCGACGAGCACCAGGGGCGACGTCGAGGCCACGCGGCAGCTGGTCCGGGCGGCGTCGCGGGCGGGGACGCCGCACCCTGTGTACGTCTCGATCGTCGGCCTCGACCACATCGCGTCGTGGGGCTACCCGAGGGCAAAGCGCGCGTGCGAGCGGATGGTGGCCGAGTCCGGGCTGCCCTGGACGATCCTACGGGCCACTCAGCTCTACGACTACTGCCTCGTCAACATCCGGCGGCTGGCGAGGCCACCCGTGCCGCTGGTGCCGGCTGGCTTCCACGTCAAGCCGGTGGATCCGGACGAGGTGGCGGCCAGGCTCGTCGAACTGGCACTGGGCGAGCCGGCCGGCCGGGCGCCCGACATCGCCGGACCGCTGGTAACCAGCTGGGCCGACCTGCTCCACGACTACCTGCGCGCCAGCCACCGGCGGCGCTGGGTGATGCCGGTGCGGATCCCGGGCGCCCGCGCCGTCCGCGAAGGCGCGCTCCTGCCGGGGCCCGGGCACACGACCGGCAGCCGGACATGGCGGCAGTTTCTCACCGAGAAGCTGCGGCAGCCGCAGGCCGAATCAATACGGGAGGTGCGTTCCGCATGAAGGCGACCATCGAGGGAATTTCCACGACCAAGCGCTTCCAGCGCCACGAGTACGGGCCCAAGAATGACGGCCTCAAGCTGTCGGTGATCGAGAAGGAGTCGGATCTGACCGGTGGCATCGAAGGGACGGCCGTCGTCCGCTACACCGCCGTCACGCTGGGCGACGGAAGCCGCCGGTTCAGCGGCGTCCTGAGCGTCACGGGCCGCGTCGGCGGCCGCGAGGGAAGCTTCGTCCTGGAGGACCGGGGGACCGGGAGCACGCAGGAGACAAACGGGCACTGGATCGTCGTCCCCGGCTCGGCGACGGACGAGCTGGCCGGGCTGACGGGCGACGGCGGCTGGCACTGGGAGGTGGGCCGCAAGGACGAGGCGTACACGCTCTCTTACGAGCCCGTGATGGACTCGTAGGGGAGCCGCGAACGCACCACGACGCGAGTGACGAGCGCGGTCAATGCCGGTCGCGCTCGTCACGCTTCTTCGCGGGCCGCATGGGGTCGGGAGCAGAGGGTCACATTGCCCGCGTGGAAAGAGCGTCTGGCTACGGGGTGCGGCGGCCCAGCCGGTCGAGGAACCGCGCACGATCGACGACCTGCCGGCGATGACGAACACGTGCTACCACCCCGCCGCCCTCGGAGACGGCCAGGTCGAACTCGAGGCGACCGCCCTCGGCGCGAGTCAGTGTGGCCACGGCGACGACGTCTGCCCCGATCGGGGTCGGCGCGAGGTGCTCCACCTCGATCCAGGTCCCGACCGACGTGGTACCCGGATCCAGCGTGTCGGCCACCGCGGCGCTGGCGGCCTCGTTGCCCACCGGTCCATCCCCGGCCAGGTGCTCACGAAGCCTGAGCCACGGGAGGTGTCGATGCCCGGTGTCGATGGTGTCGGTGGTGTCGATCATTTCCCCTCCTTTTCTAGTCGGGGTGCCAAGGGGTGGCGGGCGGCTGGATGGCTGCAGGACGCGCATCGTCGTCGATCCTGATAGCGGTGTTGCAAGGTTGAGGGGCTGTGGCCGGGCCGACTGGTCAAGAAATGGTCACGGGCGGACGTGGCGCCGCTTGTTGGCATGCTTGGTTGCGCAGCCTGGTGTCAGGTGGCCGATCGTCGGCGCCGCCGTTGGGTCTGGGCGTCAGTCAGGTGGCGGAGTATCGGTATTGGGCCGCTCCGTCAGCAGCCGATCGAACGCGTCGGCAACGGCGCTCGAAGTTCCAATGAATCCCTCGTGGCTCGGCCAGTGCGATTCCTGCACCGCGAGCAGCGGCAGCCGCGCGACGCACTCGCCGAGCCCGACGTGTCGTTCATCGTCACGGCGGCCGCGGCGGAGGCGCACTTCGTCCGCGACCACGACGGCGAGGTCAAGCCGGCCGGTGAGGTCGAGCGGCGGGGGGCCCGGATGCGGCGGGAGTTCGCGGTGGACGTGGTGCAACTGCTAGCGACAGTTCGATCGCCGCTCAGTCGGCGCTAGTGGCCACGCCCTCGCCAACTGGAACGGGCCAACCGGTGCCGCGGTCCAGCTGTAGGAGACAGGAGGCAACTGCCAGAGTGTGCAGCGCGGCGGTGGCGGTGGCGGTGGGAGCGGCTTCGTCGGTCGAGTGGAGTTCACATGGGGTGACGTCTTAAACTGAGGCATTGTCCGAGAAACTCTAGTAACCGGCTACGAACAGACGACGATCGCTCACCTACTTCAACTGTCGCGATTCGTCGTCGCTCCGACGCGGACCCGCAGCGCCTCGTCCACCAGCCTCACTTGGCTCACCCGCCCGGCACGCCTGCCTCCACCCACCGAAGTGCCGATGGAACGTCCGCGCTGACGGCCGCCGCCCGTTCTCGTCCCACTCCGCCACGGCCGGCCACCGCCCCAGCTCGTCCCGAGCGGCCCCGAGCGCGGCCAGCTTCGCCTGGGCGCGGTCGTCGAGGATGGTGTACCACGAGACGTCGACGTCGCGCGGCCGGACGCCGATCGCCTCGGCGAGCAGCTCGCGCCCGCCCCAGCGCCGCTCGATCGTCGTGGAGCACGGCCGCGACGCTGTCGCGCACTCCCACTCCCGCCAGCGCGGCAGCCGGCCGTGCTCGGCGTGGAACGCGCGGACGGCGTCGAGGGCCTGGTCGCGGGAGCGCACGCGGGTGTCCATGATGCGCGGCCGCGCCGTCGCTCCACGGGGTAGAGGCGGGCCGTGATGCTGCGGGACTCAAGACCACCGGCATCGGGTACCGCCTGGCTCCATCGTCGCATGTGATCGGCGATCGTCCATGAAGCGTCTGTACGGGCGCTGTGCGACCGCTGTGTGTGGACCTGCAACATGTCGCCGCCTATCCTGCCCAGAGACTCGTCCACGTGTGGGCGACTTTTCCAGTTACGGTGCGAGGCGGCGAAGCTGTACCTGCCCTGCGTCCCGCCGCCGCAGGCGGCATGACAGATCTGGGGTGGCGGTAAAGGAACGACCCATGAGGAACGCTACGGCGTCCAGTTTCGGGAACACCCGTTGGCCAGGCGCGATGGTCGCGGGGTGGGGGCTCAACGCGCTCGGTACGGGTTGTCGGTGTAGACAGGCCACTGGTCGATCTCGCCGCGCAGGTAGCGTTGGGCCTGCCACGCGTCCCAGGCATGCTCCAACTGGTACGTGGTCGACGCCGGGAGCCGCTTGCGGGTGCAGAAGGTCCGGAACTCCAGGTCCGGCTCGGCCATCCGCCGGCGCCGCTCCGCGCGGCGGTCGGGGCGGACCGCGGCGTTGTCGAGGTCGGCGACCTGACGGGCCCGAGCAAGCTCGTCCAGATCGCCGGCGACGCGGTCGATTACGGCCCGCACCCTGCCCAGGTTGACGACCACGTAGGCGGTGTCCGGCCAGTCGGTCGCCGGGCGCAAGTCGACCACAGGCGGGGAGTCGCCCGCCTCGAGCGTCTCCAGCCAGCCGGTCGGAATCGGGGTCCTCGGGGGCCGGCCAGCCCACAACCCGCAGGTCACCCAGGGCGGCGTCCAGCGCGGCCAGGTCGGCATCGGCCAGGAGCTGACGCACACGCGACGCCGAGCGTCCGACTGCCCCGGCCAGTTGGCCGATCGAGAGCCCCGCGGCATGAGCAGAGGCGAGCGCCCACCGTTGTTCCCGGTCAGCCTGCTCCAACCGCCACGCGGCCCGCGACACCCGCGCCAGCAGCCGCCCCTCTTGCAACCGGCGCTTCAGCCGCCAGTTCATCGGCATCCGCGCAAACGATGCCGGCAGCATTCGGGAGAGTGGACGCATTCGCGTCGCTCCCGGCCTGGCGAACCGGCCGCGCGACGGCCTCCCCATCGCCTCTCGCGTTCGCGAGGTCTGGTGGCGGCAGGGCGGGCTCGCGGCCAGAGATGCGCGATCTGCGTCAGGTCGACCAGCGCATGGAATAGAGCCAGCTCCGTCTCCGCCGGGGAGCCGACCCAGGCGACGGTCAGGCCCGCGTCCCGGAGCAACCGCTTCCGGAACGCCCGCTGCCGATCGCCGTCCTCCCCCCGCTGGACGACCGGCGGGCCGAACGGAGCGCCGTCACGGAGGAGCAGGATCAATCGCGGTAGAGCCAGCTCCGTCGCTCTCTCGAACTCCAGCTCGGTGTACGACGTCCCCTGGCGGCCGGGCAGGGTGGCGCCGTACCGGAAGCCGATGATCCCGACGTAGACGTCTGCCCTGGCAACCATCCTCGTGCAGTACTCGGACGGCTCGGAGTCACGAGCGGCGAAGTAGGCCATGTCCGCGACCGCGTGTCCCGCACGGATCACCGCGTCCTCGGCCGCTCCCACGAACGATCGCTCCGCCGGATGCTCCCGGAGTTCGCGGGTGTGGCTCAGGAATATGCGGAGAGGCGGTGGCTCCGGGCGTCGCGACCGGCTCACCTGATCTGACATGGTCCTCTGCTCGGCGGGTCCGGCCGCCAACACGGCGCCTTGGCCAGGTCGACGATCCGCTGCAGCTGCGGCGCCTCGTCGTTCAGCACCGCGTCGATGTCCTGGTCGCGGAGCACGATTCGCGTAAAGGTGTCCTGATAGACCGTCGTGAATGCATCAGCCTGGGAGCCGAGCTCCGGCAGCAGCGTCTCCAGGCTGCCCCGACCGGTCTGGTACCGGCTGGCCACGGCGGACTCGGCCGCGCCCGGCGCGGTGAGCGGGACGCCCTGCACGACCGGCGAGAAGTTGAGGGTGAAGGCGGCCGCCGACTGCTGCTTCGGCTGGGTCAGCCAGTCGATCAGCGCCTCCGCACCCTGGCTGTTCGGCGCGTGCTTCGGGATCGCCAGGCCCACGACCGCTGAGAGGTAGCCGAGGCCCTTCGGACCGCTGGGAGCCGGCACCGCGATGAAGTGCTGGGGATCCCTCAGCGCCTTCCCCAGCCGTGCCTGGTGATCCCAGGCGACCCACACCTCACCAGTTGCGAGGGGGTCGTCCATACTGTCGTAGGTGACCGAATGGTCGTTGGTCACGGACCACAGCCGACGCATGGTCTCCCACATCTGAACCGCCTCGGGGGACCTGAACCCCGTGAGCGTGCTCCCCGTGAACGACGGGTACGCATAGCCCTGCAGGAAGCGGTACACCAGGCCTCCCCTGGCACCGTGGCTCACGTCGGCCGGCAGTCCGATGCGCTTCGCGCCGGTCGCCGCCTGCATGCGCTGCCCCCAGGCGATCAGCTCGTCGTAGGTCAGGTGCTCGACGTCCGCGCCCGGAGGCAGGTACATGAGCGCTTGCCGGTTGACGACCATCAGGTAGGTCGCCTGGAGCCACGGGATGTAGTAGGTCCCGCGGGTGCCGAGCCTGGCGTCGTCGAGTAGCGGCTGAGGGAACTGGCGGCTCCGCTGGAGCCGACGGAGAAGCGGGGTCAGGTCCTCCAGCGCGCCGCTGGCCTGGAGGTCGGCCAGGTCGCTGCTCGTCAGGGCGACCAGGTCCACCGTCGACTTGCCTGCCGACTGCTCGTAGCCGATCCGGGTGATGTCCTGCGCCGCCGTGGGCTGGCTGTTGAAGTCGGGGTTGCCGTTGAAGCCGGCCAATACTTTGTCGGTCATGGCGCGGTACTCGTCGGCCGGCTGGGCCTGCGAGGAGACGAACTCGACCGTGCCGCTGGCCGTGGTGCTGGCGACAAAGTCCACTCGCCCCGCGTACTGCGCCCGCTGGACGAGCGTCTCTCCGGCGACCGTAAGGAACGCGAGGATCGCCGCGAGTGCCGGCACCCAGGTCCGCTTGCGCGGCCACCAGCCGACCAGGCGGCGGGGATGCGCGGCAACGCCGCCCATGATCCGGTCCGCGAGCGCCGCCCTCGGGAAGCCGGTTGGGATGGGCAGCGCCTCCCGCAGGTTGCGCCGCAACCTCTCGTCGTGGTCGTTCACCTGGCCATCACCTCTCTTCCCGCAGGACCCTGCGCAGGCGGGCCAGGCCCCGTCGGATGTCCGACTTCACGGTGTTGACGTTTCTCCCCAGCACCTCGGCCACCTCCTCGATGGGCAGGTCCTCGTAGTAGTGCCAGACGATCGCCGCTCGCTGGGTGGGGGTCAGGGCGGCCAGGGCCCGTCGCAGCTCGTCTCCCACCAGCCAGTCGGCCTCGATCGAGCGGCCGTCAGTCGGACGGAGTCGATCGATCAGGTCGCCGAGGTCGGGCAGCCGGACCACCGACCGCCAGGGATTGCGGATCCCCTCGAGGCATCGTCTCGTCACGATGCCGAGGAACCACGGCCGGAAGCACCTGCCGGGCTTCAGGTTCGCGAGCCGCCGCCAGGCCCGCACCGCCGCCTCCCACACGCGATCCTCCGCGTCGCTGGGCGCCTGGAGGATGCGATAGGCCACCCGGTACGCCACCAACAGGTGCGGCCGGATGAGCTCTTCGAACGCGTCCTCGCTGCCCCCGAGCGCCAGCCTGATCAACTCGGCCTCGGGCTCATCAACCACGCTCTCTTCCTCACGCCTCCTGTACGGGCGCGCGGCGCCCGACGGGTGCAGCCGATTCGCGATTCTTACGGGTACCGCCGAGATACGTGCAAAGCGGGCCACCAGCGCCTGGTAGAGGCCGAGTTCAAGCTCCGCCGGAGACTGCGCGGGTCCCGGCATCTCGAATTCCCGTCGCGATTTCCCGGCCGGTCGGGAAGCCCACCGATGACTCGGGAAACCGGTTCGTCCGATCCTGCCCACAGGCCGAGCGCGGGCCGGCCACACTGTGAGGAGGAATTGACATGTCGGATCGCAGGCTCCTGGCGCTGGGCGCCCTCACCGGTCTCGGGTTCGCGGTCGTGGAGCTGGCGGGCGTGGTCGTCGGAGGCGCCGCCAACCCCGTTCCGTTCGACATCGTGCCGTCAGCGGCCACCGCGGCGAGGGCCGCCAGCACCCCGATGCCGGTGGGCGTCTGGGTCGGCCTCGGTATGGAGGTGTTCGCCACGCTCCTGCTGCTCGCCTTCGTGGTCCGGGCGGCGGCCGCGGTGCGCCCGGCGGACGCGGGCGGCCTGCTGGCGCGGGCGGCGCTCGGCGCCGGGATCGTGAACGTGGCGGTGACCTTCGCGTCCTTCGGCTTCTTCGCGGCGCGCTACGCCGGCTCTGGCCACGGGCTGGACGCGCAGAGCATCACACTGCTCGCGTACCTGAACTGGGGCTCCTACTTCATGACCTGGCCGAGCATGGCGGTCTTCGTCGGCGCCATCGCCGCGGGCGCGCTGCGCACCGGCGCGGTGGCCGGCTGGGTGGCCTGGGCCGGCGTCGTCGCGGCCGCCGCCGGCCTGATCGGCTGCGCGGACCCGTTCAACCTCGGCCAGCTCGCGCAGCTCCTGGGACTGGCCTGGATCGCGGTCGCGAGCATCGCCCTGGCGGTGCGCCATGCGGGCGCGACCCGGGCGCCGGCGGCGGCCGCGGCGTGAGCCGCTGGGTCGTCCGGGCGGCACTGGCTGGCGGGGCGCTCTGCGCCCTGCTGGCCGCCGGCCTGTTCGTGCTCGGGCTGCCGAGGGTCGGCGCCTCGCGCCCGGGCTACGCCGACTTCGCGACGGCCACGCTGCTGGTGTTCACGCTGGTGTGCTTCCTCGTGGCCGCCGTGCTGGCGGCGCGCTCCCGCGAGCCTCTGGCGACCTACGCGGCGGTGATGCTGGCGGTCGTGGGCGGCGCCGGGGCGCCGTACACCGACGCCCTGGCCGGCCAGCCGGCGCTGTTCGTGCCCGCCCGGCTCGGCACGTTCCTGCTGCCGCTCCTGGTCGTCGGCTCCTGCTCATCTTCCCGACGGGACGGCCGGTGCCGCGCTGGGCGGCCGTGCCGTACGGGGTCTGGGCGGCGGTGCTGCTGGTGGTGATGCTGGCGACCCCGCCGTATCCACCCGGCGACCCGCCCGACCTGTGGGGCCAGCTCATGGCGCTCGGCTTCCTGGGCGGGCTAGCCTGCGCCGTCTGGCGGTGGCGGCGCGTCTCCGACGCGGAGGCCAGGGCGCAGACCCGCTGGGTCCTGCTCGGGCTGGCCACGGCGATCGCCGCCGTCCTGGTCGGGTCATTCGTGCCCGCACTCGCCCCGGGCTCGGCCGGCGCCGCCATCGGGTTCGCGATCGTGACGCTGGGCTCGCTCGCCCTGCCGGTGACGGTCGCCGTCGCGGTCACCCGCTATCGCCTCTGGGACGTGGACCTCGTCATCAACCGCGCCGCGGTCTACACGGCGGTCGCCGGGATCCTGCTGGCGGCCTACCTGGCCATCGTCCTCGGCGCCGAGGCGCTGCTCGCCGGCCGTGGCCAGGAGCTGCTCGCGCTGGCCGCCGCCGGCGTCGTGGCGATCGCCTTCCAGCCGCTCCGCCAGGGCCTGCAGCGGCTGGTCAACCGGCTGATGTACGGCGATCGCGACGACCCGCGCGGGCTGCTCCACCGCCTGGCCGAGGCGCTCGACGAGAGCGTCGCCGGCGAGAGCGTCCTGCCCCGCATCGCGACCACGGTGGCGACCGCCCTGCGGCTGCCGGACGCCGCCGTCGCGCTGCGCGACGGGACCGTCTTCGCGGCGGCCGGGGCGGAGGCGACCGCGCCGCCCGACCTGCTCCGGGTGCCGCTCGTCCACCAGGGCGAGGAGCTCGGCGAGCTGCGGCTGGTGCCGCGGAGCCCGCGCGACCCGTTCACGCCCCGCGACCTGGACCTGGTCCGCGAGCTGGCCGTCCACGTCGCGGCGGCGGCGCACGCGGTCCTTCTCGCGATCGCGCTGCGACAGTCGCGCGAGCGGCTCGTGACAGCGCGTGCGGAGGAGCGCCGGCGCCTGCGCCGCGACCTCCACGACGGGCTGGGGCCGCAGCTCGTCAGCCTGGCCCTGAAGCTGGAGGCTGCCCGCAACCGGAGCGAGGCCGACGAGCGGATGCGTGAGCTGCTGACCGCCCTGGCCGGCCAGACGCGCTCCGTGATCGCGGACGTGCGCCGGCTGGTGTACGCGCTGCGGCCGCCGGCTCTGGACGAGCTCGGCCTGCTCGGCGCGCTGGCCCAGGTGGGGGCGGCGGCCGGCGACGCCATCGAGTTCACGTTCGACCGGCCGGAGCGGGTTCCTCCGCTGCCGGCGGCGGTCGAGGTGGCGGCCTATCGCATCGCCCAGGAGGCGCTGACCAACGTGATCCGCCACTCGGGCGCGCGGCGCTGCACGCTGCGCCTGGCCGTCACCGGCGGCGAGGTGCGGCTGGAGGTGACGGACGACGGCGCCGGCATCGCGCCCGGTGCTCCGGCCGGGGTCGGCCTGCACTCGATGCGCGAGCGCGCCGAGGAGCTGGGCGGCCGGCTGGAGGTCGGCTCCGCCGAGGGTGGCGGCGGCCACATCGTCGCCTTCCTGCCCTGCGCGGGCGGGGCCTGACGTGGAGACGATCCGCGTGCTGATCGTGGACGACCATCCGATCTTCCGGGACGGCATGGCGCAGCTCCTGGAATCGGTGCCGGGCTTCGAGGTCGTGGGGGAGGGCGCATCGGGGGAGGACGCGATTCGACTGGTCGCCGAGCTGGCCCCCGACGTCGTCCTGATGGACATCGGGATGCCGGTCATGAACGGGATCGAGGCGACCCGGGCGGTGCTCCAGCTCCGGCCGGGCGTGCGCGTGCTGGTGCTGACCATGTACGAGGAGCCGGAGTCGGTGTTCGCGGCGCTGCGCGCGGGCGCCCGCGGCTACCTGCTGAAGGACGCGAACGCCGACGACATCACGCGCGCGATCCACGCCGTGGCGCGGGGCGACGCGATCTTCGGCCCGGCGGTGGCGGAGCGCCTGGCCGGCTTCTTTCGGCAGGGCACTGCGGACCGGCCGCCGGCACCGTTCCCCGAGCTCACCGCGCGCGAGACCGAGGTGCTCGACCTGATCTCCCGGGGCATGACCAACCAGGAGATGGCCGCGCACCTCGGCGTCTCGCTCAAGACCGTGCAGAACCACGTGTCCAACGTGCTCGCCAAGCTCCACGTGGTGGACCGCACGCAGGCCGCGATCCGCGCCCGCGAGGCCGGCCTGGGCTAGTCTCCTCCAACTCGCGCACGTGCTCACTGTGCTCCTCATAGCGAGGTCTCATCTGTAGCGCTGGGCCGGCCGGGTCAGGCCCTGACGGGCCCATGCGGCGGACCAGGGCGCACCTCCGGTGCGAAGGGTGGGCCGGGCGCGGTGCAGCAGCGTCCGGACCAGCTCACGGCTGGCGTCCGCATCCGCGGCTCATCGAACTGATCCCCGGCGCCAGCCTCACCGCCGCTCGTCTTCGCGGACGGCCGCGACCGCGTCGCCAGCTCCCACTGGCGCCAGCGGGGCAGGCGGCCGTGCTCGGCGTGGAAGGCGGATGGCGTCGAAGGCCTGGTCGCGGTCCACATGTTTGGTTGCCATGATGCCGTGGCTGCGTCGGCCCGGACAGCCACGGCAGGCTCCGCAGCGTCAGGCGGCCTATCGCTCTGGAACGGTCAGATCAGAGCCGGGTCAGCGAGGACCCGCCTTCACCTCGACCGACTGCGCTCCCGTGCCGCGAGCTCCTGGAGACGCCGCGTCGCGACCCCGTTGTGTGGATCAATGGCGATCACATCATTGAACCTCTTCCTCGCCTCGTCGGTTGCTCCGATGGCCACGTAGGCCCGCCCCAGGCGATTCAGGGCGGCGATGTCCTGAGGCACCTGGCTCACGATCGCCTCGTTGATGGCGATCGCGGCCTCCGGCGCGTCCGTCATCTCTGCAAGCTTTCGCAGGGCCGCGATGTCAGTAGGCAGTTCCAACCGCTGAACGGCGATCCGCTCCCGGCTGGCCGCCTTGCGCCGTTCGATCGCCTCCATGTGTGGCGCCAACCGCGCACGCGCAGCCTTTCGATCGGCATCTGAGAAGAGGTGTGCGTACAGCTTGGCTTCGTCCGCCACGAGAGCCTCGTTGGCGAGGTCGAGAGAATCCGCCTCTTCCAGCTTCCGGTACCCGTCGCTCGGCGCCTTGTACACGTAGCCTCTGACGTACTCTACGACCGCTCGGCCACCCCGGTCGATCGCGTTCTTCAGGCCGCGCTGGTAGTAAGACGGACGGTAAGGTTTGCCCGCGTTGTCCTTGATGCCTCGGCGGGTGATCTGATCAATCTGCCAGTTGAGATCACTAATGAGAGCGGCGATAGCGACGGCATCATCCACAGGAGTGCCCTTTCCCACGTCAACTGACCTGGTGCGGCCTGTGGATCATCCAACCACGTCACGCGCAGGCGCCGCCAGACCTGCCGGGGGGCTCCCAGGGATGCGCCACTCGGTCAGGTTCTCGAAGGCGACGCTGGCGAACAGGTCGGCGGCCGCGTCCGGATCGCTGGCCAGGTCGGGGAAATCGAACCGCTTCTGCCAATACCAAGGCCGGCTGTCGAGCAGAGACTCGAAGCGCAGGCGCGGCGGCGATTCGGCGGGCAGGGAGAGCGGCGCCGCCCCACGGTAGACGACCGGAGGCACCTCATCGTCCACCTGCCTGCCCACCCAGCATCGGTCGAGCTCGTCGACGAACGCCTCCGCCAGGGTCTGCACCCGCATGGCCGGAGCGTACCGCAGGTGCAGACCTTGTGGACCAGCGGCCTACGAGTGGTTCGGCGGGGCCCCGCTCAGCGTGACGGGCCACGAGCTCGCCCGGGCCAGGGTGGCACGTGGCCCGGTCACCGGACGGCCCAGCACCACGATCAGCGCGGTGGAAGCAGCAGCTCCAGCTCCAGCTCGTGACGCAAGGCGATCCCGTCCAGCCCGACGCGTGGGATCTCCGGCTTGAACCGGCGCGCCTCGTCCACTGCGCCGCGATGGAGCGCGACGAGATCCCAGCCCAGGCGCTGGTAGAAGCGCAGGGCGGGCAGGTTGTCGTTGGTCGTGATGAGCCACAGGCGGCGGCAATCCATGGCCGTCGCCTCGGCCGCGGCTGCCGCGAGCAGGGCACGGCCGACTCCACGACGTTCGACCAGACTGCCAGGGACACCAGCACCGCGCCCTCGTCGAAGCCCGGCGCCAGCTGCTCGGCCGCCGCCAGAGCCAGACGCGTCTTGCCCACGCCGCCGGTTCCGGTCAGCGTGAGCAGCCGCGTTCTGCCGGCGGCCAGGATACGGACGATATCCGCGACCTCCCGCTCTCGATCGACGAGGGGCGTGAGGGGAGCCGGGAGCGCCAGGCGCTCGCTGCGGGGGGAGACCCTGGCTTCGAGGGCCGCGCGTTCCTCGTCACCCAAGTCGAGGGCGCTCGCCAGCGCCCGCACGGTGTGCGGATACGGGTGCTGCCGGATGCCACGCTCGAGAGCGCTGATGGCCCTGGCGCTGAGACCGGCCCGCGCGGCCAGCTCCTCCTGGGTCAGTCCGGCGCGTTCGCGCAGGCGCCGAAGCAGCAGCCCGAACGGCGTCGCCCTCACTCCCACTGCCGTCAAGTGTGGGAGTGAGGACAGGTGGCGCGCAGGCCGGCGGCGCTCAGTGCTCTGCCTGCCGCTGGGAGCTGGCCGGCGGCGGCGCGCTGATACATCGGTCTCCCTGCCCGTGGTGTCACCTACCAGGATCTCCCTGGAGCCCGATGGCCCAGTGTCGTAGCAACCGCCCAAGAATCAGAGCACCAGGTCCCAGGCCTGAGCGCCACGCAGAACGGTTCGGAACGCGGCCCAGTACGGGCTCCAACCACGTCGTTTTGAACTGAACGGGCCGCGCTCAGCGATTTAGCAGCATCTTACGGCCCGGTTCCCGCTCTGTCCAGTTTCTCCTGGTATGTCTTCCCGTCCCGGACGGCCCCTGCCTCGCCCCTACCACCTGGGTGGTATCCGCGGACAGTGTCTGAGGCGGATTCGCTCGGGAGCTGGCGACCCCAGGCTGTACGGCGATGAACCACCTCGACCGGACAGGGAGGAAGCCGCATGCTTGCCAGATACGGACGCTTTGTCCATAGCCACCGCTGGGCTGTGCTGCTGGCGTCGGCGGGGCTTCTCGCCCTGTCGATCGCGGGGGTGGTGCTCGGCGCCAGCCCTCACTCCAACGGAGGACTGTCGACCACTGAGAGCGGCCGCGCCGACCAACTGATCGCTGCCCAGCTCCCGCACACCGACGGCTCGTCATTCGAGCTGCTCTATTCAGGCGGCACGCTGAGAGTGGCCGATCCGTCCTTCCGGTCCGCGATGGACGCGTCGCTGAGCCGGCTGCGGAAGGACCCGCGCGTCACCGCCGTCAGGACCCCGTACTCGGAGGCCCCGCCCGTCAACGCGGCGTTGCAGTCGAGGAACGGGCACCAGGCGCTAGCGGTGGTCGAGTTCACCGACAGCACGGGCACCGCGCCGTCGTACTACCCCGCCCTGCGGGCGGAGGTCGGCCCGACCGCGCCGCTGACCATCTCCGCGACCGGCGACGGGCCGATCAACCAGGCGTTCAACGACCAGCTCAACAGTGACCTCTCGACCGCCGGCCAGGCATCGCTGCCGATCACGGCGATCCTGCTACTGCTCGTGTTCGGCACCGTCGTGGCGGCGCTCCTCTCTCTCGGAGTCGGGGCGATCTCCGTGGTCGGCGGGCTCGGCGCGGTCTTCGTCCTGGCTCGCTTCACCGACATGTCTCAGTACGCGACGGAGCTCGTCGCTCTGATCGGGCTTGGCGTCGGGATCGACTACTCGCTCTTCATCCTCAGCCGCTTCCGCGAACAGCTGCGCCGCGGTTCCGCTCCGCCGGACGCGCTGGCGGTGGCGATGTCCACGGCGGGACGGTCGGTGATCTTCTCAGGTCTGACCGTCGCCATCGGCCTCGCCGGCCTGCTGTTCTATCAGGGCTCGTTCCTGGCCTCACTGGGCGTTGCCGGTACCTTCGCGGTGGTCTCCGCCGTGCTCTTCGCCTTCACGCTCCTGCCGGCGCTGCTGGCCATCCTGGGCCACCGCGTCAACAGGCTCAGGTTGCCGATCATCGGACGTCAATCCGACAGGGGCGGCCTCTGGCGTGCCCTCGCCACCCAGGTGATGCGCCGCCCGCTGGTCGCGATGATCCCCGCGGTGGCCGTGCTCGCCGTGATCGCGGCGCCGGTCATGCACATGCAGTTGGGCAGCGGCCAAGTCGAGCTGCTGCCCCCGGACCAGCCGGCGCGTCAGACGTTCGAGGCGATCGCGACGAACTTCCCGCATCAGGACCAGGAGAGCATGTCGGTCGTCCTCGAATATCCGACCGGCAGCCCCCTGGCCCCCCAGAGGGCCGCCTACGCGGCCGGCCTGGCGCGGAGCATCGCCGCGATGCCGGGCGTGCTCTCCGTCGACTATCCGGCGGACGCGTCCACCACGCCGCAGGCCAGGCAGGCGGCGATCGGGGCGCACATCGTCGTGCTCCAGGTCCACAGCTCGTATCAGACCAGCAGCACCCAGGCCATCTCGCTGGTCAGGAGCATCCGCGCTCTGCCGTCGCCGCCGGACGGCCGCAGGCTGGTGACCGGGACGACCGCGTACGTCCAGGACGAGGTGGGCTGGATACTCGGGCACACGCTGCCCGCCGCCCTCTTCGTGATGGTGACCACATACCTCGTGCTCCTGATGCTCACCGGCTCTGTGCTGCTCCCGCTCAAGGCCGTCCTCATGAACCTGGTCTCGGTGGCCGCGGCGTTCGGCGCGCTGACCTGGATCTTCCAGGACGGTCACCTGGCCCGTCTGCTGAACTTCACGCCGCAGACGCTCGACCCCAGCATCGCGGTCCTGATCTTCTGCATCCTGTTCGGGCTCTCGATGGACTACGAGGTCCTGATGCTGACGCGAATCCAGGAGGCATGGCGTCAGACCCGGGACACGCGCGAATCGGTGGCGATGGGCCTCGAGCGGAGCGGGCGGCTGATCACAGGCGCGGCGGCCATCATGGTCGGGGTCTTCCTGTGCTTCGGTCTCGGCGGGGTGGTGTTCATCAAGGCCTTCGGCATCGGTCTGGCGGTGGCCGTGGCCGTGGACGCGACCATCGTGCGAGGAGTCCTGGTGCCGTCGGTGATGCGCCTGCTCGGCAGGCTGAGCTGGTGGGCGCCGGCGCCCTTCGGGCGGCTCCACGCTCGTCTGGGATTCGGCCCGAGACTGGTGGAGACCCGGCCCAGCGCGACATTGCCGGCCGGGATAGTCCCCGGAGCGGATTCGCTGTGAGTAGGGTCAACGCATGAACCAGACCAGCGGCGCCACCCTCGGGTGGCGCCGCTTCCTGCTCAGCGCCGTGGACGCGGCCAGCTGGCGCGGGCTCGGCTACCTCTCGCTCGGTCTGCTCACCGGCACGGTGGCGGTTGCGCTCTGGATCACCGCGGTCGCCGTCGGGCTGACCTTCGCGGTGCTCGTCGTCGGACTGCCGGTGGCGCTGGCCTGCTTCGCCACCATCCGGGCCGCGGCCGACATTGAGCGGTGGCGCGCCGCCATCGTGTTGGGCGAGCCCGTCGGCCGGCCCTACCGGCCGGTCTCCGGCGGCCTCCTCCGCCGGCTCCTCCAGCGCGTCTCCGACCCGGCGAGCTGGCTGGACCTGGTCTGGCTCGTGCTGCTGTTCCCGCTCGCGATCACCATGGCGGTGGTGTCGTGGACCGTCTGGGCTGCTGGGCTCGGGCTCGTGCTCCTGCCCTTCTATTACGCCTTCCTGCCCGGTGGCGAGGCGGTCTTCCTCAACCTCGACAGCCAGCATCACCTCGTCGTCGACAGCTTCGTTCGCGCCCTCCCGTTCATGCCCCTGGGCATCGCTCTTTGTTGGGTGGCGGGGTGGACCACGCGCTGGATGGC
>VBJR01000227.1:0-18130 GCA_005880175.1 Chloroflexota bacterium
CCGCGAATCGTGATGTGGTCGATCGCGTGGGACATCTGTTCGCATCCATTGTGCCGCAACGTCCCCTCCGCCCGACAGGCTGGAATTGAACATGTTCGAATTGCGGCTGGCGGGTGGAGTACACTGAAGTTGAACACGTTCAAAGTCCAGTCGATTCCCCGAGGAGGGGGTGGGAACAGTGGATCTCAGGCTCGTCGAATACGTCCTCTACCTGGCCGGCGCCGTGTCGCTCACGCTGTGGGCGGGCCGGACGCTGCACCGCGGGCTCCAGCTCGCCGGCCTGGGCGGCGTCGCCCTGCTGCTGCCGGTCGGCGGCGCGGTCGCCTCGACCGCCGACGTGGTGGAGGCGGTCACCGTGAAGCTCGGCCTCGTGCTGCTCCTGCTGGGCGGCCTCCACCTGGCGACGCTGCTGGTGCAGCGCCGCGCCGAGCGGCCCGTCGAGGCGTCCCGGCCGGCCGCGGAGTACGAGCCGCTGCGCCGGGCCGGCGGGCGGTTCCCGTACTGAGCGTGGAGGCGACTCGGACCCCGCGCGGCGAGCAGACCCGCGGGGCCATCTTCGCCGCCGCCCTGGAGCTCTTCCAGGAGCGCGGCTACGAGGCGACGACCATGCGGGCGATCGCCGAGCGGGCGGGGGTCTCCCTGGGCGGCTCCTACCACTACTTCCCGACCAAGAGCCACCTGGTGCTGGCCTTCTACCGCCACGTCCACGAGCGGCACCAGGCGGCCAGCGAGCCGGTGCTGGCCCGCGAGCGCGAGCTGGCGGCCCGCCTCCGCGGCGTGATCCGCGCGGCCGTGATGACGTGCGAGCCGTTCCACGACGTCTCCGCCTCGATCTTCAGCACAGTCGCCGACCCGGGCAGCGCGCTCAACGCGTTCGGCACGGAGGCGGCGACGCTGCGCGACGAGGTGATCGCGCTGTACGCCCGCGTCGTCGAGGGCTCCGACGCCCGGCTCCCCGCCGACCTGGCGGTCGAGCTGCCCCGCCTGCTCTGGCTGTACCAGATGGGCGTCCTCTACTTCTGGATGCTGGACGCGTCGCCCGGGCGCCTGCGCACGCTGGAGGTGGTGGACGAGACGTGCGACCTGATCGTCCGGCTCGTCTCGCTGGCCGACCTGCCTCCCCTGCGCCGCTCCCGCCGGCGGCTGCTCGCGCTGGTCCGCGGCATCGCCGAGGACGTTCCGGAGATGGCGCGGTAGCATCGGCTCATGGCGGGCCGGATCGACTTCGGGCGGTCCACGCAGGACCAGGTCCCGTGCTTCGTCGCCATCATGGCGATCCTGCACCAGGAGCCGACCGCCTCGGCGTTCGCCCGCCTCCTCCGCAAGGACCTGGTCGCGGACGACTACGTCCAGCTCGCCCACCTGTTCGAGGAGGTCAGCGTCCTCGCCCTGCACCGGCACATCGCCGAGGAGCTGCTGTTCGACACCTTCGCGTTCGACATGTACTGGGACGAGCTCCGCGAGGACGTGCTGGCCGTCCGGCGCTCGACCGGCAACGACAAGTTCTGCGAGAACTTCGAGATCGCGGCCGAGCGCGCCCGCAGCTACCGCCAGGATTACCCGCCCAAGCTGCGCTGGCAGCGGCGCGACCGCCCGGGGGACGGGCCGCCGGACCTGGGCGGGGGCTGGGGCGGCGGCGGGCCGGACCGGAAGCCAGACCCCGCCGGGTCGCCTAGTTCCAGCTCGACCCCCGCAGGCGGTCCAGGCCAAGGTTCCCACCACTGAGCACGCAGGCGACGCGGGCGCCGGGCGCGGCCCGCACCAGCCCGTGCCGCAACGCCGCCACCGTGGCGGCGGCCGCGCCCTCGGCCACCAGCTTCTGACGGCTCATCAGCCAGAGCACCGACTCGAAGATCTCCTCGTCCGGCAGCGTGACGATGTCGTCCACGCAGGCGCTGACGATCCGGCAGGTGGTCTCCCCCACCCGCCGCACGCGCAGCCCGTCGATCACGCAGTCCACCCGCTCCAGCGTGACCGGCGCGCCGGCCCGCACGCTCTCGCGCATGCCGGGCGCGCCGGAGCTCTCGACGCCGATGACCCGCGCGCCCGGCCGGCGCGCCTTCACGGCCAGCGCGACGCCCGAGATCAGCCCGCCGCCGCCGATCGGCACGACCACCACGTCCACGTCGGGCACGTCCTCGACCAGCTCCAGGCCCAGCGTGGCCTGGCCGGCGATCAGGTCCAGGTCGTCGAACGGGTGGACGTACGTGAGGCCCTCGGACTCGACCAGCTCCAGCGCCCGGGCGTTGGCGTCGTCCCAGATCGCGCCGTGGAGGACCACCTCGGCCCCGTACGCACGCGTCGCGGCCACCTTCGCCGGCGTCGCGTTCTCGGCCATGACCACGACGGCCCGCACGCCGCTCAGCGCCGCCGCCAGCGCGACGCCCTGGGCGTGGTTGCCCGCCGACGAGCAGACGACGCCGCGCCGGCGCTGCTCGTCGCTCAGCGTCCGCAGCTTGTTCAGGGCGCCCCGGATCTTGTAACTGCCGGTGCGCTGGAGCATCTCGGCCTTGAGCGCGACGCGGAAGCCCGTCTCCTCGTCGAGCAGCCGCGACGTGAGCACCGGGGTCGGGTGCGCGTGGGCGGCAACGCAGCGGCGCGCCGCCTCCAGGTCGGCCGTGGTGAGGAACCCGGTCACCGGGACCCGGCCAGGAACGAGCGGACCACCTCCAGGTAGCGCTCGGGCTCCTCGACGTACGTCATGTGGCCGCTGTGCTCGAACACCACGAGCGTGGCCCCCGGGATCCCATCGGCCATCGCGACGGCGCCCTCGACCACGCAGGTGCGGTCGTGGCGGCCGGCCAGCACGAGCACGGGCCGGCGCACCTGGCCCAGCCGGTCCTCGACCTCGATGCCGCCGTACCCCTCCCGCGAGAAGTGGCGGAGCACCTCCGCCGAGTAGACCGCGCCCTCGCTGCGCCGCTCGAAGTCCACGATGCGGGGGTCGAGCGGGTCCGCGAAGTGGAACGGCATCTGGTCGTGGAGCAGCGCCCCGACGTCCTCCGGCGTGCGCACGTCCTGCTCGCGGGCCCACGAAGCGGCCACCCGGTCCCGGAGCTCGACCGGCTCGAACGCCCGCAGGTTCTCCTCCACCCGCGCCAGGTACCGGCTGGACGGCAGGCCCGACGAGACGATCGCGGGGCCCGGCTCGGCCGGGAAGTCCACGGCCCACTGGAGCGCCACGAACGCGCCGAACGAGTGGCCGAGGACGGCGTACCGGGGCAGCTCCAGGGCGCGGGCGAGCGCGACCACGTCGGCCGCCATCCGCTCCAGCGTCCACGTCGCCGGGTCGCACGCCGGCGAGCGGCCCTGCGCCCGCTGGTCCACCAGGACCAGGCGGTGCCGGTCCGCGAGCGGGTCCAGGTAGTCGGCGAACTCGTGGTGGTCGAGCCCCGGTCCCCCATGGAGCACGAGCAGGGGGTCGCCGGCGCCCCGCTCGACCACGTGCAGCTGCGTGTCGCCGATGTCCACCAGGTGGCCGGTGCCGGAAAGTGCGCACATGCCACGTGACGATGGCACAGTCCGGCGCTGTGCTTCGATGTCCGGGATGAACGACCTCTTCTCCATCCAGGGCAAGACGGCGCTGGTGACCGGGGGCTCGCGGGGGATCGGCTTCATGATCGCGAGCCAGTTCCTGGCGGCCGGCGCGGCCCGCGTGTACATCTGCGCCCGGCGGGCCGAGGCCTGCCGCGCCGCCGCGGCCGAGCTCTCCGCCACCGGCGACTGCGTGGCGGTGCCCTGCGACGTGGGCACCCCCGAGGGCGTCGAGGAGCTGGCGACGGCGATCGAGGCCCGCGAGGACCGGCTCCACATCCTGGTCAACAACGCCGGCATCGCCTGGGGCGAGGCGGTCGAGACCCACCCGATCGAGCAGATCGACCGGGTGCTGCACGTGAACGTGCGGTCGGTGTTCCACTGCACGCAGCGGCTGCTGCCGCTGCTCCGGGCCGCGGCGACGGTGGAGGACCCCGCCCGGGTGATCAACATCGGCTCGGTGGACGGGCTGGTGATCCCGTTCTGGCCCAACTACGGCTACTCGGCCTCGAAGGCCGCGGTGCACATGCTCACGCGGCACCTGGCCCACGCGCTGGTCGGCGACCACATCACGGTCAACGCGATCGCGCCCGGGCTCTTCCCGAGCCGGATGACGCGCGTCGTGTTCGACAACCCCGAGGTGGAGGAGCAGACGGTGGCGGTCATTCCCATGCGGCGCGCCGGCACGGCGGAGGACGTCGGGGGCACGGCGATCTACCTGGCGTCCCGGGCGGGCGCGTACCTGACCGGCGTCGTGATCCCGGTGGCCGGCGGGGTATCCACGATCGACACCACGCGCCAGGTGGTCCAGTAGCCGTGCGCCTCCTGCAGGTGGGCATGGGCGGCTGGGGGCGCTGGTGGGCGCGCCTGGTGCTGCCGAGGGTGCCGGAGGTCGAGCTGGTGGGCTGCGTGGACAGCGACCCGCGCGCGCTGGAGCTGGCGCGGGAGCAGGCGGGCGTCCCGGCGGAGCGCTGCTTCACGTCGCTGGAGCGGGCGCTGGCGGCCACGGACTCCGAGGCGGTGCTGGTCTCGACCAGCCTGCCCGGCCACGTGCCGGTAGCCCGGGCGGCGCTCGAGGCGGGGAGGCACGTGCTGGTCGAGAAGCCGTTCGCGCCCTCGCTGGCGGAGGCGCGGGGGCTGGTCGAGCTGGCCGCCGAGCGCGGGCTGGTCCTGATGGTCAGCCAGAACTACCGCTTCTTCCCCGCGGTGCGGGCGGTGGTGGAGCTGGTGCGGTCGGGCCGGCTGGGCCCGCTCGCCGCGGTGGACGTGGACTTCCGCCACCGCTCGACGGTGGCCGAGCCCGGCGTCCGGACCGGGCACCGGCTGCTGGCGCAGCCGCTCCTGATGGACATGTCCATCCACCACTTCGACCTGATGCGCCTGCTCCTCGGACGCGATGCCACGTGGATCAGCTGCCAGGCGTGGAACCCGGCCTGGAGCGATTTCGACGGGCCGCCGACCGCGGTCGCGGCGATCCGCTTCGGCGACCTGGTCGTCAGCTACCGCGGGAGCTGGCTCACCTGGTCCGCGGACACGGCGTGGGCCGGTGAGTGGCGCATGACGTTCGAGCGGGGCGAGGTGTGGTGGACCAGCCGCGACCTGCTCGGCGGCGAGGGCGCCGAGCGGGTGATCGTGCGCGATGCCGCCGGGGAGCGCCAGCTGCCGCTGGCGGTCCTGCCGCTGGCCGACCAGGCCGGCAGCCTGGCCGAGCTGATCGCGGCGATCGGGGCCGGCCGGCAGCCCGAGAGCTCCGGACGCGAGAACCTGGGCAGCCTGGCGCTGGCCCTGGCCGCGATCCAGTCGTCCGAGCGGGGGGAGCCGGTGACGCTCTAAGCGATCTCCAATCTGCCGCCGCTATGGTCGCATGCGTGATCCCGAGCGGCCCTGCCCTGCTGGGCGCGGCGCCCAGGGCGGCCGACCGCCCAGTCTGGGCCACGCGCTGGTTCTGCTGGCTGCTGTTCGCCGGCAACGCGCTCGTGATCCTGGCGTTCTGGTGGGCGAGCACCGGCTCCCAGCCGATGCTCGGCGCCGGCGACATGCTGAACGCGGTCGGCCGGGTCACCGGCCTGCTCGGCACGTACCTGGCGCTGTGGCAGCTGCTGCTCATGACCCGCCAGCCGTGGCTGGACGCCGCGTTCGGCCTCGACAAGCTGGCCGTCCTGCACCGCTGGAACGGCTACATGGCGATCGGGCTGCTGGTCGCCCACGCGGTCTTCCAGACGGTCGGGTACCAGCTGCTGGACGGCCTGGACCCGCTGTCCCAGCTCTCGGACTTCGTGACGGCGTACGACGGGCTGCTGCCCGCGATCGCGGGGCTGGTCCTGCTCCTCGTCGTGGTCGGCATCTCGATCACCGTGACCCGGCGCCGGCTCGCGTACGAGACGTGGTACTTCGTCCATCTCTACACGTACCTCGCGATCGCGCTGGCGTTCGGCCACGAGCTGGCCACCGGGGCGGACTTCATCGCCAGCCGCGCGTTCACCGCGTACTGGCTGGTGCTGTACGCCGCCGTCGCCGCCTGCCTGCTGTGGTTCCGCCTGGCGCTGCCCCTGCTGCGCTACCAGCGCCACCGGTTCCGGGTGGAGCACGTGGTGCGCGAGGCGCCCGGGGTCGTGTCGATCTACGTCGGCGGCCGCTACCTCGACGCGCTGCCCACGGCCGCCGGACAGTTCATGCTGTGGCGCTTCCTGGACGGCGAGCGGTGGTGGCAGGCGCACCCGTTCTCGCTGTCGCTGCCGGCCGGCTACGGCTGGCTGCGCCTGACGGTCAAGCGTATCGGCGACTTCTCGGGCGCCATCCCGAGCGTCCGCCCGGGCACGCCGGTGCTGGTGGAGGGCCCGTTCGGCAGCTTCACGGAGCGCGCGTGCGCCGGTCCCCGGGCGCTGCTCGTCGCGGGCGGGGTCGGGATCACGCCGCTCCGCTCCCTGGCCGAGCGGCTGGCGGCGCTGGGCAAGGACGTGTGCCTGGTGTACCGGTGCAGCCGCCCCGAGGAAGTGCTGTTCCGCGACGAGCTGGCACGCCTGGCCGCGGCGCCGAACGTCCGCGTCGAGTACGTGATCGGCGAGCGGCGCGAGGGCCGGCGCGGCGACCCGCTGCGGATGGCCGGGCTGCGGCAGCTGGTCCCGGACGCCGCGACGCGCGAGGTGTTCGTGTGCGGCCCGCCCGGCATGACCAGCTCGGTCGCCGACAGCCTGGAGCGGCTGGGCGTGCCGCCCGAGCAACTGCACACGGAGGCGTTCCGGCTGTGAAGCGAGCGATCGGGGCCGTGGTCGCCACGGTCGTCGGCGTGGTCTGGCTGGTCACGTTCCGGGTGACGCCGCACGCGCGGCCGGTGGCGGCCGCGCCGCCCCCCTCGCCGGCGCCGGCGACCTCGGAGACGCCGTCGAGCGCTCCGGCCGCGCCGGCGGCCACGGCCACGCCCACCCCCACCCCCGCTCCCACCAACCGGCCGGCCAACGGCTCGTTCACGGGCGCGCTCGTGCCGACCCGGTTCGGCGACGTGCAGGTGCGCATCGTGGTCACGTCGGGCCGCATCACGGACGTCGTGGCCGTCCAGATGCCGAGCGACCGCGCCCGCTCGGCCGAGATCACGCAGTACGTGACGCCCGTCCTCCGCTCCGAGGTCATCCGGGCGCAGAATGCGCAGATCGATGTCATCTCCGGCGCCACGTTCACCAGCGAGGCGTACGCCGAGTCCGTGAACGACGCGATGCGGCAGGACCACCTGGCGTAGGCTTGCGCTCCCGGCGGGACGTCATGGGCATGCCCGTGACGGTCGACGTCCGCGACGCTCGCGTGGGCCCAGCGGCGCTCGAGGAGGCGTTCGCCGACCTCGGCCGCATGGACGCGCTGTTCAGCACGTACCGCCGGGACAGCGACGTCAGCCGGATCGACCGCGGCGAGCTGCGGCCCGAGGACGCCGAGCCCGAGGTGCGGGCGGTGCTCGACCTCTGCGAGCGGTACCGGCGGGCGACCGGAGGCTGGTTCTCGGCGTGGATCGGCGGCCGGCTCGACCCCTCCGGCCTGGTCAAGAGCTGGGCGATGGACCGCGCCTGCTCCATCCTGGAGCGGCACGGCGCCCGCAACTACCTGCTGAACGCGGGCGGCGACGTGGTGGCGCGCGGCCACCGCGAGGACGGCGAGCCGTGGCGGGTCGGCATCCGGCACCCGGTCCAGCGCGACCGCGTGGTGCGCGTGGTGCTCGCGACGGACCTGGCGGTGGCGACGTCGGGCACGTACGAGAAGGGCACGCACGTCGTCGACCCGCATACCGGCGCCGCGGCCACGAGCGTGGTGAGCGTCACGGTCGTGGGCGCCGACATCGTGGAGGCGGACGTGCACGCCACGGCCGTGCTGGCGATGGGCCGGTCCGGGCTGGAGCTCGTCGAGGCGCTGGACGGGTACGAGGCGTACGCGATCTTCCCCGACCTCACGGCGAGCTGGACGTCCGGCTTCGACGCCCTGTGCGCGGCGCCCGCCTGAGCGCGCCGCCGCCGATCAGCCGACGAACGAGTTCATCGCCTCGCCCGAGAGCACGAACAGCGCGACCAGGCCGGCAAGGGCGGCCGGCACCGCCAGCAGCGGCCGGCGGCGCAGCCACCAGCCGGCCAGGTAGAAGGCGGGAAAGCCGACGAGCAGGTAGCGGTTCGTGCTGATCGGGTTGCCGCCGGCGGGCAGCGGGTACGCCACCAGCAGGAGGACCCACGCGACGTGGGCGAGGCCGAGCGGGACGCGGCCGAGAAGGACGCTCGCGGTCGCCCACAGCAGCATCAGGCCGTCCAGGACCTGGACCCTCGCCGAGTACCAGCGGTCGATCGGCGAGGGCCGGAGGCGCAGCACCTCGCCCGCGCCGAGCCACAGCCGGCGCAGCAGCTCGAGGTAGGTCGCGATCGGGTTGGCCCGCGACCCGTGCCAGTACGCCTCGGCGCGCACGTACCGGAGCGGGTCGCCGAACGCCACCCACGTGTACGCGGGGAAGGCGGCCGCGCCGGCGAGCGCGATGGCGAGGCCGGCGAGGGCCGGCCCGCGAGGGCGGGACGACCGCAGCCAGATGAGGGCGAGCGGCAGCAGCAGGAGGACGCCGGGCGCCCGGATCAGCGCCGCGGCGCCGGCCGCGACCCCGGCGGCCACCCACCGGCCGCGCTCGGCCAGCAGGAACGCCAGCGCGGACGCCGCGAGGAACGCCGACTCGGAGTGGCCGCTGCTCAGGAAGAAGGCGTTGGGGGCGGCCAGCAGGAGGCAGCTCCCGATCACGGTCGCCGTGGTGCCCAGCCGCGGCTGGTACAGCTTCCACAGCGCCACGAGCGCCACCACGAGGCACGCGTTGGACACGATGAGCTGGGCCGCGACGACGAGCCAGTCCAGCACGGACGTGTCCGGCGGCGCCGGGGCCGACAGCAGGGCGGCCGGCAGCAGGACTCGGAACGGCGCGGCGACGAGGGCCGCGAGCAGCGGGTAGCCGGGATAGAAGGCGGCCTTCAGCTCGGCCCCGCCGGCGTAGCCGCTGGCGGCGATCGCGTGGTACCAGTCGGCGTCGGCGAAGTGGGCGGCCATGTACACCGCCGCGGACGGGATGCCGTGCAGGACCACGGTCATCCCGGCCAGCATCACGAGCCGCGACGCGACCAGGGTGCCGCCGATCAGGAGCGGCGCGGCCGGACTGGGGGGCTCGCCGTCCGGAGCGCGGCCTACGGGCCGCGTCGGGTGCGCCGCCAGTTGCGGACCTGGGTCGTGCGCTGCTTCGGTGCGGCCGCGATGGCCAGGGCCACGTCGGCGTCGTCCTCGCCCACGTCCTCACCGGCCAGGCGTTTGCGGATCGCGATGATGCGGTCGCGCACCCGCGCCGCCTCCTCGAACGCCAGCTCCTTGGACAGCCGGCGCATCTCCTTCTCCAGGTCGCGCACGATGGCGAGCAGGTCCTCGCGGGGCAGCCCGGCGCCCGCCATCAGCTCGACGGCGTCCGCCTCCAGGTCCTTCGACTGGACCTCCAGCGCGTACACCGCCTTGCGCACCGTCTCCGGCGTGATGCCGTGCTCCTCGTTGTAGGCGACCTGCCGGGCCCGGCGCCGCTCGGTCTCGTCGATCGCGTCCCGCATCGAGTCGGTGACCCTGTCCGCGTACATGATCACGTGGCCCTCGATGTTGCGGGCGGCCCGGCCGATGATCTGGATGAACGGCCGGTAGGCGCGCAGGTAGCCCTCCTTGTCCGCGTCCAGGATGGCGATGAACGCCACCTCGGGCAGGTCCAGCCCCTCGCGCAGCAGGTTGATGCCGACCAGCACGTCGAACGTCCCCAGCCGCAGGTCGCGCAGCACCTCGATCCGCTCCAGCGCGTCGAGGTCCGAGTGGATGTAGCGGACCCGGATGCCGTACTCCTTCAGGTAGTCGGTCAGGTCCTCGGCGAACCGCTTGGTGAGCGTGGTGACCAGCGACCGGTGGCCCACCTCGATCCGCTTCTTGAGCTCGGCGACCAGGTCGTCGATCTGCGCCTCCGTCGGGCGGACCTCGACCTGCGGGTCCACCAGGCCGGTCGGGCGGACGACCATCTCGACCACGCGCTGCGCCTTCTCCATCTCGTACGGGCCCGGCGTGGCCGACACGTACACGATCTGGCCCACGCGCTCGTCCCACTCGTCGAAGCTCAGGGGGCGGTTGTCGAACGCGCTGGGCAGGCGGAAGCCGTACTCCACCAGGGCCGCCTTGCGCGAGCGGTCCCCGCCCAGCATGGCGCCGATCTGGGGCACGGCCACGTGCGATTCGTCCACGAAGATCAGCGAGTCCTCGGGCAGGAAGTCGAGCAGCGTGTACGGCGACTCGCCCGGCTGCCGCCGGGTCAGGTGGCGCGAGTAGTTCTCGACGCCGGCGCACGTGCCCGTCTCCCGCAGCATCTCGAGGTCGAACATCGTCCGCTGGCGCAGCCGCTGCGCCTCCAGGAGCCGGCCGTGCTCCTCGAACCACTTCGTCCGCTCGTCCAGCTCGACCTCGATGTCGCGAAGGGCCAGCTCGAGCTTCTCGCGCGGGGTGATGTAGTGGCTGGCGGGGAAGATGCGCAGCTCCTCCCTGCTGTTCAGGATCTCGCCGGTGACGGAGTCGAGCTCCTGGATGCGGTCGATCTCGTCGCCGAAGAACTCGACGCGGTAGACCTTCTCCTCGCTGGCCGGCACCACGTCCACGATGTCGCCGCGCACCCGGAAGCGGAGGCGGCCCAGGTCGTAGTCGTTGCGCTCGTACAGCATCTCGGTGAGCTTGCGGAGGAAGATCTCGCGCCGGATCGACTCGCCCTTGCGGATCTCCAGCGACTCGCCCAGGTAGTCCTCGACCGCGCCGATGCCGTAGATGCAGCTGACGCTGGCGACCACGATCACGTCGCGGCGGGTCAGCAGCGAGGTGGTGGCCCGGTGGCGGAGCCGGTCGATCTCCTCGTTCCGGCTGGAGTCCTTCTCGATGTACGTGTCCGAGCGCGCGATGTACGCCTCGGGCTGGTAGTAGTCGTAGTAGCTGACGAAGTACTCGACGGCGTTGCGCGGGAACAGGCGCTTGAACTCCGCGCAGAGCTGCGCGGCCAGCGTCTTGTTGGGGCTCAGGACCAGCACGGGCCGGCCCAGCTCCTGCAGGGCCCAGCCCATCACGTTCGTCTTGCCGCTGCCCGTCACCCCCAGCAGCACCTGCTCGCGCAGGCCCGCGTGGACCCCCTCGACCAGCTGGGCGATGGCCTGCGGCTGGTCGCCCCTGGGCTCGAACGGCGCATCGATCTGGTACGGGCTGGACATCGAGGCCATTGTACGGCGAACGCCCGTTTGGGCAAAGGGTCTTTACATCAGTCGGGGAGGGCCAGGATCAGGGCGTCCACCCGGGAGCCCGCGGCCAGGCCGCCGTCCCCCGGCGGCACGCGCACCAGCGCGTGGGCGCCCGCCAGCGACAGCAGGCGCGACGACGACTGGGAGCCCGTCGTGTGGGCGACCAGCTCGCCGTCCTCGCGGACCAGCATGACCCGCTGGTACTCCGTCCGGTCCGCGCTCGACCGGGCCTCGTAGCCCAGGCGGACCCGCAGGACCGGCCGCTGGACCGCCGCGCAGCCCTGCATCTTCCGCAGCGCGGGCCGGACGAACACCTCGAACGTGACCAGGGACGACACCGGGAAGCCGGGCAGCCCGAACGCCAGCCGGCCCTCCGGCAGCGTGGCGAACGTGAACGGCTTGCCGGGGCGGAGCCGGACGCGGCCCAGGTGCACCCGGCCCAGCGACTCGAGCAGCGGTTTGACCAGGTCGTGCGTGCCGACCGAGACGCCGCCGGACGTCACCAGCGCGTCGTGGCCGTGCAGCGCGCTCGTCACCAGCGAGCGCAGCGGCTCGGGCTGGTCCGGCGCCACGCCGAGCAGCGTGACGTCGGCGCCGGCCTCGCGCAGCGCGGCCAGGAGCGCCCAGCGGTTGGAGTCCGTGATCTGGCCCGGGCCTGGCGTCTGCCCCACCTCGACCAGCTCGTCGCCGGTGGACATCAGGGCCACGCGCGGCCGCCGGTGCACCTTCAGCACGGGCAGGCCGAGCGACGCGGCCAGGCCGAGCTCCGCGGCGCCCAGCACCGTGCCCCGGCGCACGACCAGCTCGCCGCGGCGGAGGTCGTCGCCGGGCTCGTGGTAGTTGCGGCCGGCGGCGAACCCGTCCGGCACGAGCACCCAGTCCGGCCCCTGCTCGACGTCCTCGACCATCACGACCGTGTCCGCCCCGGAGGGCAGCACGCCACCGGTCAGGATGCGGGCCGCGGCCCCGGCCGGCAGCTCGCCCGTGAACGGCCTGCCGGCGGCGGACGACACCAGGTCCTCGGCGAGGACGCGGCCCGGGCAGCCGGCCAGGGGCACCTCCTCGGCGGGCAGGAGGGGTGTGTTGGCGAGTACGGTCTCGGCCGCCTCGGCGGCGTCCACGAGCGGGTAGGTCGAGGCCTGCATCGGGAGTCAGCTTACCGCCGGCCGGGGCGGCGGCCTCAGACGATGAGGGCTTCCGACCCGCCCGTGATCGACGGGTACAGGCGGTCCGCGCCCGCGCGGCGGACCGCGGCGCCCAGGCGGGCGCTCCAGAACCGCTCGTCGCCGTACTCGGAGCGCCAGGCCCACAGCCGGCGGCTCAGGTGGTGCAGCGGGTACTCACGGGTCATGCCCATCGCGCCGTGCGCCTGGTGGGCGGCCCGGGTCGCGCTGAACGCCGCCTGGTTGGCCAGCAGCTTCGCGGCCGCGATCTCGAACCGCGCCTCGCCCCGCTCCGCCGCCCGCGCCGCGCCGTCGGCCGCCATGCCGGCCAGCACGGCGTCCTCGGCCCCGTCCACCAGGTGCTTCTGGACCGCCTGGAACCGCGCCACCGGACGCCCGAACTGCACCCGCTCGTTCGTGTAGGAGATGGTCAGGCCGCTCATCCGCTCCAGGGCGCCGGCCATCAGCAGCACCCGCGTGAGCGCGCCCCGGTGGCGCAGCGCGTCCGCGTCCACGCCGGCCGCGGCCGGCGCCACGTCGGCCGGGCCGTCGAACGCGACCGTGTCCCGCGGCTCGCCGGCCAGGCTGACATGCGGCTCGACCGTCAGCGACGACGCCGGCGCCGAGGCCACCAGCCAGCCGTCGCCGGACGGGACCAGCGCCACCACCCGCTCCGCGGCCCGCGCCCACGGCACCCGGTGCGCCACCCCCCGGAGACGGCCGCCGGCCAGCTCCACGCGGTCCTCCGGGCGGCCCGGCACCACCGTCAGCGGGCCGTCCCCCACCGGCAGCCCCGCGCCCGCCAGCAGCCACCCGGCCAGGAGCCCGGTCTCGGCCAGCGGCACGGGCGCGGCGTGGCGGCCGGCGATCCGCAGCACCGCCAGCGCGTCGCCCAGCGTGCCCCCTTCCTCCAGCGCGATCCGGTGCAGGCCCACCTCCGCGACGGCCGCCCACACCCGGGGCGCCCAGCCGTCGCGCTCGGCGGCCTGGATCGTCTCGTGCGTGCACGTGTCGCCGAGCGCGCGGTCCGCGACCTCCAGCAGCAGCGCGTCCGTCACGACCGCAGCCCCCGCGCGGCGACCGAGCGCAGGACCTCGTTCGTCCCGCCGCGGATCGTGAACGAGGGGGCGGTCAGCACCGCCCGCACCAGCAGCCGCTCGAACGGGGACGACGTGTCGGGCGACGGCTCCAGGTCCACCAATCGCTGGACCGCCGCCAGCACGTCCTGCTCGAACCGCGTCCCCATCTCCTTGACCAGCGCCGACTCGGCGCTCGGCGCCTCGCCGCGGTCGATCTGGCGGGCCACCGACAGCGAGAGCTGGCGCAGGCCCCACCAGCGCGCGGTCGCCTCGCCCAGCAAGCCCTCGGCGCGCTCGCCCAGCGGCGTATCAGCGTGCTCGCGCAGGAACTGCTCGACGACCAGGTACGTGGAGAGCCAGCGGTCAGGGCCGCCCCGCTCGTGCGCCAGCTCCGACGTGTTCTGGGCCCAGCCCATGCCGACCTCGCCCAGCACCAGGTCGTCGGGCACGAAGACGTCGCGCAGGACCACCTCGTTGAAGTGCTCGGTGCCGTCCAGGAACGGGATCGGGTTGACCTGCAGGCCGTCGGAGCGGAGGTCGACCAGGAGCTGGCTGAGGCCCTCGTGCCGGTCGGGCTCGTCGCTCGTCCGGCAGAGGACGATGAACCAGTCGTTCACGTGGGCGCCGCTGGTCCAGATCTTGGTCCCGTTGAGCAGCCACCCGCCCTCGGCGCGCGTCGCGCGCGCCTGCACCGACGCCAGGTCGCTGCCGGAGTTCGGCTCGCTCATCCCGATCGAGAACGACAGCTCGCCGCGGCAGATCGCGGGCAGGAACCGCTCCTTCTGGGCCTCCGTGCCGAACCGGTTGATCACCGGCCCGGTCTGCCGGTCCGCCACCCAGTGGTGCCCGACGGGCGCCCCCCAGCGCAGCAGCTCCTCGACGACGACGAACCGCTCGACCGCGCTCCGATCGCCCCCGCCGTAGCGGCGGGGCAGCGCCATCCCGACCCAGCCCCGCTCCGCCAGCTTGCGCGAGAACGCGCGGTCCCGGCCCGCCTGCATGCCCAGGCCGGGCGTGAAGCTGCCCCGGGGCAGCTCCGCGGCCAGGAACGCCCGGACCTCCCGCTGCAGCGCCCCCTCGGCCGACGTCAGCTCGGTGGGCGCAAACCGCACGGCGGCCGGCGCCTACTCGTACCTGATCGCCTGGACGGGGTCCAGCCGGGACGCGCGGACCGCGGGCAGGAGGCCGCTCAGCGCGCTGATCCCGATCGCCACGACCACGGCCGCCACGCCGATGAGCGGGTTGAGCTCGAACAGGCGGAGGCCGCCGGCCGAGCCCTGGCTCTGCGCCACGCGGTCGATCAGGTCGTTGCCGACCTTGGCCAGCAGCGCCGACACCAGCACGCCGGCGATGCCGCCCGCGATCCCGATCAGGCCCGACTCGGCCACGAAGATCAGCGCCATGTCGCGGGCCCGCGAGCCCAGCGCTTTGAAGACGCCGATCTCCCGTGTCCGCTCCAGCACGGCCGAGAACATGGTGTTCGCGATGCCCAGGGCCGCCACGGCGAGCGCGATCACGGCCAGGCCGGCCAGCGCCAGCTCGACGTAGTTCAGCCGCTCGGCGAACGCCCGCAGCTGGTCCTCGTTGGTGGTCGCCGAGTAGCCCGCCTGCTGCGCCTCGTCGCGCACCGTGGTCACGTGGTTGAGCGAATCGGCCATCAGCGTGATGCCGACGTACGGGTCGCGCGTCCAGTTGTTGGCGCTGCGCATGTTCACCGTGAACTGGTTGGCGGTCTCGTACGGGAGCAGCGCCCACGAGGGATCGCCGCCCGGCGCGCCGCTGGCCACGCCGACCACGGTCAGCACCAGCTGCTGCGGTTTGGAGGCGGCCGCGCTGGTGCCCGGCGGCCCCTGGTACAGGCCGGTGAACCGCATCTTGTGGCCGAGCGCGTCCGCCGGGCCCCAGCCGAACTTGCGGGCCTGGTCGGCGGTCAGGATCACCTCCTGGGCCGCGTCGTCGGTCGGCAGCCGGCCGGCGACCAGGATGTCCGAGCGCGGCGAGTGCGAGCGCTGCGGGGGCAGGCCCACGACCGAGTATGCCGGCGGGTTCTTGCCCCCGTCGGGCCCCAGCGTGCCGCCCACGATCGTCTGGCCCCAGCCGAGCTGGACCGAGTTCATCGTCTCCAGGTTGGCGAGGGCGGTCGAGTCGAGCGCGCGGGGCTGGCCGCCGGGGAGCGGGCCGCGGATGTCCACCGTCTGGAGCTGCGTGTCCGACGTCACCGTGTCCACGACCTGCTGCTGGAGGCCGGCCGCCAGCGACAGGATCATGCTCATCACGCCGATGCCGATCGCCACGCCGGCCGCGGTGATCGCCGTGCGCAGCGGGCGCCGGCCCGTGCTCTGCAGGCCGAGCTTGATCGCGTCGGAGCGGGAGAGCCGCCGCGGCGGATCCAGCTGCTCGGGCGCGCGGCCGGTGCGGCGGGGCGACTGCACCCCCGGCACCACCTTGCCGTCCCGGAGCCGGATGGCCCGGTCGGCCCGCCGCGCCACCTCCGGGTCGTGCGTGACCAGGATGACGGTGCAGCCGTTGCGGTTGAGCTCCTGGAGCAGGTCGAGCACCTCGGCCCCGCGGGAGGAGTCGAGGTTGCCCGTCGGCTCGTCGGCCAGGATCAGGCCGGGCCGGTTGGCCAGGGACCGGGCGACGGCGACGCGCTGCTGCTCGCCGCCGGACAGCCGGCCGCCGCGCACGCGGGCGCGGTGGCCCATGCCCACCAGCTCGAGCAGGCGCCGGGCGCGCTGACGGCGCTCCTCCAGCGGGACGCCGGCGAGCAGCATGGGCAGCGCGACGTTGTCCTCCGCCGTGAGCGAGGCCACGAGGTTGAATGTCTGGAAGATGATGCCGACGCGCTGCAGCCGGTAGTCGTCGAGCTGCGCGCGGCCGACCTGGTCGAGCGCGGCCCCGGCCGCGTAGACCCGGCCCTTGCTGGGCCGGTCGAGGCCGCCGAGCAGCGCGAGCAGCGTGGACTTGCCGCAGCCCGAGGGCCCGGTGATCGCCACGAACTCGCCCGGCGCGACCTCGAACGACACGTTCTGCAGCGCCGCGACCTGGACGTCGCCCGACTTGAACACGCGGCTCACGTCGTCGATGCGGAGGCCGAGGGGCTGGCCGAGCAGGTCCCACGTCTCGCCCCGGATGGAGGCGGCCGGGCGCGCCGGCTGGACCTCGGGAACGACGAACGGGTCGTCGTCCGGCTCCGGTTCGGGCGCGGCCACCGGGGGTGGACCGGCGGGCGGGCGCGGGCTCAGGCCCGGGCGCGGCGGGGCCCCGGGTGGGGGTCCGAGCCGGGCCTGCGGCGCAGGCGGCGGTCCGCCCACCGTTCCCTGCGGACGGGAGGGCATGCCGGTGGGCCGGGTGCCGCTCGGCGGTCGCGGCGGCAGCACGCCCGGCGGGGGCGCGCTCGGCGGCGGCGGCACGCCCGGGGGCAGGGCGCCCGGAGGCGGCCCCGATGGCGGGCGGACGCCCGGCCGGCCGGCGGACGACGGCGGTGCGGCAGGCAGCGGCCCCGGCGGCGGGACCAGCGGCCGGGGCCGGGACGGGATCTCGGGACCCGCCGGCGGCGGCCGCAGCGACGGGGTGGGCGGCGGCGCGACCGGCGGCGGCGGCGCGACCGGCGGCGGCGCGGGCGCCTGGGCCGCGGGGGCAGGGCCCGGCGGAGGCGGCGGCCGTTCCACCGGCGGCCCGCCCGAGGCGCCGGTCGGGCGGGCCGGGGACGCGGGCGGGCGCGGGGTCACGGGCGGCGGGGCGGTCGGGAGCGGGCCCGGCGGCGCCGGCAGCGGGGTGGGCGGCGCCGGCATCCGGGTCACCGGCCGCGTCGCCGCCTCGTCCGGGTTGGGCCGCGCCGGCGGCCGGGGCACGAACGGCGCGCTCGGCGGCGGGGGCGCCGCCGGGGCGCTGGGGCCCGGGTCGCTCGGCGGAGTCCGGCGCGTGATCGGCGGCGGCGGCGCGTTCGAGGCCGGGCTCGCATCGCCGGCGGGCGTCCGGCGCGTCATGGACGGCGGCGGGACGCTCGGGCCAGCTTCGCCAGCGGGCGTCCGGCGTGTCATCGGCGGCGGCAAGGCGCTTGGGCCCGGGTCGCCAGCGGGCGTCCGGCGTGTCATGGACGGCGGCGGGCCGCTCGGGCCGGCTTCGCCGGCCGGCGTCCGGCGCGTCATCGGCGGCGGAGCGCCGGGGCTGTCTTCGCCGATCGGCGTCCGCCGCGTGATCGGCGGCCGCGGGGGCACGCCCGGCGGCGGCACGATCGAGGCCGGCGGCGTGCCGCCCAGGCGGGGCGGCGGCGCGGGCGGGCGCGGCGCGACGGGTCCGCTCGGGCGTGGCCCGACCGGCGACGAGCCGGTGGCCGGCCTCGGCGGAGGCGTCGGACCGGCGGGCCGCATCGGCCGCGCGATCGGTCGCGTGCCCGCCTCCGGCGGCGGAGGCGGCGGAGGCGACACGGGAGTTCGGGTGGTGGGAGCGTCGGGCCGCGGCGCATCCTGCGCCGGCCGCTTCGCGTCGGCGGTGGCGCCGTTCTCGGTGCCCTTCGGCCTGGTCTCGCCCGAGGGGCCGCGACCGTCGGTGGTCT
>VBJR01000227.1:18186-31401 GCA_005880175.1 Chloroflexota bacterium
TTCAATTCGGGTCGTGGCGTGCCGCTCACGTCGTCGCCCGGGGCCGTTCGAGCCAGGCGATGGCGCCCGCCAGGGCCGCTCCGCCGAGGAGCAGGCCGCCGCCGACGTCCGATTGCCAGTGCACGCCAAGGTAAACACGATCGAGAGCCATTAATCCAACCACGATGGCCGCCGTCGGCGCCGCCAGCGTCCGCGCCCAACCAGGCGCAGCCAGCCGACGGACGACGAACGCCCCTAAACCATAGACCAAGAGGGTGCGCATCATGTGCCCGGACGGGTAGCTCCCATTCAATGTCAGCGTTCCGCCGTGCAACATCGTTACGAGGGTTGGCCCGTCGGGATGCTCGAACGCGAGCGGCGCCGGGTGGGTCAGCGTCCACTTGTACAGCAATTCGAGGCCCCAGGCCAGGGGAAGCGCCAGCAGCGCGGCCGACTCGACCCGGTATCCCTGCCGCCACAGCACCACCAGCAGGCCGATCGCGAGCAACGTCGTGACCTCGGGCCCGCCGGCGACCGCGATCGCCTGGGCCACCGGCTGCAGCGCCGGCACCCAGGCCACGCGCATCGCGCGCGCCACGTCCACGTCCAGCGGCGCCAGCATGCCGCCCGCCACGACCTGGGTGTAGGCGACGAACGCCAGGCCGAGCACGCCCAGGGCGGCCAGCGGCCGCGCGACGGGAGCGTTCAGCGCTGGCACCGCCGGCAGAACACGGTGGTGCGGCCGGCGAGACGGACGGTCGCGAGCGGCCGGCCGCAGCGGAGGCACGGCTCCCCGCCCCGGCCGTACACCTGCAGCAGCGCCTGCTCGCCGCCCATCTCGCCCCAGGCGTCGCGGTAGGAGTCCACGGAGCTGCCCCGGTTGACGATCGCCTCGGCCAGCAGCGCGGCGAGCGCGTCGTGGAGGCGGCCGACCGCCTGGCGGCTCAGGGTGCTCGCGGACCGGTCCGGCCGCACCCGCGCCCGGAAGCAGGACTCGTCCGCGTAGATGTTGCCGACGCCCGCCACGACCATCTGGTCGAGCAGCAGCGCCTTCAGGGGCGCCCGGCGCACGCGCAGGCGGCGGTAGAGATCCGCTGCGGTGAACGCGGGGTCGAGCGGCTCGGGGCCCAGGCGGGGCATCTTCCGGGCAGCCACCAGCTCCGACTCGGTGCCCAGCAGCAGGCGGCCGAAGCGGCGCGGGTCGCGGTAGCGGAGCTGGCAGCCGTCGTCGAGCGGCAGGACGGCGTGCAGGTGGTCCGGCTCCGGCGTCTGCGGGGACACGTACCGCCACTGCCCGGTCATCCCGAGGTGGACGACCAGGAGGAACGGCTCTCCGGGCGGGCCGTCGAGCTGGTGGAGGAGGTACTTGCCCCGGCGCGTGATCGCGTCGATGCGGCGCCCGGCCAGCAGCGCAGCGAAGCGCTCTGGCTCGGGGTGGCGGACGATGGTGGGGAAGCGCAGGTCGCAGGACAGGATCGTCCTGCCGACCAGGTGCGGCCGCAGGTCCGCGACGACGGTCTCGACCTCGGGGAGCTCAGGCAAGGCGGGCAGGGGTTACGCGACGACCGTGGCCAGCTTGCGCATGTCCGCCCAGTTGGGGCCGCCCTTGGCCTCCACCTCCAGGCCGGTCAGGAGGTCGTACGCCTCCGTCATGACCCGGGGCACCATCTCGGCGAACATGTCGACCTCGGCCGCCGGCACCTCGAACACCAGCTCGTCGTGGACCTGCAGGAGCATGCGGCCGTTCAGCGTCCTCGCGTCCAGCTCGCGCTGGAGCCGCACCATCGCGATCTTGATGATGTCCGCGGCCAGCGACTGGATCGGGAAGTTGATCGCCATCCGCTCGGCCGCCTGGCGCAGGCTGTAGTTCGGCGAGCGGAGGTCCGGGATGGCCCGGCGCCGGCCCGTGGCGCTCACCACGAAGCCCTTCTCGCGCGCGTCGGCCCGGAGCGCGTCCAGCCACTCCTTCAGCCGCTCGTACGTGCTCCAGTACTCGCGGAGGAACGCGCGCGCCTCGTCGCCCGGGATGCTGAGCTGCTGGGACAGGCCGTACTCGCCCTGCCCGTAGATCGAGCCGAAGTTCGCCACCTTGGCCAGCCGGCGCTGGTTCGGGTCCACCTCCTCCAGCGGCACCTTGAACACCCGGGCCGCCGTGGCGGCGTGGATGTCGTGACCGGCCGCGAACGCGGCCAGCATCTGCGGGTCCTCGCTCAGGTGGGCGGCCACGCGCAGCTCGATCTGCGAGTAGTCGGCCGCGAACAGCGTGTGGTCGGGCCGGTCGGCCCGGAACGCCCGCCGGATGCGCTGGCCCAGCTCCGTCCGGACCGGGATGTTCATGAGGTTCGGGTTGGACGAGCTGAGGCGGCCGGTCGCCGTGGAGGCCTGGCCGAACGACGTGTGCACCCGGCCGGTGGCGGGGTCGACCAGGCCCGGCAGCGCGTCCACGTACGTCGATTTCAGCTTGCTGAGCTGGCGGTGCTCGAGGACCAGGCCGACGACGGGGTGCTTCTCGCGCAGGCCCTCCAGCGTGTCGGCGTCGGTCGAGTAGCCGGTCTTCGTGCGCTTGCCGACCGGCAGCCGGAGGTCCTCGAACAGCAGCTTGGCCAGCTGCTGGGGCGCGTTCAGGTTGAACTGGTACCCGGCCACCTCGGCGACCTCGGCCTCCAGCGCCGTGAGCTGCTCCTGGAGCTCCTCCTGCATCTCGCGCAGGTACGGCCCGTCGATCGCGACGCCCTCGGACTCCATCCCGGCCAGCACCGCCGCCAGGGGCATCTCGACCTCGTGGAAGAGGTAGTCCACCTGGAGGTTCCGCATCTCGGCCTCCAGCCTCGGCCGCAGGTGGAGCACGGCCTGCGCGCGGCCGCCGATGAACTCCGCGCAGTCGCCGGGCGCGCAGTCGGCCGCCGGTCGCGAGTTGCGGCCCGTGCCCAGGAGCCGGTCCACGGGCATGAGCTGCATGCCCAGGAACTCGCGGGCCAGGTCCTCCAGCCGGGGGTCGCGCGCGCCCGCGCCCAGGAGGTACGCCGCCAGGTGGGTGCTGAACCGCCAGTCGTGGTCGCCCGGCGCGATCGCGTCCAGCGCGAGCTGCATCTCCTTCACGTCGTGGGCGAGCAGGGGCCGGCCGGACAGGTCGCCGGCGATCCGGCCGGCCAGCGCGGCCGGCACGTACCAGGCCCGGTCGCCGATCGCCACGGCCAGGCCGACGTGGTTGCCGCTGCGCGGCTGGCCGTCCCACAGGCCGAACAGCGCCACCTCGTCCGCCTCCCGGATCGCCTCCCGCAGGTGCCCGACGTGCTCCTCGTCCACCATCGCGACGGCGCCGCTCAGCTCGACGGGCTCGAGCGCCAGCGTCGGCTGCAGGGGGACGGCGTCCGGCACCGGCAGGCGGGCCAGCAGCTGCCGGAACTCCAGCTCGTCGAACACGGTCTGGGCCCGGTTGGCGTCGTAGCGGAGCCAGCGCGCGGCGTCCAGGTCGAGCTCGATCGGCACGTCGGTCCGGATCGTCACCATCCGCTTGCCCAGGCGCACCTGGTCGGCGTTGGCGGCGAGCGCGGTCTTGACCCGGCCCTCCTTGAGCTGGTCGAAGCCGTCCAGCAGGGCCTCGACCGTGCCGAACTGCTGGACGAGCTGGGCCGCCGTCTTGTCCCCCACCCCCGGCACCCCGGGGATGTTGTCGGACGTGTCGCCCCGCAGGGCCTTGTACTCGATCAGCTGGATCGGCTCGAAGCCGTAGCGCTGCCGGACCTGGTCGGGCCCGTACACCATCGTGTCGGTGATGCCGCGCCGGGGCACCAGCGCCTCGATGGTGTCGCTCACGAGCTGGAGGCAGTCGAGGTCGCCGCTCACGATCGTGACGGCCGCGCCCAGCGCCTCCGCCTTGCGCGCCAGCGTGCCGATCACGTCGTCCGCCTCGAACCCCTCGACGCCCACCATCGGGATCGAGAGGGACTCGAGGACCCGGCGGACCAGGTCGAACTGCGGGCGCAGGTCGTCGGGCATCGGCCGGCGGCCCTGCTTGTACTCGGCGTACTCCTGGCTCCGGAACGTCGGCTTGCCCATGTCGAAGGCCGCGATCGCGTACTCCGGCCGGTTGGCCAGGACGATGGCCATCATCGAGGTGAACCCGTACGCGGCGTTCGTCACGACGCCGCCGGACGTGCTCATCGGCGGCAGCGCGAAGAACGCCCGGTAGACGAGGCTGTGCGCGTCCACGAGGATCAGCCGCCCGCGTCGGGAGCCCTTGGCCATCCGGTCATTGTCCGTCAGGGCGGTCGCCGATTTCCGGCGGCCCACACCCCGGGGCTCCGCGCCGCGCAGGCGAGGTTAGACTAGGTCGCAAGGAGCAGTGAGACGGACGATCTGATCGAGGTGAACGTCGACAGCATCCGGGTGCATCTGCCGACCGGGCAGCACGTGGTGATCCTGAAGGAGAAGGAGAACCAGCGCTATCTCCCGATCTGGATCGGGCCGTTCGAGGCGAACTCGATCGCCATGAAGATCCAGGGCATGGCACCGGAGCGTCCGATCACGCACGACCTCATGACCACCACGTTCGGCGAGCTCGGCATCGCCGTCAGCCGGATCGTGGTCACCTCGCTGACCGAGGAGGTCTTCTTCGCGCGGCTGCACCTGCAGCAGAACGGGCGCGAGATCGACGTGGACTCCCGGCCCAGCGACGCCATCGCGCTCGCCGTCCGCTTCGAGTGCCCGATCTTCGTGGCCTCCGAGGTGCTGGAGCGCGCCGGCGTCATCCCGGAGAAGGACGAGGAGGAGACGCCGTCGGACAAGCTCGACGAGGACCGGCTGGCCGTGTTCCGCGACCTGGTCAACAGCCTCAACCTGCCCGACCTGCCGGACGAGCCGGGCGGCCGGGGCAGGGGTACCTCGCCCAGCTAGGTCCCGGGCCCGGGCCCGCGGGGGCCTCTACGCTATCGTTGATCCGCTCATGAGCCAGAAGCGGGTCGCCGTCGTCACCGACTCGACCGCCGACCTCGCCCCCGACCTCGTGGAGGAGCGGGGCATCACGGTCGTGCCGCTCACGGTCATCCTCGACGGCCGGGACTACCTGGACGGCGTGGACATCACCGCGGACGAGTTCTACGTCCGCCTCGCCGCCTCGGGGGCCGCCGCCACGACGTCGCAGCCGTCGCCGGGCCGGTTCGCCGAGGTGTACCGGCGGCTGCTCACGGAGCACGACGAGGTGATCTCCCTGCACATCTCGTCGCAGCTCAGCGGCACGTACGAGGCGGCCACCCAGGGCGCGGCGCTGGTGGACGGGCCGCGCATCCGGGTCGTGGACACCGGGATGGTCTCGATGCCGCTGGCCCTGCTGACGCTGGCCGCCAGCGCGATGGCGGCGGACGGCGCGGCGGCGGAGGCGATCGCGGAGCGCGTGCGCTCGATCAAGGAGCGCATGCGGGTGTACTTCATGGTGGCCACGCTCGAGTACCTGCGCCGGGGCGGCCGGATCGGGCGGGCCAGCGCCCTGGTCGGCTCGGTGCTCCAGGTCAAGCCGGTCCTCACGATCGCGGAGGGCCAGGTGGCGCCGCTGGAGCGGGTCCGGACCCAGGAGCGGGCGCTGACGCGGGTCATCGAGCTGGCCAGCGCCGTCGAGGGCCCGGTGTGCGCCCTGGTCGGCCACGCGACGGCGGCCGAGGCGGCGGACCGGATCGCCCGGGCGCTGGAGCCGCACGCGGAGTCGCTGATCGTGGCCCCGCTGGGCCCGGTGGTGGGCGCCCACGCCGGCCCGGGCACGGTGGGCGTCGGCTGCTACCCGGCGGAACTGTTCCCGCTGGGCCTGAAGCGCCTGAGCTCGCTGACGGCCAACGGCTGACCCGCCTGGGGTTCAGCGGCCGAGGGGCACCTCCACGTCCGCGACCGCGTCGCGCAGCACGGCCGTGTAGCGCGCCGCCAGGCCCGCGGCCGCCTCCCGGTCCATCGCCCCCGGGGCGTAGACCAGGTTCCCCCCCACCGACCCCGGGCCGTCCACCAGCTCCAGGTGCAGCGCGTTCCGCGCGGTGCCCGTCGCGATCGTCCACTCGACCTCGGTGTCGACGCCGCGGAACCCCGGGTCGCCGGACCGCCGCCGGTAGCTCAGCGACACCGGGGCCGCGGCCACTCGCGGCCCGAGCGCCGGCACCGCGCTGGCCAGCGGGACCTCGCGGACCGCGTGGGCCGCGCGCAGCTCCGCCCGGACCCCCGCCACCAGCTCCGCGAACGCGGTGCCCGCCGGGCGGCACAGGCCCACCGGCAGCTCGTTCGTGAACGGACCGATGCACTCGCGCGTGACGGCCGTCCGGGTGCTCAGGCCGGCCGCGACGACCGCCCCGGCGTTCCCGCACCGGTGGAGCAGCGACTGCAGGCCGGCGAGCAGCAGCTCGAAGCGCGTCGCCCCGAGGTCCCGGGCCGCCAGGTCGAGCGCGTCGTCCAGCTCGGCGTCCAGGGCCACCCCGACGCAGCCCCCGGCCTCGGCCCCGATCACGGGCCGGAGCAGGCCCGGCAGGACCACGGGCTCCGGCTCGCGCCAGCGCTCGGTCCACAGCTCCGCGGCGGCCGCCCGCGCGGCCGCCGCCCGTTCCCGCTCGTCCGCGACCTGGTCGCGGAACGCCGGCAGCGGCGGCAGGCTGCCCGGCGAGCCGTCCGAGAACGCGCCGTACAGGCACGTCAGGTCGCGGACGAGCACCTCCTGGGACGCGCCGTCGAACACGAGGCGGTGCGCGACCACCACGAGCACGTGCCGCCCCGGGGTCACCCGGCAGAGCGTGAACCGGGCCAGCGGCCCGCGGCTCACGTCGAAGGGCCGCATCGTCTCGCGCCGGACCAGGTCCGCGAGCTGGGGCCCGACCCGGTGGGCCGGCGCGGTGGACAGGTCCACGTGCGCGACGTGCGGGCGGACCATCGCCGCGCCCAGCCAGGGCACGCCCCCGTGCTCGTGGAACGCGGCGCCGAGGACGGCGTGGCGCGCGACCACCGCCTCGCCAGCGGCACGTGATACGCGGAACGAGCGGCGCACAGACGCTCGGTGCGCCAGATCCCCTGCTGCACGAGCGAGGCGGGATCCCTGCGTCTCATCGGCTCAGCTCCTGGTCCCGTTGCGTGAGAGCGCTCTCATGATGAGGCCTCTCAAGGGTCGCTGTCAAGCCGTTACGACGAACGCATAGTACTCGCCAGTAAGTTCTGCTTCAGCTCGGCGGTTCGCCCGCGCCCGCGCTCGTTTCGGTGGAAGCGCTCTCCCCAGGCGCCCGCCGCCAGGTCACGGCGTGGGCCGTCGCCCGCTTCTCGAGCCGGCCCTCCAGGCTGAGCGACTGCAGGTGCGCCAGGCCCTCCTGGAGCGCCATGCGCATCTCGTGCAGGTTCTCGCGCACGCCCCAGATCGCCGTCGCCACCTGCCACCCGTCGAGCTCGCCCCCGCCGATCACGGCGACCATCTGCTCCTTGCGCCGGCGGTGGTGGGCCTCGAGCTCCGCCGCCCGGCCCGCGGCGTCGCGGAACGGCCGGCCGTGGGCCGGCAGGACCAGCGACGGCGCCAGGCCGACCAGCCGGCGCAGCCCGGCCAGGTAGTCGTCCAGCGGGTTGGGCGTGCTCTGCGGGTGGAGGCCGATGTTCGGGCTCGCGCTGGGCAGCAGCTGGTCGCCCGCGTACAGGACCCGGGACTCGGCGTCGAACAGGCAGACGTGGCCGGGCGAATGGCCGGGCGTCCACTCGACGCGCAGCCGGCGCCGGCCCAGCTCGAGCACCTCGGTGCCGTCGAGCTGGAGCACCGGCAGGGCCGGCTTGACGAACTGCCGGAAGCCGCGGGAGGCGTTCTTGAGGAAGTCCGCCTCGGCGTCGGGCACCCCGTGCATCTGGAGGTACCGGCCCACCTCCTCGACCAGCTGCTCGATCTCCAGGTACCGCGGGTGCACCATCGGCACCTCGAGCCGGTGGAGGTACAGGTCGGCCCCGTAGCGCTGGGTCATCTCGCCGGCGCCGCCGTAGTGGTCGGGGTGGATGTGCGTGACCAGCAGCCGGCGCAGGCGGGCGCGCGGGCCGGCCAGCTCGCGCAGGGCCGCGGCGATCAGGCCGAACGACTCCTGCGAGCTCATGCCGCAGTCGATCATGTCCACTTGGTCGCCGTCCGGCAGGAGGAAGCAGTTGACGTGCGTGTCCTCCCACGGGATCGGCAGGCGCAGCTCGAAGACGCCCGGCGCGACCTGCGTCAGCTCGGGTTCCGGGTGCGCCGCCTGGGGTTCGGAGTCAGCCATTCACCGCGTATAAGATGGGTTCGTCGATGCCGCATGGCGTCACTCATTGGAGGATCGCATGACCGACCAGACTCCCGCTGAAATCTCTCCCGACCTAGTGGTCAACGAGATGCCGAACTACTTCCTCCCCGAGAAGGCGGGCAACACCAGCGCCACCATCCAGTTCGACCTGACGGGATCGGACGCAGGCAAGCGGTTCATCAAGATCGCGGACGGCAAGGCGACGTCGGGGCAGGGCGAGGTCGACAGCCCGAACCTGACCCTCATCGCGGACTCCGGGGACTTCGTGAAGATCTTCACCGGCGGGCTCGACCCGACCGCGGCGTTCATGAGCGGGAAGCTCAAGATCAAGGGCGACATGGGCCTCGCCATCCGCATGCAGAGCATGTTCAAGCGGCCCTGACGGGCGACGTTTCGAGGCCTCCAAAACGCCCCGCAGAGCCCGCGGAATGCGACCCGCGGGCTCGTTTTTCATCGCCTTTCTGAGCCGCCTGGCAAGCCACATTGTCACATGCTGTATGGCCCCTCATGTGGGTCGTGCACCCGCCTCCCAGCGGCGATTGGTGCGTCCCGAAAAATCGCCTGGACGTGGGCTTGAAATGTGATAGTCTGGGGTCCCCCCGCTTGTCATCACGACAGGAGGTGTTGCCCTCGATGACGGATAAGGACCAAGAGCGAATCGTCAGGCTCGAGGCCAACCGCGCCGCCCTGGTGAGGTTGGCGAGCCAGTTCCAGGAGGAGGCTGGACTCAACAAGTCGATCATGGAGACGATGGGTGGCGTGCTCACCAGGGACTACGAGGACACGGACTTCGCGCAGGTCATGAGCGACCGCGAGGTCAACGACCGGCTGGTCCAGCTGCTCTCGGAGAACCGCGAGCAGGTCGAGCGCGCGCTCAGCCGCCTCGCCGAAGGCAAGTACGGCGAGTGCGAAGACTGCGGCAACAGGATCCCGACCGAGCGTCTCCGCTTCCGTCCGGAAGCGACGCGATGCGTGGACTGTCAGAGCCGCTGGGACCGCCTCAACCGGAGGTCCGCCTAGGTACCCCGTCGCCGCGCCTCTCCCCCATGCGCGGCAACGCCGGAACGAGCTCTCTCCCCCCACCCAATGAGGCCTACCCGAAAAGGAGGCCGACGAGCTCCCCAACCTCGGGGGGCACCCGAATATAGGGTCCCCCCGAGGAGCCGGCTGAGAAGCCCTCCCGCCCCTCGTGGATGACGCACGTCTGCCTCTGGGCGGCGGGGACCGCTCACCCTTGACGTCGGCCCCACGCCCTGGTGAGCGGGTTCAACGAACGGGGCCTCCGGTGGGCTAGCACTGTGCCACCTCTGGGTGGCAACTATGCAACGGCTGGTCCTTGCCGTACCTTCGCCACCCCTCGACCGGGCTGAGGGGTGGCAGACGAACGGCAAGGCACTGTCGTGAACCATATGCCACCCAGACGCGGTCCGATGGTAGCCCGGCGGAGCTTCCTTTCGGTGTCGCGCTCACCAGGGCGTGGCGCCGGCGCCGGGAGTGGGCGGTCCCCGCCGCCCAGCCCCAGCTCCGGGCCCTCACGCGTCAGACCTGGCCGTACACGACCGACTTCTGCTCGGTGTACTGGTGGAACGCCTCGAGGCCGTGCTCCTTGCCGAAGCCCGACTCCTTGGTGCCCCCGAACGGCAGCTCGTCGTGGGCGATCTGGAGCGCGTTCACCCACGTGTAGCCGGCCTCCAGCTCCTGCACCGCCCGGTGCGCCGCCTTCATGTTCGCCGTCCAGATCGACGAGCCCAGGCCGAACACCGACCGGTTGGCCAGCTCCAGGCCCTCGTCCAGGTCCCTGATCCGCCGCACCGGCAGCGCCGGACCGAACACTTCCTCGGTCCACATCCGGGCGTCGTCCGGCACGTCGGCCAGGATCGTGGGATTGATGAAGTGGCCATTCGCGTAGCCGTCGCCCTCAGGCCGGCCGCCGCCGAACACCACCGTGGCGCCCCGGTCGAGCGCGTCCTGCACCTGGGCCTCCACCTCGGCCCGCTGGGTCGCCGTGTGCATCGGGCCCATCCGGCTGTCGCGGTCCATGCCGTTGCCCGGCTTCAACCGCCTGGCGCGCGCCACCAGCTTCTCCAGCAGCGCCTCGTAGACGCCGTCCTGGACGTACAGCCGCTTGATCGCCAGGCAGGCCTGGCCGCAGTTGAAGAACCGCCCCGTCGAGATCGCCTTGGCCGCCTCGTCCAGGTCCGCGTCCTCGAGCACGATGCAGGGGTCCGAGCCGCCCAGCTCCAGCACCACCTTCTTGAGGAACGGCGCCGCCGCCGCCATCACCTTCTTGCCCGTCGGCGTCGAGCCAGTCAGCGCCACCTTGCGGATCATCGGGTGGGTGACGATCGCCTCGCCCGTGCCCTGCCCGAGCACCACGTTCACGACGCCCTCGGGCAGGCCGCCCTCGATCAGCGCCTCGATGCAGCGCAGCGTCGACAGCGGGGTTGTCGATGATGGCTTGAGCACGACCGCGTTGCCGGCCGCGATCGCCGGCGCGACCTTGTTGGCGGCCAGCGTCAGCGGGAAGTTCCAGGGCACGATCGCGCCCGTCACGCCGATCGGCCGGCGCAGGACCAGGCCGTACGTCGTGGTGTCCGGCAGCGAGACGTACTCGCCGTGGATCTTGTCGGCCAGGTCGGCGAACCACGCGATGTTCTCGCCGAAGCGCTGTGCCTCGATGCGCGACTCCAGGATCGTCTTGCCCTGCTCGGCGGTCAGGACGGGGGCGATCTCCTCGACCTTCGTCAGCATGTGGGCGGCCGCCTCGTGCAGGACCTGCGCCCGCTTGTTGGGCGGCAGCGCGGCCCACGCCCGCTGCGCCTTCGCGGCGGCCTCGGCGGCCCGAGCGACGTCCTCGGCGCCCCCGCTCGGGACCTCGTCCACCACCTCGCCGGTGGCCGGGTTCGTCACCTGGTACGTCTGGCCGGACGCGGCGCCGACGCGCTCGCCCTCGATGATCATGGTCGCCAATTCGCGAACCCTCCTTGCCGGAGCACTGTGCTTTCGGTCGCTTGTGCGGTACTCCCATCATTATTCTGGTTTCCCCAGCAACCACACCCGGAGGGCATCCCCGCCATGGCCGTACGACTCGAACGAGAGGGCGCCGTCGGGATCATCGTCCTGGACCGTCCGCCCGCCAACAGCTACGACTACGACTTCCTGCGCGAGCTCGGAGCCGCGGTGGACGATGCGCGATACGACGACGACGTCCGCGCCGTGGTCGTGGCCAGCGCGTCGGAGCGCTTCTTCTCGGCCGGGGCGGACGTCGTCGCCTTCCGGGCCGGCTCGCCGAACCAGCGTGCGATGACCGCGCTGCTGGCCCACGAGGTGTTCCGCAAGTTCGAGAACACGCCGATGCTGTTCGTCGCCGCGATCGCCGGTCACGCGCTGGGCGGCGGGCTGGAGCTGGCCCTGGCGTGCGACCTGCGGTTCGCGGCGAAGGGCGGCTACCGCATCGGGCTGCCCGAGGTCACCCTGGGCCTGTTCCCGGGCTCCGGCGGCACCCAGCGCCTGCCCCGCCTGGTCGGCCTGGCCAAGGGCCTGGACCTGATCGCGACCGGCCGCCCCATCTCGCCCGAGGAGGCCCACGGGCTGGGCGTCGTGGACCAGCTGTTCGACGACGCGGCCGCCTGCCGGGCCGGCGCCGTCGAGTACTGCGCGAAGGCGGCCTCGGGCCCGGCCGAGGCGATCGGCCGGGCCAAGGTGGCCATCACGCTGGGCTACGCCGCGCCCCTGGACCTGGGCCTGGCGATCGAGCGCGAGGCCATCGCCAGGGTGTTCGTCTCAGAGGACGCCCAGGAGGGCATCGCGGCGTTCGGCGACAAGCGCCAGCCCAGCTTCAAAGGCCGCTAGCTAGCTAGACGGCCCGGACGAACGCGAAGTCCGCGGACTTCGGCGACTGCTTGCGGTCGCCGATCCGGACCCGGTCGGAGATGGGGTGGCCGTCGAAGTCGGTGTGGAACGCGAGCCGCTGGCGGCCGTCGTGCCGGCCGCCAGGGCACGTGATCGTGAAGTCCACCCCGTCGATCGACGCGTAGGTGTGGAAGTCGTAGTGGAGCGTGTTCGTGCCGTCCACCGAGACGTGGTCGTCGCGCTCGTCCCGGACGGTGCGGATGTTCGCGAAGTTGGCCGCCGCCGGGTCGAGGTGGATGGTGCCGGTGTAGTGGTGGTCCACCGGCCGCGCGTCGGTGGAGCGGATGTGCCACCCGTCACCGTCGTGCCACACGTACACCGCGCCGGCGTCGCCGGCGTCGAAGTTGTCCGGCCGGCCCTCGGGGCTGATCGCCCCGGTCCACGCGCCCGCGTCGCAGCGCGCCGGCGCGGCCGCGGTGGCGGCCGCGGGCTGGCCCGTGGACGTGGCCGACCTGGCGGCCGCGGGCTGGATCTGGAGGGTCGTGCCGCCGCAGCCCGTGAGCGCCAGGAGCGCGGCCGGCAGGGCGGCGAGGACGAGATGGCGTAGATTCATCGTGGTCGGTGCCTCCTTGGTGTGAAGTGGACATCCCCCAGGATCGGCACCGGCCCTGCCGCCGTGGTCAGCCGCCCGTCAACGAATCGTCAGAAGCGGAGGACGATCATCCCCGGCGGGTCCAGAAGCCGTCGGGGTCGAGGCGCCGGATGTGGGCCAGCTCCTCGGCCGTGGGCGCCGGCGTCTCGGCCACGTCCGGCGCCACGCGGAGGTCCCAGCCCGTCGCCGCCCGTACCTCCTCGACGGTGTGGCCGGGGTGCACGGTGGCCAGGAACGCCTCGCCGCCCCCGGCCGGGAAGCGCAGGACGGCCAGCGTCGTCACGATCGCGGCGGGGCCGCCGCCCAGCAGCCCGTGGCGCTGGCGCCAGCCCTCGCCGTCGCCGTGGCCGGGCGACGTCACGTAGGACACGCGCTCGACCAGGCGCCGCGGCTCGTGCGCCATCAGCGTCACCCAGCGCCGGGACAGGATCGCGATGTCGGCCCCGCCCCCGCTGCCGGGCAGCTTCG
>VBJR01000181.1 GCA_005880175.1 Chloroflexota bacterium
GCCCACGGGCACCAGCAGGGCGACGGCGAACGTCCCCGCCTCGAGACAGCGGCGCGACCAGGCCTCGGAGACCCACGTCCGCCACGGCAGCAGACCCGAGGCGAGGACGGCCGCGGCGGCCAGCAGCACCGCGGGCGGCACCTGGAGGGCGGTGACCGGGATCGCGCCGTACGCCGACGTCCCGCTGGTCACCTGCAGGACCACGGCCGTCCAGGCCAGGAGGAGCCAGGCCGCCGACAGCGCCGCCCAGTACGCCCCGGTGCCCGCCAGCTCCTCCTGCCGGAGCAGCACCAGCACCAGGCCGGCGGTCGTGGCCAGGCCGAAGGCCGTCATCGCGACGCTGCCCGCCGCCAGCGTCGCCAGGGCGGCGGCCGCCGCCAGCGCGGCCACGGCGGCGCGCGACGCGGTCCGGCGCTGGAACGTGAGCAGCAGGGCCGCCGGCGTCAGCACGGCGAGCCACAGCAAGACCGTCAGCGCGTCCACCCGCAGGACGAGCGGAATGCCAGCCACCGGGAACGGGGCGCTCAGGTCCTGGGCCGCGCGGCCGCCGCCGAACCAGGTCCCCAGGAGCGCGGCGATCGCCAGCCAGGCGGCCGCCGCGGTCACCGGCCGGCCGGCGTCCGGCGCGACCCGGCGCAGGCACCAGCCGGCGCCGGCCGCGAGGGCCAGCAGCGCGGGCGGCAGGAGCAGGAGCGCGGTCGCCGGCGGCATCGCCGGCCTAGCTTACTGACCGCGCGGGGTGGAGGCAGGCGGTGGGACCGCGCCCGGAGGCGCGGCCCACCACCCTAGGACGACGTGGTGCCTGGACTAGGCGTGGAAGGCGCCCGTGCCGTTGGGCGTCCCGAGGCCGGTCGGGCCGTCCCAGCCCGCGCCGGCCCGGCAGAGGACGCCGCTGCGGCAGCGCCGGGTGTTGGTGCCGCTCGTCACGTCGAACAGGCTCGACGTGTGCGCGTACGGGAACGCGTTCGGGGACGAGCCCATCGCCGGCGTGCCGGCCAGCGCGTACACCGCCGCGATGATCGGCGCCGCGACGCTGGTCCCGCCGAAGACGAAGAACGTGCCTCCGGTGCCGAACGTGTCGGCCACGGCCACGCCGGTGTTCGGGTCGGCGACCGCCGAGACGTCCGCCTCGCCCCGCCGCGCGCAGTTCGTCGCGACGCTGGTCTGGAAGGACGGCTTGGCCTCGTCCGCCGAGCAGCCCGAGCCGGCGCCGCTCCAGGCGGTCTCGCTCCAGCCCCGGGTCGTGCTCGACCGCGTCAGCGACGTGCCACCGACGGCGGTCACGAACTGCGAGGCGGCCGGGTACTCGACGCCGAAGCCGCTGTCGCCCGAGCTGGCGGTCACGGCCACGCCGGCGTGCTTGTAGAACTGGGTGTCGCTGGTGGTCTCGCTGGCGGACTCGCCGCCTCCGTAGCTGTTGGACACGAACTTCGCGCCCAGCGCGACGGCGGTGTTCACCGAGGCGCCCAGGTTGGCGAGGCTGTTGTCGTTCGCCTCGACCAGCACGATGGCGCAGTTCGGGCAGATCGCCGACACCATGTCGACGTCCAGCGACTCCTCCTCACCCCAGCCGACGTCGGTCGCCGGCAGCGGGCTGGCCTGGCCGTTCTGGTTCACCTTCCGGAAGTTCGCCGCCGGCAGGCCGAACGTCGAGCGATAGGTGGCGAGGTCGGACGCGATGTTCGGGTTGTCGAACGCGTCCACGATGGCGACCGTCTGGCCGGCGCCGCCCGAGCCGCCGAGCTTGTACGCGCTCTGCAGGTCGGCGGGCCCGAACCCCGACGGCAGCGCGTTGGGCGCCGCGGCCGGGGCGCTCCGGCCCACCTGCACGAGATCCGTGCGGCGCAGCGCCATGCAGGACGCGAAGCCCCTGGCCTGCGGCGCGGCGCAGGACCGGACCACGTTCGTGACCGGCGTGGGCGCGGCCGCGGACGCTCCGGCAGGCGCGACACCCATGACGAGACCGGCCGCGCTGATCGACGCGAGCAGCACGGCACGAACGCCTCTTCGCATATGCAGTTCCCCCCCACTGACGACCCTTGGGCCGGCCTCCGCCGGCTCCTAACGAGTGGCTTGGAAGCTAGCAGAGGCCAGGGGGAGTGTCAATTCAGGCGCTTGACAGACGTCGCGCCGGCGCCCAGCCGCTCCAGGGCGTCCTCGACCTCGGCCAGGCGGGCCCGCTCCTTCTCGACCACGGCCGCGGGGGCGCGGGCCAGGAACTCCTGGTTGGCCAGCTTGGCCTGTGCCCGCTCCAGCTCGCGCTGCAGCCGCTCCCTGGCGGCCGCCTGGGCCGCCGGGTCCACCTCGGCGGCGGGCAGCTCGAGTCGCGCCGCCAGCTCCGTCAGCGGCACGCCCGGGCCGGCGAGCTCCGGCACCAGCTCCACGGCCGCGAGCTCCGCGGCCAGATCGGCCACCTCGGGCTCGACCGGCTGCTCGAACCGCAGACGGCCGCCCCGCCGCGGCGCCCCGGCCGCCTGCCGGGCCCGCCGGATCTCCTCCACGAGGGCGATGAGGCGGGTCAGCCGGGCTTCGGCCTCGGGGTCGGCGAAGCGCTCGTCCCGCTCCGGCCACGGGCTCCGCATCAGGAAGCCGCGCTCGCCGGGCAGGCGGTGCCACAGCTCCTCGGTCACGAACGGCATGAAGGGATGGAGGAGCCGGAAGAGCACGTCGAGCACGCGCAGGGACACCGCGCGGGCCGCCGGGTCGCCGTCCCGCAGCCGCGGCTTGGCGGCCTCCAGGTACCAGTCGCAGAAGTCGTGCCAGGCGAAGTCGTAGAGCGCGCCGATGGCCGTCTGGGGCGCGTAGTCCTCGATGCCGCGACCGGTCGCGTCGATCGCCGCCTCCAGGCGGGACAGGATCCAGCGGTCGGCCAGGCGCAGGTCGGCGTCGGGCGCCGGCACCGCCACCGGGTCCTCGCCGAGCCCGTTGAGCACCAGGCGGGTCGCGTTCCACAGCTTGTTGGCGAAGCGCTTGAAGCCCTCGATCCGGCTCTCGTCGAAGCGCACGTCCTGGCTGGACATCGCCACCGACGCCGCCCACGCCCGCAGCGCGTCGGCGCCGTACCGGCCGATGATGACGCGGGGGTCGAGCACGTTGCCCCTGGACTTGCTCATCCGCATGCCGTCGGGCGTCTGCACCACGCAGTGGATGGCCACGTCGGCGAACGGCACCCTGCCCATGAACTCGATGCCGGTCATGATCATCCGGCTCACCCAGAGGTTGATGATCTCGCGGGCCGTCGAGTTGAGGCTGGTCGGGTAGAAGGCGCGCAGGTCCGCGGTGTCCTCCGGCCAGCCGAGGGTCGCGAACGGCCAGAGGGCGGACGAGAACCACGTGTCGAGCACGTCCGGGTCCTGCGTGAGCGCCGCGCTGCCAGTCGGCCATCTCCGACCTGGAGGTGGACTGGCGCGAGCACCACGACACGCTCTACTACATCCGCTACCCGATCGAGGAGCTGCCGGGCGAGGGCGTGGTGATCGCCACCGTGCGGCCCGAGACGATGCTCGCCGACACCGGCGTGGCCGTGCACCCGGCCGACGAGCGGTACCGGCGCCTGGTGGGCCCGATCGCAGTGGCCCACCTGGTGCACGTACGGCTCGGTCTTCACCAGGTAGCCGCCCGCCTGGAGGTCGCGCACCACGCGCGCGCGCGCCTCCTCGCCGGTCAGGCCGTCGTACTCGGGCATGTCGGGCACGTTCATCCGCCCGTCGGGGTGCATGCCGCTGATCACGGCCAGCCGATGGCGCTGGCCGATGTCCCAGTCCATCGGGTCGTGGCCCGGCGTCACCTTCAGCGCGCCGGTGCCGAAGTCGCGCTCCACGGCGTCGTCGGCCACGATCGGCAGCCGGCGGCCCACCAGCGGCAGGACCGCGTCGTGGCCCACCAGGCGCCGGTACCGCTCGTCGGCCGGGTGCACGGCCACGCCGGTGTCGGCGAGCATCGTCTCGGGCCGCACGGTGGCGATCACCACGCCCTCGCCCGGCAGCTCCTCGATCGGGTAGCGGATGTAGTAGAGCGTGTCGTGGTGCTCGCGCCAGTCCACCTCCAGGTCGGAGATGGCCGACTGGCAGCGCGGGCACGAAGGCGGTGCGCACGGCCCGCACGTAGGCGGGGTCCATCGTGAAGCGGGTGCGGGTCCAGTCCAGCGAGGCACCCAGCTCGCGGAACTGGCTGATGATCGTCTCGCCGACGGTCAGGTACCACTCCTCCACGCGGGACTCGAACGCGGCCCGGCCGAGCTCCTCCTTGGTCGTGCCCTCCTCGGCGAGCTGGCGCTCGATCACGTTCTGGGTGGCGATGGCGGCGTGGTCGGTGCCGGGCAGCCAGAGCACCTCGTAGCCGGTCATCCGCCGGTACCGGGACCACATGTCCTGCAGCGTCCCGTTGAGCGCGTGGCCCATGTGCAGCTCGCCGGTCACGTTGGGCGGCGGGACGGCGATGCTGAACCTGGGCTTCGGGCTGCTCGGGTCGGCCAGGAAGAGCCGGGCCTCCTCCCAGCGCGCGTACCAGCGGGCCTCCACGGCCCGCGGGTCATAGGCGGTGTCCATCGAGTGGTGCTGGTGTTCGCTCATGTGCGCGTGCGGTTACCTCCGGTGGGGGTTCGGTGGAGCCGGCGCGCGCTGGGGGCTTCGCTAGCGAGCGTGCGCCGGCCGGGCTACGTCCGCTACGTCTGCGGCGTGTTCCTGGCGGCGCATAGTGCGGGCGATTATACGGCGGGGTGGGTCCTCCGTCTAGGGGCGCGGGGGGCCGGCGGTCCCGGCGGCCGGCGGCCGGCCGCTGACACGTTGAAGTGTCGACACCTGCACGCTTCAGCGCCGCCGGAGACGTCGTAGTGTCGGCAGTTCAACGTTTCCCCCCGGCTCACCGCCGTGATCTACCCCTCGTCCCCGCCCTGAACAGGTTAGATTGACCGCGCCCAACCCCGGCCGTACCGTGGGGCCCGCCCCCCTCGGGTGGGTGGGGGCCTTGCGCCGGGCCGGGGGTCAGATCCAGCCGGTCAGGGAGGTCACGAAGGCCTCGTAGTCGTCGCGGTGGATCGAGTGGCCGGCGCCGGGCACCACCCGGACCTCGAAGCCTGCCGCGCGCAGGCGTTCGGCGGCAGGGGGCGGCACCAGCTGGCTCGGGTCCGCCAGCAGCACGAGCGAGGGCACGACGGGCGCCGCCGGCGTGTGGTCCCACACGTGGCCGTCGAGCACGCCGTCCACCGTCGCCGGGTCCCAGCGCTCCAGCTCGATCAGCTTGCCGTCCACGTCCTCGACCGACCAGCGCGGGTTCTCGGCCGCGGTGTCCTCGCGACTCCACCCCTTGCGGGCGACGAACGCGCGCGCCGACTCCTGGTGCCGGTCGGGCGGGACCAGCCAGGCCGGGTCCTCGTAGACGGCGCGGGCCGGCTGGAGCCGCTCGACCGCCAGCGCCAGCGCCATGCCGCCCAGCGAGTGACCCAGCGCCAGCGCGGGCCGGGCGGGCAGCGACTCGACCAGGTCGTCCGCCCAGGCGGCCGGCCTGTAGTCGCCCCGGCCCGAGAGGCCGTGGCCGCGCAGGTCGGGGGCCAGCACCCGGTAGCCGCGCGCGGCGAGATCCGGGCCGAGGCGGCGCCAGCCCGTCGAGTCGGAGGTCATGCCGTGGATCAGCACCGCCACGCGGTCGCCGGTCCCCCATTCGCGCACGTGGAGCTTCATCGCCGCAGAGGGTAAACCCGGCCCGGCGGCGGCGACATTGTCCGTTTTTTGTCTGTCTCCGTCGGGCAGGATGGGTCGGCATGCAGACGAACACGATGAGCAGCTCGCACGTCGTCGAGTGGGACGAGCGCAACCTCGCCCACCTGCTGGCGGGCGACGTCAGCCCCTCCGAGGTGGACGAGGTGCTCCACAGCCCCACCTCGATGCGCCGGCGCATCGCCGGCAACCGCCGCAAGTACCACGGCCGCACGCACGCCGGGCGCCGGCTGAACGTCATCGTCGACGTGCTCGGGCCCAACCACGTCCGGCCGCGCACCGCGCGGGACGTCCCCAGACGATGAGGCTGCACCGCGGCGACCTGACCG
>VBJR01000182.1:0-1916 GCA_005880175.1 Chloroflexota bacterium
GGCCGGTGGATGTGGCAGTACACGGCGAGCCGCGCGCCCAGCGGGCCGTAGATCGCGCGCAGCTCGCCGTCATCCGTGTCGGGCAGGATGCCCTTCCAGAGGTCGCCGGGCACGGCGTGGACCAGCGCCACGTCGTTCTCGTCTCGCCACTCCATCGGCAGCGACTGCAGCCAGGCGTTCCGCTCGGGCCCGATGCGCTCGGCCGCCCAGCCCACCCGCGGCTCCCGCCGGTGCGTCTCCAGCGCACGGTCCATGTTGCCGATCACGCCGGGCCAGCCCAGCTCGCGGATGCGGTCCACGCACTCCGCCGGACGTGGCCCGTTGAACGCCAGGTCGCCACCGTGCACGACCAGGTCGGGACGCACCCGCTCCAGGTCCGCGAGCACGGCCTCGAGGGCCACCAGGTTGCCATGTACGTCGGAGACGATCGCGACCTTCATCGCACCCGAGGCTACTAGAGCAAAGCCGCCTCACCATGTGCACTCTTGACGCTCAAACACTTGTTCGGATACCGTCCTGGGCAGCGTCATGGCAGCCGTCCCACCGTTCGACCCCACCCAGCTCCCCGGCGACGTGACCCTCGACCACGTGGTCCCGGCCCGCGAGGCGGTGTTCGCGCCGCTCCCCGCCGACCTCCGGCCCGAGCTCGTATCCGCCCTCGCGGGACGCGGCGTCGACCGCCTGTACTCCCACCAGGCCGAGGCGTACGCCCACGTCCGCGCCGGCCGCCACCTGGCCGTCGTCACCCCGACGGCCAGCGGCAAGACGCTCTGCTACAACCTCCCGATCCTGCAGCGGCTGCTCGAACGTCCGAGCAGCCGCGCACTGTACCTGTTCCCGACCAAGGCGCTGGCCCAGGACCAGCTGGCCGAGCTGGGCGCCCTGACCGGGCCGCTGCCGCTCGACGTCCGGGTCAGCACGTACGACGGCGACACGCCGGCCGGGCAGCGGACGGCCATCCGGGAGGGCGGGCACATCGTGCTCACGAACCCGGACATGCTCCACACCGGCGTCCTGCCCCATCACACGCGCTGGCGGAAGCTGTTCTCCAGCCTGGAGCACGTGGTGATCGACGAGCTCCACACGTATCGCGGGCTGTTCGGCAGCCAGGTCGCGAACGTGATCCGCCGGCTCAAGCGGATCTGCGAGTTCTACGGCTCCAACCCGCGGTTCATCTGCGCGTCGGCCACGATCGCCAACCCCCGCGAGCTCGCCGAGCGCCTGCTGGAGGAGGAGGGGGTGGCGCTGGTCGACCGCAGCGGCGCCCCCCAGGGCGAGCGCCGGCTCGTCTTCTACAACCCCCCGCTGCTGAACCGCGACCTGGGCATCCGGCGCAGCTCATTGCTGGAGGGCAAGCGCATCGCCGCGCCGTGGATCCGCGCCGGCGTGCAGACGATCGTGTTCTGCCGCTCGCGCCTCCAGGTCGAGGTGATGCTCAGCTACCTCCGCGAGTCGCTGCTGCCGCGGCTCGACGCCGGCCGGCGGGTGCGCGGCTACCGCTCCGGCTACCTCCCGCTGCACCGGCGCGAGATCGAGGCCGGGCTGCGTTCGGGCGAGGTGCACGGGGTGGTCAGCACGAACGCGCTGGAGCTCGGCATCGACATCGGCACGCTGCAGGCGGCGGTCATGGTCGGCTACCCGGGCACCATCGCGTCCACGTGGCAGCAGCTGGGCCGGGCCGGCCGGCGGTCCGGCTCGATCGCCGTCTTCGTCGCGTCGAGCGCGCCGCTCGACCAGTTCATCGTCCGCCACCCCGAGTACTTCCTGGAGGCGTCGCCGGAGGAGGCGCTGATCGACCCCGACAACCTGCTCGTCCTGGCCGGCCACCTGCAGGCCGGGCTCTTCGAGCTGCCGTTCGCGGACGGCGAGCGGTTCGGCGCGGCCGACGTCGGCGAGCTGCTCCAGATGTTCGAGGA
>VBJR01000182.1:2040-11842 GCA_005880175.1 Chloroflexota bacterium
CACGTGGACCGGCTGGACTGGGAGGAGAAGAAGGCGTACGTGCGCCCGGTGGACGTGGACTACTACACAGACGCGCTCATGGGCGTCTCGGTCAACGTGCTGGACACGTTCGAGCACGAGCCGGCACCCGACCTCGACCGCAGCCACGGCGAGGTCAAGCTCACGTCGCTCGCGACGATGTTCAAGAAGATCCGGTTCCACACCCACGAGAACGTCGGCGCCGGGCCGATCCGCCTGCCCGAGCAGACGCTCCACACCACGGCCTACTGGACGTCGATGGAGCCGGAGCGCTGGGTGGCGCTGGGCCGCGAGGCGCTCGAGGCCGGCCTCCAGGGGATGGCCCACGCGCTGCGGACGGTGGCCAGCCTGCACCTGATGTGCGACCCCAGGGACCTGGGCGCCCTGGGCGAGGTCCGCTCGACCTCGACCCGCCGGCCCACCGTGACGATCTACGAGGTCTACCCGGGCGGCGTCGGCTATGCCCGGCGGCTCTATGAACTCCACACATCGCTGCATGCCGACGCCGCCGAGCTGGTGCGCGAGTGCCCGTGCGTCGCGGGCTGCCCCTCCTGCATCGGTCCCCTGGGCGGCGTCGACGGAGCCAAGGAAGCGTGCCTCCGTCTGCTCTCCGCGACCGCCTTGCCAGTCTAGGCCGGACACCGGCCCCGGCCCGGCGGCCGGCCGTCGAGCGGATCGTGCCGCCCGGCTTCGAGGCGGTCGAGACCGCGCACGGCACGGCCTGGCGCTACGCCGACGTGCTCGCGCCCGGGCGGCTGCCGGGGCCCCCGCCGGCGGTGCCGCACGCCTACCTCGACACCGAGACCACCGGCCTGTCCGGCGGCACCGGCACCCAGGTGTTCGCGGCGGCCGTGTGCCGGCCGGTCGAGGCCGGGCTGGAGCTGACGCAGGTGTTCCTGGCGGACCCGGCCGGCGAGCCGGCGTTCCTGGCGCTGCTCCAGGAGGAGCTCGCCCGGGCGGGGGGCGTCGCCACGTACAACGGGAGCCGGTTCGACCTGCCGCTGCTGCGGACGCGCTGGGTGATGGCCCGCATGCCGGGCGGGCTGGAGCACCCGGACCACGTGGACCTGCTCGACATCACGCGGGCGCTGCTCCGGTACCGGCTGGAGCGCTGCACGCTGCGAGTGGTCGAGGAGCGCCTGCTCGGCTTCGAGCGCGAGGAGGACCTGGCTTCGGCGCTGGTGCCGGAGGCCTACCTCGGCTACCTCCGGCACGGTTGGAGCCCCCTGCTGCCCAGGGCGCTCGAGCACAACCGGCAGGACGTCGTCAGCCTGTACTACCTCCACTCGCGTGGGCCGCTACCTGTTCCGGACGGGCCGCCGGGCGGACGGCTGGCGGGCGCTGCGGAACGCCGCCGAGCTGGGCGACGGGCCCGAGTCGGCCCACGCCGCGCTGCTGCTGGCCCGCCGCCTGGCCCGCCGGCGCCGCCACCGCGCGGCGGAGCGGCTGCTGGCCGGCGTGGAGCGGCGCGCCTGGCGGGAGCCCCGGCTGGCGATCGCCCGCGCCCGCCTGCTGGAGTGGTCGCTGGGCGACCTGGCGGCCGCCCGGGACGTGGTGACCGGGGCGCTGGCGGACCTGCCCGCGGACAGCCCGTTCCGGACGGACCTGGAGTGGCGGCTCCAGCGGCTGGAGCGAAAGCTGCTGGTCCGTGCCGCTCAGGGCCTTCGCCAGGAGAGGGAGTAGCGCCAGAGCAGGTGGGTGCGCACCCGGGCCCCGGGCAGCACCCGCGCGCAGGCCTCGCGCACCTCGGCCGGAGGCGGGAAGCGGTCGGTGCGGCCGTGGTCCTCCCAGGCCGCGCGCACCGCGGCGTCCTCTCGGAGCCGGCCGGTGTGGAGGAGGTGGAGCAGCGTCGTGACGCCGAGCGCGAGGACGTCCGCCGGCAGGAACTCGCCCCTCCGCACGTCGAGCACGAGCAGGACGCCGCCTGGCCGGAGCAGGTCGCGGAAGCGGCCCAGGGCCCGTTCCAGCGGCAGGTGGTGCAGCAGGGCGATGGCCGTGACGCAGTCGAACGCGCCGGCCGGCAGCGGCTCGGTCATGACGTCGGCGACCCGATAGTCCACGTTGCCGGCGCCGGCGGAGCGCCGGCGCGCCTCCGCCACCATGTTCGGCGACAGGTCGACGCCGGTCACATGGCCGCAGCGGCGTGCCAGCTGACGGGTGAAGCCGCCCGCCCCGCAGCCGACGTCCAGCGCCTCGGCGCACGGGCGCGGCACCCCGCGCAGGAGGCGGCCGTGGTACTGGAGGTTGTTGTTCCACTCCTCGGGCAGCAGCGCGATGCGGTCGAAGTCGTCCCGAATCGTCCGCGGCGTCTGCACCCGGCCAGTCTCCTACACTCTCATCCCCGTGAAAGTCCTGGTCTCGGGAGGCGCTGGGTTCATCGGCTCCCACATCGTGGATGCGCTCGTCGGCCGCGGCGACGAGGTGCTCGTGCTGGACAACCTCTCGACGGGCGAGAGCGGGCACGTCAACCCGGCCGCGACGTTCCGGGCGTGCGACATCCGCGAGCCCGAGGCGGCGGCGCTGGCCCGGGAGTGGCGGCCGGACGTGATCTGCCACCACGCCGCGCAGATGAGCGTCAGCCGTTCCGTCCGCGAGCCGCTGTTCGACGCGGGCGTGAACCTGGTCGGCGGCCTGCACCTGCTGGAGGTCGCCCGCGAGGTCGGCGCCCGGTTCCTGTTCGCCTCCACCGGCGGCGCCATGTACGGCGACGCCGACGTCCTGCCGACGCCGGAGACGTACCCGGCCTGGCCGGTGTCGCCGTACGGCGTCGCCAAGCTCAGCTTCGAGCACTACCTGTACTGCTACGGCGTCCAGCACGGCCTCCGCTACGTCGCGCTCCGATACGCCAACGTCTACGGGCCGCGCCAGAACCCGCACGGCGAGGCGGGCGTCGTGGCCATCTTCTGCCTGAAGCTGCTCGCCGGCCAGCAGGCGGTGATCAACGGCGACGGCAAGTACACGCGCGACTACATCCACGTGGACGACGTGGTCCGCGCCAACCTGGCCGCGCTCGAGGCGGAGGACGTGACGGGCCACTTCAACGTGGGGACCGGCCGCCAGGTGGACGTGAACCGCGTGTTCGAGACGCTGATCGGCGAGCGGCTGGGCTGGCGCCCGCAGGTCGCCCTGGAGGACGGCCTGGAGGGCACGGTGGCCTGGTTCCGGGAGCGCGCCGGAGGCTAGCGCTAGCCGCCCACGCCCAGCACGAGCTGCGGCGAGATCGGCTTCAGGTCGCCCGTGATGGGCCGGACCGCCGTGCCGATGGAGAGGAACTCCATCACGTGGTACTCCCACACGTGCGTGGCCACGTCGAGCCGGGTCTCGACCACGGTCGTGGCGTTCATGCGCTCGGCCTCGGCCTGCATGCGCGACATCGCCAGCTCGCGCGCCTCGTACAGCGCCTGCGAGAACACGGTCACCTCCGCGTTCTGGCCGGCCTGCCGGAGCACCTGGCCGAACGACTGGTGCGCCACGTGGTACACGCAGTTGCCGAGGACCAGGCCCAGCGGCCGGTAGCCGGCGGTCATCAGCTTGTAGAACGACTGCCCGGAGAGGTCGGACGTGAACGGCACCCCGCCGTCGGCCCGCCAGTCCTGGCCGTCCTTCTGGCGGACGGCCGTCCCGATCGCGATGAACTCGCCGATGTGCTCGCCCCACTGCAGGAACCGGATGTCCAGGCGGACCCCGACGACGCCTGACGCCCCCAGCGCCAGCGCCTCGGCCTCCATCCGCGACATCGCCAGCTCGCGTGCGTTGTACATCGCCGCTGTCAGCACCGGCAGCTCCATGTTCTGGTTCCACCCGCCTCGCTGGTAGCCCATGTGGTAGACGGAGCTGCCCACGACCATCCCGACCGGCTCGAACCCGAGCGACTGGACGAGCAGGAACTCGTCCACGCTGAAGTCGGTCGTGGCGAGCCGGTGACCGCTCTCGGAGCGCTGCCTCAGGTCGTCGAGGCGGCGGCGCGCGGCCTCCGGCAGCGCGCCGGCCTGGGTGGTGGGGTCGATGCCCATCGCGGTTCCTCCTGACAGATGTCGATCAGCGGTCGGAGCCGAGCAGCCGGGCCAGAGCGGGACTGACCGACTCGGCGCGGGCGGCCAGCTCGCGCAGCTGGTCGCCGAGCCGGACGAGCCACTCGCCCGGCGACAAGGTATCGGTGCGGAGGACGATGCCCCGCACCTCGTGGACGACCGTGGGCACCATGTGGTCCCCGCGCCTGATCAGCGCGAAGCGATATTCGCCGACCCGGGCCGTCACCGACTCGATGCGCCGCGGACCGCGGCGGAGCAGGCCGCCGCCCCCGTGCTCGACCGTGACGTCGCCCGGCAGCGCCGCCTCCAGCGACGCGACCAGGCCGGGCAGGGAGTGCTCGAGCGAGCTGCCGCTGGACGCCACCACGCCGGCCACCTCGGCCAGCGAGGGGACGGTCGCGTGCGCCGGGTCCACGCTGACGTGGCAGTACCGGCAGGTCCACGTCCCGGCCGGCACCGGGGCCCCGCAGTTCGGACAGGTCGTCGCGGCCATCGCTACACCCACTCCGAGCTGGCGTCCGGTACCTCGGGCCGGCCCGAGTCGGGCCGGGGCCGGACGTCGTACCCGAGCGGCTCCAGCGCCTCGCGGATCCACTGCAGCGCCATCACCTCGGTGTTCTCCCACACCGCCGCCTCCGCGCCGGGGACCCCGGTGTCGATGACCACGCGGCCGACCACGCGCAGCAGCGTGCGCGCGAGCGGCGCGGCCTCGGGGACGCTGCACGCCAGCCCGCCGACCTGCCTCGACAGCTCGAAGCAGGCCATGTTGATCCGTTCGGCGGCGCTCTGCTCCTCAGCCAAGGTCATCGCTCCTGGCCACCGCGGCGCCCGCCGCGCGCATGTCGTCGAGCGCGCGCCCGCCGTCGCCGGGCGCGACGTCCACCGCGCCGATCGCGTCCTCCAGCACCACGACGTCGAAGCCCTCCCGGCGGGCGTCGAGGACGGACGCCCGGACGCAGTAGTCGGTCGCCAGGCCGCCGACGTACAGCCGGCCGACGTGGTGATCGCGCAGCCAGTCCGCCAGGTCGGTGCCGTCGAACGCCGAGTACGCCTCCTGGCGCGGATCGGCGCCCTTGCTGAACACGTGCGCGATGCGGTCTGTGTCCAGCGCGCCGTGGAACTCGGCCCCGCGCGTGCCCGCCACGCAGTGCACGGGCCAGGGTCCGCCCTGGGCCTGGAACGAGATGTGATCGGCGGGATGCCAGTCCCGACTCGCCACCGCCACTGGCACTTTTCGTGCCGCCCGATTCACCGCAGGAAAGATGCCGTCGCCTCCCGGAACCGCCAGCGTGCCGCCTGGGCAAAAATCCACCTGAGGATCGACGATCAAAAGTGCGTCGCCCATGTCTGGATTACGGGTCATCGGGCGTATTATCGGCTGGGGCATGGACCTGACCGAACCTGTCCTGCTCACGGAAGGAGGCCTGCTGAAGCTGAAGCAGGACCTCGAACGGGCGCAGGCGAGACGAATGGAAGCCTTCGAACGGATGAAGGAGGCCGTGCAGCCGGGTGATGTCGAAGACAACCCCGAGCTGGAACAGGCGAAAGAGGAGGTGGCGCGCCTCGACGACCGCATCTACGAGCTGCAGGAGATGATCGGGCGCGCCCAGATCATCGAGGGCCGCAACTCGGGCATCGCGGAGCCGGGTTCGACGCTCGAGGTCGAGGACGACGAGGGCGAGACGATCGTGTACCACCTGGTCGGCGCCGTCGAGGCGGACCCCGGTACGGGTCACATCTCGGTGGAGTCGCCGGTGGGCCGCGCGCTGGTCGGCAAGCGCGCGGGCGAGCGGATCTCCGTGGACGTCCCGGCCGGCACGGTCGAGCTGACGATCAAGACGGTCAGCTGACCGGGCGGCCGGCCGTAGCTCATGTGCTACGCTCCAGGCATGAGCGCGGTCTCTGTTCGCGATCTTCGCAACCACACGGCCGATGTGCTTCGTCGCGTCGAGGACGGCGAGCGTGTCCAGATCACCGTCGACCGCCGCCCGGTCGCCGAGCTCGTCCCGTTGCCACGCCGGTCCACCTGGGTGCCGCGGGAGCGCTTGATGGCCCGCTTCGTCCAGGCCGATCCAGGACTGCGCCGGGACCTGGCCGATGCGCTGGACGACACCATCGAGGACCTGTGAAGGGCCTTCTGGACACCTCGATCTTCATCGCTGACGAGCGGCGTCGCGGTGTCGACCCCGACCAGCTGCCGCTCGAAGCGTCGATTTCGATCGTGACGATCGGCGAGCTGCTCCTCGGCGTGCACATGGCCTCCTCTGAGCCCGTGCGGGCCGAGCGCCTGGCGACGCTGCGGCTCGTCGAATCCGAGTTCGTCCCGTTGCCGATCGACGACGCGGTCGCTGCCGCGTTCGCCGAGCTCACGGCCGGCGCGCGGCGGGCTGGTCGCCGGCCCCAGACGCGGGACTCATGGATCGCGGCCACGGCGTACGCGCACGGCGTGGTGCTCTACACGAAGGACGCCGACTTCGATGCCTTCCCCGGCCTGGAAGTCGTCCTCGTCGGCGCCTGATCTGGCTCGGGCCCACCGCCAGCGACAGGATCGCGAGGTCCACGCCGGCGGCCCCGTACGCGTCGAGCGTCCGTCCCAGCTCCGCCGCCGTGCCCCCGCCGCCGTCGGGCACCCAGGAGATCCCGGCCGACACGGTGAACGAGCCGCGCTCCCGGCCGGCCGCGTCCAGCTCGCGGGCCAGTCCGGCCAGCGACGCCGCCAGCCAGCCCGGGTCGGGCCCGCCCCAGGCCAGGTTCCAGCCGTCCGCGCAGCGGGCGGTCAGCCGGAGCATGCGCGGGCCCTTGGCCGCGATCCAGATCGGCGGCGGCGCCGCGGTCGCGATCACCTCCGCCTCGCGCAGGCGGACGTAGCGGCCCTCGGCCGTCACCCGGCCGCCGCCGAGCAGGTCGCGGACCGCCGTCAGCTGCTCCTCGAAGCGGCCGACCAGGTGGTCGAACGGGTACTCGAACGCGTCGAACTCCGGCTGGTGCCACCCCGAGCCCAGGCCGAGGATGAAGCGGCCGCCCGACGCGTCCGCGAGCGCGGCAGCCTCGCGGGCGAGCTGGCCGACGGTCCGGAACGCGGGGCAGACCACCAGCGTGCCGAGCCGGATCCGGCGCGTCCGGGCGGCGGCGCAGGCCAGCAGCACGAGCGGGTCGTGACCCGTCAGCCGGCCGGCCGGTCGCTCGATGAACGGATGGTCCATCACCCACGCGGACTCGAAGCCGAGCTCCTCCGCCCGCTCGATCGTCCGCACGACCTCGTCGACACCGAACATCCGTCCGGCGTCGGCGTCGCACGTTTGCACGAACACGCCCACCTTCACGAGCCGACAGGGTACTCGGGCGTACGTATGCTTCGAACGTGGACCCTGAGAAGCTCAGCGAGCGAACGACCAGCGGGCTGTTCTTCCGGCAGTCGGCCCGGTTCGGCGATCGTACGCTCGTGCGCTTCCACGACGGCGAGCGGTGGCGAGGCGCGAGCTGGAACCGGACGGCCGACCTCGCGCTGCGCGTGGCGGCCCGCCTGGTCGGCGAGGGCGTCGGCGCCGGCGACCGGGTCGCGATCATGGCGGAGAACCGCGTCGAGTGGCTGTACTGCGACCTGGCCATCCAGGCCGCGGGAGCGGTGACCGTTCCCATCTACCCGAGCACGCCGGCCCGGACCGCGCAGGCCATCGCCACCGACGCGGGCATCCGCGTGGCCTTCGTGGACGAGGAGCTGCGGGACCGCCTCGAGGTCGAGCGGCTGGTCGGCTTCGACGCCGACCTTCCCGGCTGGGTGGCGGACCCGGCCGACCCGGAGCTGCTGGCCGAGGTCGAGGCGCGGGCCGCCGCCGTGACCCCCGACGACCTGGCAACGCTCGTCTACACCTCCGGGACGACCGGGCTGCCCAAGGGCGTCATGCTGCCCCACCGCTGCTTCGTGGACATGGCGCACAGCTGCCTGGAGGTGTTCGAGATCGGACAGGAGGACGAGTCGCTCTCGTTCCTGCCCTACTCGCACGTGTTCGAGCGCATCAACGGCGTGTTCGTGGGCCTGGCCGCGGGCGGCTCGGCCTGGATCGCGCGCGGCATCCCGAAGCTGGTCGACGACCTGCAGGAGTGCCGGCCGACGGTGATGGTCTCGGTCCCGCGGGTCTACGAGAAGATGCACCAGCAGGTGATGGCGATCGTGCGCGAGCAGCCCGCCCACCGGCGCGCGATCTTCCGCTGGGCGATCGCCCAGGGCCGGCGGCGGCTGCGCGGCGCGCCGGCCCCGCTGTACCCGCTCGCCGACCGCGTCGTGCTGGCGCCGATCCGCAAACGGCTGACCGGCGGCCGCCTGCGCTTCTTCGTCAGCGGCGGCGCGCCGCTGTCGGCCGAGGTGGAGAGCTTCTTCTGGGCCATCGGCGTGAAGATCTTCAACGGCTGGGGCATGACGGAGACCGCGAGCGGCGCCACCTCCAACACGGAGCGGCGGCACGAGTTCGAGACCGTCGGCCCGCCGCTGCCCGGCGTCGAGATCCGGATCGCCGACGACGGCGAGATCCTGGTCAAGAGCCCGGGCAACATGGTCGGCTACTACAACAACCCGGAGGCGACGGCCGAGACGCTCGACGACGGCTGGGTGCGGACCGGGGACATCGGCGAGGTGGACGCCGGCGGCTTCCTGCGCATCACCGACCGCAAGAAGGAGCTGCTCAAGACCGCGGGCGGCAAGTACGTGGCGCCGGCCCCGATGGAGACGCGGCTGATGCAGGACCCGGCCATCGAGCGCGCGGTCGTGGTCGGCGACGAGCGGCCGTACGTCACCGCGCTGGTCGTGCCCGACTGGAAGACGCTGGAGGTCGAGCACGCCATCACGGGCGCGCCGGAGGAGCTGTGCCGGGACGAGCGGGCGCGCGCGGTCGTGCAGCGTGCCATCGACGACGTGAACCGGGACCTCGGCAGCTGGGAGACGATCAAGTACTTCGAGCTCCTCCCGCACGACTTCACCGAGACGAGCGGCGAGCTGACGCCGACCCTGAAGGTCAAGCGCCGAATCGTCCAGGAGCGGTACCGTGAGCAGGTCGAGTCGATGTACCAGGGCAAGGTCCGGCCCTCCGCGGCCGCACACTGAATGAGACCTGCACGTCGTGCCTGAGCCGGCGGACCTCTCGGGCGTCCACGCCGCGCTGGACCAGCTCCGGCGCCAGCTCTGCCACTGCGGGCTGCGCGGCGAGTGCCTGGGCTGCCGCGGCATCGAGATGGTGCGGACGCAGGTCGAGGCGGTGGCGGCGGCGGCCAGTCAGCCGGTCCTGATGCAGGTCGCCCAGGAGGCGGCCATGAAGGACATGGCGACGCAGTTCGAGGGCATGGCCGAGCGGCTGATGAACGACCCGGAGCTGCGTCAGGCCGCGGAGGCGATGCAGGAGCGGGTGATGTCGGACCCGGAGACCCGCCGCCTGCTGGAGGAGCTGATGCGGCGCCTCGGCCCCCCGGAGCAGGAGGGGCCGGGCTAGTCCCCAATGCCGGTGAGTTAGAGTCCGCTTCGAGCCCGGGACGAAGTCGTTGTCTGGGCGATCGGCCTGGCGCGTCTCGAGACGGGCGTCGCCGAGGCGTGGGAGTTCAACGAAGGGAAGCCTCCGGTGGGCTAGCATCGGGCCACGTCTGGGTCGCAACCATGCCACGAACGGCCTTGCCGTATGGGCGCCACGTCTCGACCCGGCTGAGGGGTGGCAGACGTACGGCAAGGCACCGTCGTGAACCACTTGCCACCCAAAGGCAGCACAGTG
>VBJR01000228.1 GCA_005880175.1 Chloroflexota bacterium
CGGCCCGGCTCGTGCACCGGCTGCCCGCGGACGCCGACCTGGAGGCGGCCGCGCTGCTGGAGCCCGCGGCCTGCGTCGCCCAGGGCCTGCTGGAGGTGGACCTGCGGCCGGGCCTGACGGCGGCGGTGGTGGGCTCGGGCACGCTCGGCCTGCTGGCGGTCGCGATGCTGCGCCTGGCGTCGCCGGCCCGGCTGGTCCTGGTCGGCAGCCGGGCCAGCCGGCTGGAGCTGGGCCGGCGGCTGGGCGCGACCGAGGTGATGGACGCCGCCGGCGGCGGGCTCGACGAGCTGGCGGACCGGTTCGACCTGGTGTTCGAGGCGACCAACCGGCCCAGCGGCGGCGCGGCCGCCCTGCGCCTGGCCCGGCGCGGCGGCACGGTCGTGCTGGAGGGCATCAGCGGCTCGGCCGAGCCGAGCCTGACCGGCGACGAGATCCCGCTGAAGCACCTGCGCGTGCAGGGCGTGTTCGGCGCCTCCGGGGCGGCGTGGCGGTGGGTGGTGTCGCTGTTCGCGACGGGGGCGCTGGACCCGCGGCCGCTGATCTCGCACCGATTCCGCCTGGACCAGTACGACCGGGCGTTCGAGACGCTGCGTGACCGCGAGGCGGGGGCGCTGAAGGTGCAGCTGGCGCCCTGACGGGCACCACGCTCACGACCCCGATGCCGCGCCGCTCGGCCGCCCTGGTGGCAGCCTCACCACGAACCGGGCGCCGCGGCCGAACCGGACCTCCTCGACGGCGATGCTCCCGCCGTGCACGTCCGCGATCGCGGCCGACAGCGACAGCCCCAGGCCGGCGCCGCCGGTCTCGCGGCCCCGGGCCGGGTCGCCGCGCGCGAACCGCTCGAACAGGTGCGGCCGGAGCTCGGGCGCGATGCCCGGCCCCGTGTCGTCCACGGCGATGCGCCAGACCCCGTCGTCCGCGACCGCGGAGAGCAGCACCGTGCCGCGCGCCGGCGTGTGGCGGAGGGCGTTGTCGAGCAGGTTGTCGAACAGCCGCCGGAGCAGCCCGGGGTCGGCCCGCACCTCGCCCTCCAGCGGCAGGTCGCTCTCCAGCCGAACTTCGCGCGCGACCGCCGCCGGCCGCCAGCGCTCGACGATGCCCTCCAGCAGCTCGGGCAGGTCCACCGTCTCGGTCGTCGGCTGGAGGACGCCGGCGTCGGCTCGCGCCAGCAGCAGGAGCTGGTCCGCCAGCCGGCTCAGGCGCTCGATCTCCTCCAGCAGCGCCCGGTGGCTGGCCCGGTACTCGTCGGGCGTCCGGTCCCGGCGCAGGACCACGTCCACCTGGGCCCGCATCAGCGCCAGCGGGGCGCGCAGCTCGTGGGCGGCGTCGGCCGTGAACCGCTGGAGGCCGGCGAACGCGGTCTCCAGCCGGTCGAGCATCGCGTTGAACGTCGCCGCCAGCTCGCCCAGCTCGTCGCCCGGCGGCAGGTGCAGCTCGATCCGCCGGTGCAGGTCGTGCTCGGTGAGATCGCGCGCGGTCGCCGCCATCACCCCGACCGGGGCGAGCGCCCGGCCGGCCAGCCAGTGGCCGAGGGCGGCCGCCACGAGGACCACCGCGGCGACGGCGGCGGCGAGCAGGACGCCGACCAGCGCCAGCGTCTCCTGGAGCTCGTCCAGCGGCCGGGCCAGCACCAGCACGCCAGACCCGTTCGTGAAGCTGACGGGCTGGAGCAGCAGTCGCTGGGGGACGCCGTCGATCCGGCGGGACCGGTGCAGGACGGTCGGCACGGACATGCGGGGCGCGTACGCGGTCGGGTCCCGCACCTGGCCGGACTGGTCCACGACCCGGCCGTCCGGGCCGAACAGCACGGCGGTGACCGCGATGCCGGCCTGGGTGACGGCGGGCAGCGGGTCGGCCGCGGCGGGGTCCACGTGGCCGCCGGAGTCCGCCAGGGCCGAGGTGAGGACCTGCGCCTGCGCCCCCAGGCTGGCGTCGATGGAGCCGTACTCCAGCGTCGCGAAGACCACCCAGAAGCCGACCCCGGCCAGCACCGCGACCGGCAGCACGACGCCGGCGGCGACGAGCGTCAGCCGGACTCGGGTGCGCCGGAGGCGTTCACGCATGCGGGCTCGGGGTCGAAGCGGTAGCCGGCGCCCCGCAGGGTGACGATGTGGTCGCCGGCGGCCGCGACCGCCAGCTTCCTGCGGATGCGCCCCACGTACACGTCCACCAGGTTGGACGCGCTGTCGAAGTCGTAGTCCCAGACGTGCTCCTCGATCTGCATCCGGGACAGGACGCGCCGCGGGTGGTGCATCAGGTACTCGAGGATGGCGAACTCCCTCGTGGTCAGCCGGACGGGCTGGCCGCCGACGGTCAGCTCGCGGGCCGACGTGTCCAGGCGCAGGCGCCCCGCCTCCAGCACGGCCGAACGGTCGGCCAGGTGGCGGCGCGTCAGGGCCCGCAGCCGGGCCAGGAACTCGACGAACGCGAACGGCTTGACCAGGTAGTCGTCGGCGCCGGCCTCGAGCCCGCGGACCCGGTCGCTGACGGCGTCCCGGCCGGTCAGCATCAGGACCGGCGTCCGGACCCGGCGGCGGCGGAGCTCGGCGCAGACCTGGAACCCGTCGCGGCGGCCGGGCAGCATCACGTCCAGGGTCACGACGTCGAAGGCGGTCGCGAGGGCCGCCGCGATCGCCTCGTCCCCGTCGCCCACGACGTCCGCGCCGAAGCCCTCCTCCAGCAGGCCGAGCCGGAGGGTGTTCGCGAGCCGGGGGTCGTCCTCGACGATCAGGACGCGCATGTCCTCAAGGATGGGCCGCCCGCATGAACGAACCATGAACGCGAACCGGGCAGCGTGCCCGCTGCCGCAGCGACTGGAACGTCAGCGGGGTCCAGAGGCACGTTCGACCCCTCTGACGTTCCACTCGGCCTCCCGGCGCCGCCCTCCGCGGGCCCGGTTCATCGGGCGTTCATCCGCTCGCGCCACCGTGGGGGGCGTGAGCGCTCCGCCCATCAGGCCGCGCACCCTGGCCATCATCGCCCCGCCGCTGTTCCTGGCGGCGGTCGTCGTCGTCCTCCTCCTGGAGAGCGACCTGCCGCTCCACCTCGGCCGGATCGCCGGCGCGGGCATGCACGTGATCGGCCGGCTGGGCGTGGCCGGCAGCTTCCTGGCCCTGTACCTGGAGGAGTCGGGCGTGCCGCTCCCGGTGTCCGGCGACGTATTCGTCGTGTACCTCGGCCACCAGGCGGCCGGGTCGCTGCCGCGGCTGGTGCTGGTCTGGCTGGGCCTGGTGGTCACCGTGCTGGCCGGCTCCAGCAACCTGTACTTCATCTCCCGGCGCTGGGGCCGCCGCCTGGTCGAGGGCCGGCTCGGCATCTTCCTCCACGTGACGCCGGCGCGGCTCGCCGCCGCCGAGCGCTGGTTCAACCGGTGGGGGGCGCCCGCGATCATCTTCGGCCGCCACATCATCGGCTTCCGGGTGCCCGTCACCGTGGCGGCCGGGGTGTTCCGCGTCCCGTACCACGTGTTCGCGATCAGCGTCGCGGTCTCCACCGCCATCTGGGCCGCCGTGTGGCTGTGGCTCGGCGTGGCATTCGGACACCAGATCGCGGTGTTCCTGGCGGAGCACCGCTGGGCGTACGCGCTCCTGCTGCTCGGACTCGCACTGGGGGTCGGCGCGGCCGCGCTCCGTACGGTTCGAGGCGGGGCTCACCGGTGACCGCGCCGCTGATCGACCTCGTGGCGAAGGGCGGCCTCGCCGCCATCCTGGTCACGATGGCGGCGGAGAGCGCCGGCATCCCGATCTCCAGCGAGATCGTCGTGCCGCTGGGCGGCTCGCTCGCCGCCGCCGGCATCCTCCCGCTCGCGGGCGTGGTGCTGGCGGCCACCGTGGGCAACCTGGTCGGCTCCTCGATCGCCTTCGCGCTCTCCCGGCGGTACGGCCCCGCGCTGGTGATCCGCTACGGGAGGCGCGTCGGGCTCGACCAGCGCCACCTCGACCTCGCCGGGCGCTTCTTCGCCCGGTGGGGCCTGCCCGCCGTGTTCGCCGGCCGGCTGCTGCCCGTCGTCCGGACGTACATCTCCTTCCCTGCCGGCCTGTCCGGCATGGGCTGGGCGCCGTTCCTCCTCGCCACCGCGGCCGGCTGCGTGCCCTGGAACCTGGGCCTCGCCTGCGCCGGCCTGCTGCTCGGGCGGCAGTACGGGGAGGTCGAGCACGCCCTGGGCCCGTTCGTGGCGCCGGCGGCGATCGCCGCCGGCGCCCTGCTGGTGCTCGGGTACGCCCTGGGTCGCCGGGCCACGGAAGGTCGCGCGAACGGATAATCGAACGCATCGTGGATGGCTGCCTTCCCGGCGCCGCCCCGCTGCCCGCCGGCGTCCGGGTCCTGGCCGCCGTGTCGGGAGGCCCGGATTCCACCGCGCTGCTCGTGTGGCTGCGGGAGTCCGGCGTGGACGTCGCCGCGGCCCACTACGACCACGCGCTCCGGGCGGACTCCGGGGCGGACGCCGAGCGCGTGGCGGCCCTGTGCGCCCGGCTGGACGTCCCGCTCCTGCGCGAGCGGCGCGCCGAGCCGGTGCCCCGCGGCTCGCTCCAGGCGGCCGCCCGCGCCCTCCGCTACGGGTTCCTGGAGCGGGCGCTGGCGGCGACGGGCCGGGACCTGGTGTGCCTCGGCCACATCGCCGACGACGTGGTCGAGGGCGCGGCGCTCCACCTGCTGCGCGGCAGCGGCCTGGCCGGCCTGCGGGGCATGCCGCGGCGCCGGGGGCCGTTCCTGCGGCCGCTGCTCGACGTCTGGCGGGCCGACGTCGAGCGCTACCTCGCCGCCCGCGGCCTGGAGCCGGTGCGCGACCCGGCCAACGCCGACACCGCCCGGTTCGCGCGCGCACGCGTTCGCTTCCAGCTCCTACCGGCCCTGGAGCGGGACCGGCCCGGTCTGACCCGCCGGCTGCACGCCGCGGCCTCGGCGGCGGCCGTCCTGCAGGAGCGCCTGGACGCCGAGGCGGCGCGGCTGGTCGCGGCCGGCGCCCTCCGCGCGGACCTGCGCGGCGCGCCCCGCGTGGCCAGGCTGGAGGCGTACCGCCAGCTCTACGGCCGGCTGCCGGCGCTCGACCGCCGGCAGCTCGAGGCCATGGACCGGCTCGTGATGGACGGCCGGACCGGCGCCGGCCTGGATTTGCCGGGTGGATTGCGTTTCACGGTGCAACCCCAGCGGGTATCGATCCGTATGGCCATCCTCTCGCCGCCGGCGGTCCCTCGCCTGGACGTCCGTCCCTGCGCGGGCTGCGGCGACGGGCACGCGGCGCACGTCCGGCCCGGGGTGGAGCTGAGCGTGGGCTTCCGCCGTCCCGGTCTGCGGATGCGCCCCGTCGGCGCGCCGGGGACGCGCAAGCTGCAGGACATCCTGACCGACGCCCGGGTCCCCCGGCACGTCCGTGACCACCTCCCGCTCGTCTTCGCGGACGGGCGCCTCGCCTGGGTGCCCGGGATCGCGCTGGACGTGGACGCGGCCGCGCCGGCAGGCACCCTCGCCTGGCACGTCACCCTCGGCGGGAATCCCGAAAGCCAGGTGGTAGTATCAACTTCAGCAACCCCGAGGAGTCCCGTCATTTGAGCCGAATTCCGCGGTCCAGCCTGTTCTATTTTTTCCTGATCATCGTCCTGGGCTTCGTGTTCTGGTTCACGTGGCAGCAGTTCGAGAGCGGGAGCAAGGGCAGCCAGTGGACCTACTCGAAGCTGATCAACCAGGCCCAGGCCGGCCAGGTGTCGAAGGTCGAGATCAAGGGCACCACGGCCACCGCCACCGCCAAGGACAACACGCAGCACGACGTCAACCTGCCCGACACCACTGATTCCACGGCCGCCGAGCTGGTCAAGGACAACGTGGACGTCGAGTACCAGCAGGCGTCGAGCGGTCAGTACTGGCTGAGCGTCCTCCTGCCGAACCTGATCCTGCTGCTCCTGATCGGCGGATTCATGTACTACATCCTCCGCCAGACCCAGAGTGGCAACAACCAGGCCATGTCCTTCGGGCGCAGCCGCGCCCGGATGATCGCCGGCGACAAGCCGCAGGTCACCTTCGCCGACGTGGCGGGGGTGGACGAGGCCAAGCAGGAGCTGACCGAGGTGGTCGAGTTCCTGAAGTACCCGGAGAAGTTCGTCGCCCTCGGCGCCCGGATCCCGAAGGGCGTGCTGATGGTCGGCCCGCCCGGCACCGGCAAGACGCTGCTCTCGAAGGCGGTGGCCGGTGAGGCGGGGGTGCCCTTCTTCAGCATCTCGGGCTCGGAGTTCGTCGAGATGTTCGTGGGCGTCGGCGCCAGCCGCGTCCGCGACCTGTTCGACCAGGCCAAGAAGAACAGCCCCTGCATCGTCTTCGTGGACGAGATCGACGCGGTCGGCCGCCAGCGCGGCGCCGGCCTCGGCGGCGGCCACGACGAGCGCGAGCAGACGCTGAACCAGCTCCTGGTCGAGATGGACGGCTTCGACACGAACACGCACGTCATCGTCATCGCGGCCACCAACCGGCCGGACGTGCTCGACCCGGCGCTGCTGCGCCCGGGCCGCTTCGACCGCCACGTGACGCTGGACCGGCCCGACATCCGGGGCCGCCGCCAGATCCTGGACGTCCACTGCCGCAACAAGCCGCTGGAGGCCGCGGTGGACCTGGACGTGCTGGGCCGGCAGACGCCCGGGTTCAGCGGCGCCGACCTGGCCAATCTGATCAACGAGGCCGCCATCCTCGCCGCCCGCGCCAACAAGAAGGTGATCGGGATGGACGAGCTGGAGGAGGCGATCGCGCGCGTGATCGCCGGCCCCGAGAAGAAGAGCCGCCGGATCTCCGAGAAGGAGAAGGAGGTCATCGCGTACCACGAGGTCGGCCACGCCCTCGTGATGAAGTCGCTGCCGCTCTGCGACCCGGTTCACAAGGTGTCGATCATCAGCCGGGGCATGGCCCTGGGCTGGACGCTGAGCCTCCCGGAGGAGGACAAGTACCTGGTCAGCAGGGAGGAGCTGAAGCAGCAGATCTCCGGCATCATGGGCGGCCGGGCCGCCGAGGAGATCGTCTTCGGCGACGTGACCAGCGGTGCCGAGAACGACATCCAGCGGGCCACCCAGATGGCCCGGCGGATGGTGACCCAGTGGGGCATGAGCGACAAAGTCGGAACCGTGATGATGGGCCACAAGGAGGAGCTCGTCTTCCTCGGTCGGGACCTCGGCGAGCAGCGCAACTACTCGGAGGAGGTCGCCGCCCTGATCGACGAGGAGATCAAGGGCCTGATCAGCGAGGGATACGACAAGGCCAAGCGCATCCTCACGGAGCAGCGCGTCAAGATGGACGCGGTCGTCGAGCGGCTGAAGGTCGAGGAGACCCTGGACGCCGCCCAGCTGGACGAGATCCTGGCCAGCCCGGAAGCTGGGTCAGCCGCACAGGTGGTTAGCTAGACGCCCGCGAATTCTGATACGGACGGCGGGTCCCGCCCTTGGTATCATGTGGCATCGTTTTGGCGGCTGCGTTTTGACGACCAAGACCACACCAATACTTCCAAGGGGGCCCTATCAGTTTGTCCGATGAAGCGAGCGCGGTCATGACCGAGGAGAGAGATTTCTCGGCGATGACCATGGAGGATTTCCTTCGCGCCGACGAAGAGGCGTTCGGCACGCCCAAGCACGGCGACATCGTCGACGGCGTGGTGGTGCGAGTGGACGCTGACGAGGTGCTGGTCGACATCGGTGCCAAGGCGGAAGGGATCATCTCCGGAAAGGAGCTCGGCTTCCGCGGCGACCCGGACACGGAGCTCTCGCCCGGCGACGTCATCAAGGTCTACGTTCTCCAGCCCGAGAACGAGGAAGGCAACGTCGTTCTCAGCAGGCGACGTGCCCTGGCGGAGACCACCTGGCTCACGGCTGCCGAGAAGCAGGAGTCGGGCGAGGTCATCGAGGCGGAGGTCCGGGAGCAGAACAAGGGCGGCCTGATCGTGAACGTCCTCGGTCTGCGCGGCTTCCTGCCGTCGAGCCAGGTCGGGCGCGCGTCGGCCGGCAACCTCGACGTCCTGGTCGGCCAGAAGATCTCGGTGAAGGTGCTCGAGGTCAACCGCAAGCGCAACCGGCTGATCGTCAGCCAGAAGGCGGCGGAGGACGAGGACCGGGCGCGGCGCCGCGAGGACCTGTTCAGCCGGATCCAGGTCGGCGACGTGGTGACGGGGGCCGTCTCGGGCCTCACCAGCTACGGCGCCTTCGTGGACATCGGCGGAGCGGACGGCCTGATCCACATCTCGGAGCTGTCGTGGGACCGGGTGAGCCGGGTCACGGACGTGCTCCAGGTGGGCGAGCAGGTCGAGGTGAAGGTGATCAAGCTGGACCCGGACCAGAACCGGATCTCGCTCAGCCTTCGCCAGCTCCAGCAGGACCCGTGGGAGCGGTTCGTGCAGGGCGTCCCGGTCGGCTCCATCGTGAGCGGCACCGTCACCAAGACCAAGAAGTACGGCGCCTTCCTCCAGGTCATGCCTGGGATCGAGGGTCTGCTGCACATCTCCGAGCTGAGCTGGGACCACGTCGACAAGACCGAGGACGTGCTCAAGGTCGGCGAGGACATCCAGGTCAAGGTGATCGGCGTGGACACCGCCCGCCGTCGTGTCTCTCTCAGCCTGAAGCAGCTGTCCGGCTCTCGCTGAGCCGGGCCCGGGCTGCCGGGTCGAACGGGTAGATCGCCAGCGCGCGCCGGTACGCGGCCTTCGCGGCCACGTGGTTCCCGGCGCGCGCCTGGGCATCGCCCAGCGCCACGTACGTCGCGGGGCTGGGGTCGCCCAGCTCGGCGGCGCGCCGCAGCCCCGCCAGGTCGCCCCGGGCGGCCCAGTAGGCCGGCTGCAGCGGATCCAGGGCGGCGGCCCGCTGCGGCTGCCCCAGGTAGTAGAGGAGGTCGGCCACCTGCGCCGGCACCGCCAGCGCCAGGCCCACGATCACCGCGCCGATCGCCAGCGCGACCCTCCCCGCACGTGGGTGAGGCACGTCGGCCACGACCCGGCGCGGAGGACCACCCGCCACGCACCCCGCCAGCAGCCAGAACGCGGCCGTCACCGGCGCCCAGTCGAAGTTGACCAGCGACCACGCCAGGTACGCCGCCGCCGCCCCCGCCACGCCGGCGACGCCCGGCTCAGCGCGCCGCCGCCACACCACCAGCCACCAGGCCCCGAACAGCCACACTCCCGCCGCCAGGCCGAGCACGCCCTGCGAGGCCGCCAGGTCGAGCGGCATCGAGTGGGCCCGGTCGAAGTTGTGGCCGGGCGCCCAGTCGCCGCTCTGGTGGCGGCCGAAGACCAGGCCCATCGTGTCCTCGCCCCAGCCGGCGAGCGGCCGCTCGGCGATGACCGCCACCGAGTCCCGCCACACCTCGGGGCGCGCCTCCCCGGTGTCGCCGTTCAGGCCGCGCAGCGGCGTCAGCGCGATCGCGCCGGCCGCCAGCGCGAGCACGGCGGCGCCGGTGGCGAGGACCAGCCACAGCCGCCTCCGCGGCACCAGGAAGGCCACCAGGACGGCCAGGCCGAGCACCGCGCCCAGCCAGCCGCTCCGCGAGGTGCTGGCCACCAGGCCGGCCCCCAGGAGGGCCGCCAGGGCCACCCAGGCCCGCCTGGCGGCCGGGGTCGCGGTCCGCGCCCGGTCGGCGGCCAGCGGCAGCGCCATGGCCAGCAGGGCGCCCAGGAGGTTGGCGTTGCCCAGGTTCCCGTCGGGCCGGGGCAGGGCGTGCGTGGCCGCCTGGTACAGCGTCTCGACGGAGGCCACGCCGCAGCCGAGCAGGAAGGCGGCGACGGTCCGCCGGCGCTCGCCGAGCCAGGCCGCGCCGCACAGCAGACCCAGGTACGCCAGCCGCACGGGGAGCGACTCGTAGCGGCCGTACGCGCCGGCCAGGCTGACCGCCGGGGCGACGCTCAGCGCGGCGGCGAGGACCGCCGCCGCGGCCGCCGCCAGGACGGGCCAGCGCAGGACGCCGAGGGAGCGCCGGCCGGCCACGAGGCCCGCTCCGGCGAGGACGCCGGCGCCGGCCAGCGCGAGAGAAACGCGCGGGAGGACATAAGCGTCGACCGAAATGGGTATGAAGAGAGTCGGCAGCACGGCCGCCACGGTGGCGGGTAGCCACCGGGCGATGCGGGCCAGGCGGGTCAGAGACGCGCAATCGTCGTAGAAATTCCGGGCCAGGATGGGGCGTTATAGTAGGTGGCGGGGGCCTGACCGGAGGTCCCTGACCCTGGATTGAGGAGGTGCCCGTCCAACCAGTCCGGCAGGAGGAAGCCGAATTTTGTATCCGTTTGAGAGGTTCACCGAGCGAGCCAAGAAAGTTCTGACGCTCGCACAGGAGGAGGCCGAGAGGTCTCACCACAGCTACATCGGCACAGAGCACCTTCTGTTGGGGTTGCTGCGAGAGGGTGAAGGTCTCGCCGCCAAGGTCCTGAACAACCTGGGCGTCGAAATCGGCAAGGTTCGCCAGACGATCGAGTCCGTGCTGGGCCGCAACGAACGCATCATCATCCAGCAGATCATTCCGACGTCGCGTGTCAAGAAGGTGATCGAGATCTCCTTCGAAGAGGCACGGCGCATGGGCCACGCGTACGTCGGTACGGAGCACCTGCTGCTGGGCCTGCTCATCGAGGGCGAGGGCATCGCCGCCCACGTGCTCGAGGACCTGGGCGCCACGCTGGACAAGGTGCGTGCCGAGATCGAGCGGCTGCTCCACGACTCCACCATGGAGGACGCGGAGCCGGCGCCGAAGAAGCCGTCGAAGACCCCGCTGCTCGACCAGTTCGGCAGGGACCTGACCGACATGGCCCGCAAGAACCTGCTCGACCCGGTGATCGGGCGCGAGATGGAGATCGAGCGTGTCGTCCAGATCCTGAGCCGGCGGACCAAGAACAATCCCGCCCTCATCGGAGAGCCCGGCGTCGGCAAGACCGCCATCGCCGAGGGCCTCGCCCAGCAGATCGTGCTCGGGAACGTCCCCGAGTCGCTGATGCACAAGCGGGTGCTCACGCTCGACATGGGCGCCCTCGTCGCGGGCACGAAGTACCGCGGTGAGTTCGAGGAGCGGCTGAAGAAGATCCTCGACGAGATCCGCTCCAGCAAGGAGGTCGTCCTCTTCATCGACGAGCTCCACACGCTGGTCGGGGCGGGTGCCGCCGAGGGGGCGATCGACGCCGCGAACATCCTCAAGCCGGCGCTCGCGCGCGGGGAGATCCAGTGCATCGGCGCGACGACGCTGAACGAGTACCGCAAGTACATCGAGAAGGACGCGGCGCTGGAGCGGCGCTTCCAGCCGGTCTTCGTGGACCAGCCGTCCACGACGGAGACGATCGACATCCTCTTCGGGATCAAGTCGCTCTACGAGAAGCACCACCGGGTGCAGATCACCGACGCGGCCGTCAAGAGCGCGGCCATGCTGAGCGACCGCTACGTCTCCGACCGGGCGCTGCCCGACAAGGCGATCGACCTGATCGATGAGGCGTCGGCGCGCGTGCGCATGAAGCTGACGACCACCCCGGACGACCTGAAAGAGATGCAGAAAGAGATCAAGCGTCTCCAGGCCGAGAAGGAGGAGTCGATCAGCCAGCAGGACTACGAGACGGCGGCGATGCTCCGCGAGAAGGAGAAGAAGCTCAAGGAGAACTACGCCGCCAAGGAGTCGACCTGGCGCGACAAGCTCGGCGAGACCATCCCGGACGTGACCGAGGAGGACATCGCGACCATCGTGGCATCCTGGACGGGCGTGCCGGTCTCGCGTCTCGTCGAGGAGGAGACCGCGCGGCTCCTGCGCATGGAGGACGAGCTCCACAAGCGGATCATCGGCCAGGACGAGGCGATCACGATCATCTCGCAGGCCGTCCGCCGGGCTCGGGCCGGGCTCAAGGACCCGCGCCGGCCGATCGGCTCCTTCATCTTCCTGGGCCCGACCGGCGTCGGCAAGACCGAGCTGGCCCGTGCCCTCGCCGAGTTCATGTTCGACTCCGAGGACGCCCTGATCCGGCTCGACATGTCGGAGTTCATGGAGCGCCACACCACGGCCCGGCTCGTGGGCTCGCCGCCCGGCTACGTCGGCTATGACGAGGGCGGGCAGCTCACGGAGGCGGTGCGCCGGCGGCCGTACTCGGTGATCCTGCTCGACGAGATCGAGAAGGCCCATCCCGAGGTGTTCAACATGCTCCTCCAGATCCTGGAGGACGGCCGTCTCAGCGACGCCAAGGGCAAGGTGGTCAACTTCGCCAACTGCCTGATCATCATGACGTCGAACCTGGGCATCAGGGACATCAACCAGGCCCAGACGGCGCTCGGCTTCCAGGCCGCCCTGGCGGCGGAGGAGACCGACGCCGACCGGCGCCACAAGATCATGAAGGACAAGATCGACGAGGAGCTGAAGCGGCTGTTCAGGCCCGAGTTCCTGAACCGCGTGGATGCCATCGTCACCTTCAAGCCGCTGACTCCGGCCCAGGTCCGGCAGATCGTGGACCTGCTGGTCGGCCGCCTGCAGAAGCACCTGCTCGAACAGGACGTGACCATCGCGATCACTGACGCCCTCCGAGCACCTCCTGCGCGGCAAGTTCCGGCGCGGCGACACGGTCGAGATCGACGTCGATCCGGACTCCGAATCGGGCTTCTCGTTCGAGCCCAGGCGGAAGTCCAAGAAGGAAGAGGAACCGGCGAGCTCCGCTCCGGCGGGCTCAGTCCCCGGTAAGTAGCTCGAGAGAGCCCTGGCGCGCACGCGCCGCCCGGCGGCGGCGCGTGCGCAGCTCCAGCGCCACGGTGACCACCTCGTTGACCCGGCGCTCGTAGTCGGCCACCGAGGCCCCCGCGACGGCCGCGAACACCTCGCGGGCCGCCGTCTCCAGCTGGTACCAGGTGTCGCCGCGGCGCTCCAGGAACAGCGGGTGCCGGGTGTTGATGACGATCACCCGGACGCCGTCCTCCTCGACGGTCTGGCTGCGCACCGCCCGGTCCAGCGGCCGCAGCGCGATCCGGCCGAAGCCAGGCTGCCGGCGCACGTGCTCCGGCATCGCCAGCTCCTGCTGCGAGGTGGGGACCCGGGTCCGCGGCGGCCGCGCCGGCTCGAAGCCGGTCACCGGCGCCTCGCTCTCGACCATCCGCAGGGCCCGGCCGAGCAGCTTGCGCACCTGCTCGGCCGCGCGGGCGGCGCTGGCCGGGGGCCGCGCCCGGTCCTCCCGCGACAGCCGGCGCACGATGGGCTCGAGGACCCGGTGCAGCTGGTCCTCGACCTCCAGCCAGGCCTCGCCGTCGCGGTCGAAGTCGCTCTTGTTCATGGTCAGCGGCACGCGCGGGATCTCGACCTCGCCGACCAGGCGCTCCAGGCCCTCGACCTGGTGGCCGAAGAGCTCGGCGCCCCCGACCCGCCGGCCCAGCCGGTAGCAGCGCAGGCCGGGCTCCAGCGCGGGCGCGTCCTCGGCCAGCACCCCGTACCAGCCGCTCGCCGGACCGCCCGCCGTGCCGACATCGAACTCGTGGCGCTCGACGGTCGGGATCGGCGCCGGGCGGAGCTGGGCGCCGTTGACGGTCAGGGCCAGCGCCTCCCGCTCCAGCAGCGGCCGGTACGTGTCGAGCAGCCGGCCGGTGACGCGCTTCACGTCCACCTTGCGGTCCACCGCCTCGATGCGGATGCGGACGTAGCCCAGCTCGCGGTCCACGCGCTTGGGGATGGGGTGGAGCTCGTACACCTTGAGGCGGCTGCGATCGCGGTAGCGCGTGTCCGAGAACTGCCAGGCGGACTCGTCGCCGGGCCGGCTGGCGTCGATGGTGAAGCCCTGGCCCAGGTGGCCGATCGCGGCCTTGCCGCCCTGCCCGTACTGGCCCAGGAGGCTGCGCCCGCGCTTGGCCGAGGCACCCCAGCGCAGGTAGCTCGCCTCGACCTCGCGCGGGCCCATGCCCTGGCCGCCAATCGTGGTGATCTGGACGAAGGCGGCCCGGATCGCGACGTCCACGCGCATCGCCCGGCCGGGCAGCCGGGAGTCCACCGAGTTGTCGATCAGCTCCAGGATTGCGTCGGCCGCCGACCGGTAGTTCGCGAACAGCGAGGCCGTGATCTCGGGCGCCAGGCGCTCGCGGACGGTGATACGTTCGGGCTCGCTCGGCACCGCGCGATGGTACCTGGGCCAGCCGCGCGGCCGGTCAGTAGCCCTGGACCTGGCGCTGGCTGTGGCGGTCCCGCTCGCGCCGGGTGACGCGGCGGATGATCGTGATGAGCAGGAGCCCGGCGGCGATCGTCGCCGCGTCGTTGAGGATGCCGAAGATGTCGCCGGCCGGCCGGCTGAACCGCATCAGCTGGTTGCTCAGGATCTGGAGCACGTACGCCCCGATCCAGGCCGCCCAGTACTGCTGGACCAGCGGCCGCTCGTCGCCGAAGCTGCTCCACAGCGCGCGCAGGCACTGGTAGGGGATGACGAAGTTGGCGAACGGGATGAACCAGCCGCCCGCCGCCCACGCGGGCGACCAGCGCATGCCCTGCTCGCCCAGGGCGGGCAGGTTGCGGAAGGCTCGGTGCATCCACATCGGCACCGAGATGGCGCCGCCGACGAGGCCGATCAGGAAGGCGATCTCGCCCAGCACGACGATGACGGCTCCGGCCACCTCGACGGGCGAGCCCGGGCCGGTGAAGAGGGCCGCGAGCAGGTCGAGGAGCTCGCCGGGTACGAAGAGCACCGCGCCGGCGCCGGCGAGCGCGATGAGCGCGACCGCGGCCGCGGCCCGGCCCTCGGGCGGAGCGTAGGGACGGGCCCAGGGCGGGCCCGGGATGGTGACGGGGTTCCACTGCCGGCCGTCCCAGTACCAGCGGCCATCGGCCGAGT
>VBJR01000229.1:0-16955 GCA_005880175.1 Chloroflexota bacterium
GGGGTCATCTGGCCCCGCTGTCCGGGCGGGCCCTGCTCCATGGCCGGCGGGCTGGCCGGGACCGGGGCCGCGGCGGCCGGGATGGAGTTGCGCTGGTTCACGTGGTTCGCGGGCGCGGGAGCCGGCGCGGCCGGAGGCCCGTTCCAGACCTGCTCCTGCGGCGCGACAGGCGCGGGCGCGGGCGCCGCCGGGGGCGGAGTCCGGCGCGGAGCGCTCTGCTTCGGAGGCGGCGGAGCGGTCTGCGTGATCGTCCGCGCGGAGCCGTTCGCCGAGGCGCGCTCGATGAGCTCCGGGATGGAGGACCGAACGGTCTCGTCGGCCGGCAGCTTCGCCTTGGCGTCGAAATCGAAGTCACCATCGGCCCATGCCAGGGCCGTGACGACGGCGTCGTCGCCCGCAGCCCCCTCGCCCACCGCATGGAAGAGGTGGCCGAAGAGGAAATACAGCGTCGTCGCGCCGGCGCCGTTCTGGCGGAGGGTCAGCGTACCTGTCGCACGCTCAGCCTGAGCTGCCTCGAGAAGGGACCGGACGTTGTTTTCGGCTAGCGACCCTCTGGTCTGCAACGGCTTCTCCGTTCGGGGCACGGCGCGGGGTGCGCCGCCCAGGTTGAACTCCGTAAGAGGGTAGTATAGACGCCGCGCGATGTCGAATCAGGAGCAGGCGCCAACGCAGGTCGCCGCCCCCGACACCGCCGATGAACACGATCGCACACTCGCCCCATCTCGTCTACTCCTCGTTCGACATGGAGAGTCTACGTGGAACGCCGGTAGGCGAATCCAGGGCCAATTGGACCCTCCGCTGTCCGAACGGGGGTTGGCGCAGGCCCAGGAGGTGGCGGAGCGGTTCCTGGGTCATCGGTTCGAGGGGCTGTACACGAGCGACCTGGTCCGGGCCAGGCAGACGGCGGAGCGGATCGGGGCCGCCGTCGGCGTGGAGCCGGTGGACGAGCCGGGTCTGCGCGAGATCGCCCTGGGCGCGTGGGAGGGCAAGACCCGGGAGGACCTGATCGAGGAGTACCCGGAGCTCTGGGCCCGCTGGTCCGAGGCGCCGGACTGGGACATCGTCCCGGGCGGCGAGGGGGCCCAGCCGTTCGCCCGGCGCGTGGACGCCGCGCTGGAGCGGATCCGGGAGCGGCACCCGCACGGCGACGTCCTGTGCGTGGCACACGGGGGAGTGATCCAGGTCGCCATCCTGAGCGTGGTGGGCCGGGCCAGCCGCGGCGTCTTCCCGTTCCTGATCGAGAACTGCTCGGTCACGGTGATCCAGCGGACCGCCCGGCGGACCGTCGTGACCGCCGTGAACGACACCTGCCACCTCACCTGAGCCGGGGCCGGGCCGCTACTCCGCCCGGGCGTTCGTGAAGCGGTAGCCGATGCCCGGCACGGCCAGCACGTAGAACGGCCGGCTGGGCTCGAGCTCGATCTTGCGGCGCAGGTTCCGGACGTGGACGTCGATGACCCGCGTCTCGATGTCGCCCTGGTGGCCCTGGCCCCAGATGTGCTGCAGGATCCGCTCCCGCGACAGCGCCTTCCCGGCGTGCGCGGCCAGCAGCGACAGCAGCTCGAACTCCGTGTGGGTGAGGGCGATCTCGTCCCCGCTCCTGACCACCCGCCGCTCGTTGAGGTCGATCAGCAGATCCTTGAACTCCAGCCGGGCCCGCTGCGCCTCGTGCCCGTCCAGCCGGGCCCGGCGCAGGTTGGCGGCGATGCGGGCGGTCAGCTCCCGCATCCGGATCGGCTTGGTCACGTAGTCGTCGGCGCCGATCTCCAGGCCCACCACGACGTCGATCTCCTCGGCCCGGGCGCTGATCAGGATGATCGGCACGTCGTCGTTCTGGCGGCGCAGCTCGCGGCACACGTCGAAGCCGGACATGTCAGGTAGGCTGACCTCGAGCAGGATCGCCGTCGGCCGGGACTCGGCCGCCCGGGTGAGGGCCTCCTGGCCGTTCCCGGCCTCGACCACCTCGAAGCCGTCCTGCCGGCACGCGGCGCTGATCTCGGCCCGGAGGCGCGAGTCGGGGTCGGCGACGAGCACTCGCCGGGGGGCCAGCTCCACGCCGCCGTCCAGTCGATCGATCACTCCGTCAACAACTGTACAGATACGTGCAAGCTTCTTAACAAGGATTCACGGCCGCCGCTACGGGCGGAGACGCCGCGCCATCCGCTTCGCCTGTGACGCGAGGCTGCCGACCCGCGAGGCCCAGGGCGACAGCACCAGGTCCCACGCGCCGCAGTACTCCACCTGCTCGCCGTTGAAGCCGCTCTTCACCTGCCAGAGCCCGTGCCAGGGGTGGTTCGGGTCGTCGGGGGTCGGCGGCACGCCCCAGAGGTCGTAGTCCTGGCAGCCGCGGCTGGCCGCGTCCCGCATCGCCGCCCACTGGACCGCGTACGTGGGCATGAGCTGCCGCTTGTGGCCCGTCGCCCCTCCATAGAGGTAGTAGGCGCGCGACCCGAAGCGGGCCACCATGATGGCGGCCACGGGCTCGCCCTCGTGCCGGGCGACGTAGACGCTGCACCGTTCCAGCAGCTCCAGACGGCGCCTGAACTGCGCCTCGCTGAGCAGGGCGATGCCCTGGCGCTGCGCGGTCCCTACGCTCTGGCGGCGCATCTCGGCCGCGTCGTCGCCCTCTTCCACGGTCACCCCGCGCCGCTCCGCGAGCCGGATGTTGTACCGGTGCTTCGGCTTGAACCGGGCCATCATCTCGTCGTCCGAACCGAGCCGCACGATCTGGGTGTGCCGGGGCTGGACCGCGGCCGCCGGCCGGAAACCCAGCGCGGCCAGGGTCTCGCCGAACGCGGGCGTGGTCTCGGGCTCGACCCGGAGGCGGGAGAAGCCGCGGTCGCGCGCCCAGCTCACCAGCTCCTCGACGGCCGCGGCCGTCGCCGGCACCGGCCCCCGGGGCACGTAGGCCCAGCGCAGCGGCCCGGTCCCGCGGAGCAGGACCTGCGCGCGGCCGCCGCCCGGCAGGACGACCCGCTCGGGCGACCAGCCCTCCTGCGCCTGGACCTCGCCGAAGCCCCAGGACTGGAGCAGCGGCGGCGGCGAGGAGAGCCCGAGCATACCCGCGTCCCAGGCGCTGGCCCCCTCCACCAGGGAGGTGGCCGCCGTCGAAGGGGAGGTCACGCCTGGCAAGGATAGCGATGCGGGCACCCCGAGGAGGGCGGAGGGGGCCGGAACAGGGCTACCGGTGGGCCGCGACCGGGGCTTCCTGGGCCAGGCGGTGGTACAGGGCCAGCAGCGCGTCGAGGTTGTCGGACAGCGAGAACCGCCCGACCGCCCGCTCCCGGGCCAGGCGGCCGAGCAGCTCGCACATCGGCGGCGTCTCGACCAGCAGCCGGATCGTCGCCCGCAGCTCGCTCTCGAGGTGGGCCGGGTCGAGCACCACGCCGGCGCCGCGCAGGGCCTCGCCGTCGCTGCCGACGTCCGTCGCGACCGTGGCGGCGCCGCAGGCCATGGCCTCCAGCATCGCCAGGGACAGCCCCTCGACGCTGGACGGCAGGAAGAACGCGTCGGAGGCGCGGAGGATGTCGATGCGCTCGTGCTCGTCCGTCACCACGCCGGTGAACAGGACCCGGGCGTCGGCGTAGCGGCGCTCCAGCCGGCGCCGCTCGACGCCCCCGCCCACCACCACCAGCCGGGCGCCGGCCGGCGGGTCCGCGTCCAGGAACGCGGCCAGCAGCACGTCCACGTTCTTCTCGGGGTCGAGCCGGCCCACGTAGCTGAACACTCGCTCGGCGTGCAGCTCGGCGCGCTTCCGGGACGGGCCCGGGCTGTACCGGCTCACGTCCACGCCGTTAGGCAGCACGTGGATGACGTCCCGGGGCACGCCCAGGCCGGCCAGGATGTCGCGCTGCGCCTCGCCGAAGATGATCACCGCGTCGCACTCGGCCAGCGCCTGGGCGTAGAGGCGGTACACCGCCGCCGAGATGCCCCGCCACACCGAGAACCGAGTGTCGTACGGCACGTGGAACGTCGCCACGATCGGGATGCCGAGCTCGTGGCAGATCCGGGGCAGGTTGAAGTCCAGGCTCGAGAACGCCAGCGACACGTGGACCAGGTCGACCTCGTGGGCGCGGAGCAGGTCGAGCAGCTTGCGCTTCGACCCCGGCGGCGACAGCACCAGGCGGTGCGAGAGGGCGAACGCGTCGAGCGCGATCGAGCTGTCGTCGTCGACCTGGTCCCGCGCGTGGTGCAGGAACAGGACGTCCACGCCGCGGTCGCGCAGCCCGTTGGTGATCTCGCGCGAGTACGTGATGATGCCGTCGGCGCCGGTCGTCGATCGGTGTCCCAGCCAGGCCACCCTCATGCCGTCAGCTCCTGGTAGATGTCGACCAGCGCGTCCACGTTCCGCTCCAGTGAGTAGCGCTCGACCACTCGCTCCCGCGCCAGCCGGCCCAGCGGGGCCGCCAGCCAGGGCATCTCCATCAGCTCGCGGAGGGCGAGCCGCAACTGATCGTCCAGGCCGCGCGGGTCGAGGACGATGCCGGCCCCACGCAGTGCGTCCCCATCCACGCCGACATCCGTCGCCACCGTCGCCGCGCCGCAGGCCATCGCCTCCAGCATGGACAGGGACAGTCCCTCGACGCTCGACGGAAGGAAGAACGCGTCCGCGCCGCGCAGGAGCGCGATCCGGCTGGCGGCGTCCGGCACGTGCCCGGTGAACACGACGCGCGGGTCGCGGTACTGCCGCTGGAGCCGCTTTCGCTCCCCGCCCCCGCCCATGACGACGAGCGCCACGCCGGAGTCCGGCTCGCTGTCCAGGAACGCCCGGAGCAGCACGTCCACGTTCTTCTCCGAATCCACTCTGCCCATGTATACGAAGAGGAGCGACGCGCCCAGGCGCTCCTTCCAGTCCGAGGGGCCGGGCGAGTAGACCTCCACGTCCACGCCGTTGGGCAGGATCCGCAGCGTCTCCGCGGGCACCCCCAGCTCGACCAGGACGTCGCGCTGCGAGGCGCCGAACACGATCACGCGGTCGCTGGCCGCGAGCGTGGGCGCGTACAGGCGGTACGTCGCGGACGTCAGGCTCGACCAGACCGACGGCCGGTTGTCGAACGCCACGTGGAACGTCACGACCAGCGGCACCCCGGCCCGGCGGCACGCGTCGGGCAGGTCGAAGTCCAGGCTCGAGAACCAGAACGAGGCGTGCACCACGTCGAAGTCGCCCCGCTCCAGGCGCTCCCGCAGCTTCCGCCGGGCCCCGAGGCTGGACAGGACCAGGCGGTGGCCGACCGGCAGCGACTCCAGGAGCACCGCCTCGTCCGCCTCCGCCCGCGGCGCTTCCTCGCGCGCCGGCAGGTCGTGCTGGAAGAACGTGACCCGGTGGCCGCGCTGGCGGAGGCGGGCGACCACCTCGCGGGAGTACGTCGCCATCCCGCCGCCGAGCGCCGGCGACGTGTGCCCGAGCCATGCGATCCGGAGAGGTGCGTTCACGTGCGGACCAGGTCAGGCCGGAGCTCGACCAGCAGCTCGCGGACGAACTCCCGCTCGCCGAGGCCGGGGTGGGGGATGACCAGGTCGGGGTCCGCGACGGACTCGTCGCCGAACAGCAGGATGTCCACGTCGATCTCGCGCGGCCCCCAGCGGTACGTCGGGGTCCGGCCCACCGCCGCCTCGACCGCCTTGGCCGCGGCCAGCAGCTCGCGCGGACCCGCCGTCCAGTCCACCTCGATCACCTGGTTCAGGAAGCGCGGCTGGTCCGTGACCCCGAACGGCTCCGTCTCGCGGACGGACGACGCCCGGAGCGGACGCGCGCCCCGCACGGCCAGGAGCCGGCGCGCGGCGGCCAGGTTGCCGGCGCGGTCGCCGACGTTGGCCCCGAGTGAGAGGTAGGCCACCGTCATGGCCCAAGTATGCTCAGCGCCTCCATGCGTCTCGGGGACCTGGCGGCCGGCGTGCCGGGAGCGGTGATCGAGGCCGGCGTCTGTGTGGACGTCCGGGCCGTCGTCCACGACTCGCGCCAGGCCGGGCCCGGCGATCTGTTCGTCGCGGTCCGCGGGCTGCGGGCGGACGGCCACGACTTCGCCGCCGCGGCGGCCGCGCGGGGCGCGGCCGTGGCGCTCGAGCGGCCGGTGCCGCTCCCCGCCGGCGCGGCGTGGCTGCGGCTGGCCGACGGCCGCCTCGGCCTGGGTGAGCTGGCGGCGGCGCTGCACGGCCGCCCGGGGCGCCGGCTGCGCGTCGTGGGCGTGACCGGCACGGCCGGCAAGAGCACGACGACGCACCTGACCGCGAGCGCGCTGGAGACCGCCGGCCTGCCGGCCGGCTACCTGAGCTCGATCGCGCTGCGGGCGTCCGGCCCGCCGGTCGTCAACGAGTCCGGCCAGACGACGATGGAGGCGCCCCAGGTGCAGGCGTGGCTGGGCCGCATGGTCGCCGAGGGCGCCCGGGCCGCGGTGCTGGAGGTCAGCTCGCACGCGCTGGACCAGGGCCGCGTGGCCGCGTGCGACTTCCAGGTGGCCGCGTTCACCAACATCGGCGAGGACCACCTCGAGTACCACCGCACCCCGGCCGCGTACCTGCGGGCCAAGGCCCGGCTGATCGAGCTGTGCGGGGGCACGGCGGTGCTGAACCGAGACGACGCGTCGTTCGAGAAGCTGGCCGCGTACCCGGTCCGGTGCCGTCTCACGTACGGCGTCGAACGGCCGGCCGACGTGCGGGCGACCTGCCTGCGCCCGGTGGCCGGCGGCACCGCGTTCCGGCTCTGCGCCGGCGAGGCCGCGGCCGAGGTGCGGCTGCGGCTGCCGGGCCGGTTCAACGTGGCCAACGCGCTGTGCGCGGCCGCCTGCGGGCTCGCGCTCGACCTGCCGCTGGACCGGCTGGCCGAGGGCCTGTCCGCGTTCCCCGGACTGCGGGGCCGGCTGGAGCGCGTGGACCTGGGCCAGCCGTTCACGGTCTACGTGGACTTCGCGCACTCCGCCGTCGGCCTGGCCAGCGTGCTCGGCGAGCTCCGGCGGCCCGCCGGCGGCCGGCTGCTGGTCGTGTTCGGGGCGAGCTCCCGCTCGGGCGGCCACGACCCGGCCGGCATGGGCCGGGCCGCGGCCGCGCTCGCGGACTTCTTCGTCATCACCACGGACGACCCGGTGGACGCCGACCCGGCCGAGCTGGCGCGGCAGGTCGAGGCGGGCGCCGCCGGACGCCAGCCGGGCCGCGACTACGAGGTCGAGCCGGACCGCCGGGCCGCCATCCGGCGCGCGCTGGCGCTGGCCCGGCCGGGCGACGTGGTGCTGCTCGCCGGGAAGGGCCACGAGCGCACGCTGGCGCTGCCCGGCGGGCCCGTGCCCTGGGACGAGCGGGCCGAGGCGGAGGCGGGCCTGCGCGCGCTCGGCCTGGCCGCGATCTGAACTCGGATCTTGCCTCGCTCGGGCGGATTCTGTCTACGATCGGTACTGAACGGCACTTTTCGTGATAGCGTTACTGTCGCTCAAAGAGCGTGTGTGAGGAGGTGTCTCCGATGGTCGACGTCATCGGCGGAATGCGGCGCCTGCAGCGGCAGGCGGGCCGCAGGCTGCCATCCATGCGGCGCAGCAGGCGCCCGAGCGCGGCGATGGTGACCGCGCCGATCGTGGCGGTGGCCGGAGTGGCGGCCGTCGCGGGCCTGCTGTTCTGGGACGAGCGCCGGCGGGCCTCCATGCGGAAGCGCATGGAGGAGGTGGCGGGTTCCGTCACCGCGAGCCTCGGCGTCAGCAAGAACCGGGTCGCCCCGCCGGTCCCGACGGGCGCCGCGCACGAGTAGCGTTCGTCAGTCGGTTCGGCGGCGGCCGGCGCCGCCGCCGACCATGCGCACGATCTCGATCGTGTCGCCCTCCCGCAGCGTGCACCCGGCGTAGGCCTCGCGCTGCAGGATCTCGCCGTTGACCTCGACGGCGACAGCCCTCGCGTCCACGCCGAGCGCGCGGAGGTAGCCGAGGAGCGGGGTCGGGCCGTCCAGCTCCACGCGCTTGCCGTTGACCTGGACGCCGATCATCACGCGAAGTACCGGATGGCGGCGAACCCGGCCGCCCCCGCCGCCAGGCACGCCTCGACCCGGTCCGCGTCCACGCCGCCGATCGCCAGCACCGGGATGCCCACGGCCGCCGCCACCCGCTCCAGCGCCGCCAGCCCGGCGACCTCCTGCCCCGGGTGCGAGGCGCTGGCGAACACCGAGCCGAAGACCACGTAGTCGGCGCCCTCGGCCTCGGCCCGGCGCGCGGCGTCCGCCCCGTGGACCGAGCGGCCGACCAGCCGCCCCGGCCCCAGCAGCCGGCGGGCGCCGGCGACCGGGAGGTCCCGCTCGGGCAGGTGCACGCCGGCCGCGCCGGCGGCGAGCGCCAGGTCGGCGCGAGCGCTCACCACGACGGGCACCGCCGACTCGGCGACCAGGTGGCAGGCCTCGCGCTCCAGCGCCCGCGTGGTGGCGGCGGGGTCGCGCAGCTGCAGCAGGGTGGCGCCGCGCTCCACCGCGCGCCGGCCGGCCGCCGCGTCGCGCACGATGGCCATGGCTACCGCGCGCCTCAGGTCCGCGTCGAGATCCCGGTCGTGGGCGAGCTGGCCGAGGCGTACGGCAGCCGCGGGATGCGCCCGGCCTGGAGGGCTTTGCGGCCGGCCTCGACGCCCTGCCGGATGGCGTCCGCCATCATCGCCGGCTGCTCGGCCAGGGCGATCGCGGTGTTCACCAGGACGGCGTCGGCGCCCAGCTCCATCGCCAGCGCGGCGTCGCTGGGGGCGCCGATCCCGGCGTCCACGACGACCGGGATCGTCGCGTGCTCGATGATCAGCTCGATCTGCCGCTGCGTGACCAGGCCCTGGCCCGACCCGATCGGCGAACCCAGCGGCATGACCGTCGCGCAGCCGGCCGCCTCCAGCCGGCGGGCGAGGACCGGGTCGGCGTTGATGTACGGGAGGACGACGAAGCCCTCCGCCACGAGCGTCTCGGCGGCGCGCAGCGTCTCCACCGGGTCCGGGAGCAGGTAGCGCGGGTCGGGGATGACCTCCAGCTTCACCCAGTCCGACAGGCCCATGGATCGGGCCAGGCGGGCGATGCGGATGGCCTCGTCGGCGGTCTGGCAGCCGGCGGTGTTGGGCAGGATCCGGTACCGCTGCCAGTCGATCACGTCCAGGATCGTCTTGCGGTTGGGATCGTCGAGGTCGAGCCGGCGCAGCGCGACCGTGACGAGCTCGGTGCCCGAGGCCTCGAGCGCGGCGACCATCTCCTCGTCGGTCCGGTACTTGCCGGTGCCGACGAACAGCCGCGAGCGCAGCTGCGTCCCGGCGATGACGAGCGGGTCGGCGGTCAGCGTGGTGGCCACGGCTACAGATTACGCGCCGCCCAGCGGGCGCCGGGCGGGCAGGCCGGGCCGGCGCGGGTAGGCGTCGGGCGTCGGGCGCAGCTTGGGCACGACGACGACCACGCCCCGCTCCCGGGCGGAGCTCGGCGCGGGCACGACGGCGGCCGGGCCACCGCCGAGGAGCTCGATCGCCGCCGCCGCCTCCTCCACCTGCGCCTTCATGGCCAGCAGCCGGCCGCCGGCGCGGACGAACGGCAGGCACAGCTCGGCGAGCACGGGCATCGGGGCCAGCGCCCGGCACACGGCGGCGTCGAAGGCCTCCCGCAGCGCGCCCCGGCCGGCGGTCTCGGCGCGCTCGGCGACGACCTCGACGTCGAGCTCCAGGCGGGCGGCCGCGTGGACCAGGAACGCGGCCTTGCGCTGGTCCGCCTCGACCAGCACGACGCGCAGGCCGGGCCGCGCGATCTTCAGCGGGATGCCGGGCATGCCGCCGCCGGACCCGACGTCCACCACGGAGCGGGCGTCGCCGAGGTGGTCGAGGAGGGCGAGGCAGTCCTCGACCAGCGGCGCGGCCGGGCCGCTGACCAGCCCCGGCCACGTCTCGAGCAGACGCGCGTACTCGTCCTCTTTAGAATCCATGTCGATGCCGATCTACGAGTATCGCTGTGAGGCCTGCGAGCGCCGCTTCGAGGTGCTGACCTCGTTCGCGGAGCGCGAGCGGTCCCACACCTGTCCGTCCTGCGAGTCGACCCGGACGCGCGTGCAGGTCTCGTCCTTCGCCGCGATCGGCGCCGGCGAGTTCACCTCGACGCTGCCCATGGCGCCAACGCCGCGTGCCGGCGGTGGCTGCTGCGGCGGCGCCTGCGGCTGCTCGCACAACTGACGGCGCCCCGGTCCTGATGCTGTTCCCGGTCACGTACCGGGTGAACGGCCGCGGCCACGCGGAGGTCGGCGGCTGCGACCTGGTCGAGCTGGCCCGCGACCACGGCACCCCCCTGTACGTCTACGACGAGGAGACGGTCCGGCTCCGCTGCCGCGAGTACACGGCGGCGATGGGCGACCGCGGCGAGGTGCTCTACTCCGCCAAGGCGTTCGCCAGCCCCGGCTTCCTGCGCGTGGTCGCGTCGGAGGGCCTGGGCCTGGACGTGGTCTCGGCTGGCGAGCTGCACGTGGCGCTGGCCGCGGGCTATCCCACCGACCGGCTCCACTTCCTCGGCAACAACAAGAGCGCCGAGGACGTGGCGGCGGCATGGCAGGCGCGGGCCATCCTGGTGATCGACGGCTTCCAGGACCTCGAGCTGGTGGACCGGGTCGTGCCGGCCGGCGCGCGGATGCGGTGCCAGGTGCGGGTCTCGCCCGGCGTCCAGCCCGCCACGCACGACTTCATCAGCACCGGCCAGCTCGACTCCAAGTTCGGCTTCTCGATCGAGTCGGGCGCCGCCCGCGAGGCCGTCGAGCGGGCCCTCGAGCACGACCGGATCGAGCTCGTGGGCCTGCACTCGCACATCGGCTCCCAGCTGTTCGACCTGCGCGGCCACGCGGCCGCGATGGAGATCATGCTCGACCTGGCCGCGGAGCTCCGGCGGGACCTGGGCTACGAGCCGGACCGCCTGGGCGCGGGCGGCGGCCTGGGCATCGCGTACACGCGGGCGGACGACCCGCCCACCCCGAGGCGGTTCGTCGAGACCCTGCTGGCCGGGCTGGAGGCGGGCGCGGCCAGCCGTGGCCTGCGGACGCCACTGCTGGTGGTCGAGCCGGGGCGGTCGATCGCCGGGCCGGCCGGCGTCGCCCTTTACACGGTGGGCGCGATCAAGGACATCCCCGGCGTCCGGCGGTACGTGGCCGTGGACGGGGGCATGGGCGACAACATCCGGCCCAAGCTGTACGGCGCCCGGTACGAGGTGCTGCTGGCGTCCGCTCCCGAGGCGGCCCCGGACGGCCTGGTGACGGTCGCCGGCAAGTACTGCGAGTCCACGGACGTGCTGGTCACGGACATCGCGCTGCCGCCGGTGGCCTCAGGGGACGTGGTGTTCGTCCCCGCGGCCGGCGCGTACTGCCTGGCGATGGCCAGCAACTACAACGGCATGGCCCGGCCGGCGGTGGTGATGGTCCGCGACGGCGTCGCCGGCCTGATCCGGCGCCGCGAGACGCTGGACGACCTGCTCGCGGCCGAAATTCTGTAAAGCGCACCCGACATGTTGGCGAACAAGGTCTTGCTGGTCCGCAAGCCGGGCGGTGACAAGTGGCGTCAGCAGCGGTATAACGTGAGCGGGATGGCCGTGACTACCCCCGCGAGCCATCCGCAGGCCGCACACGAGGTCGCTGCCTTGTGTGCGGTCCTTTCTTTGGGGCAAGCGCCCGGCGGGCGCGGTCAGGGGGCGGTTTCGCGGGGCTGATCGGCCGTCTGCACCCGGCCCGAGGCCGCGGCCGCGATGACCCCGAGCAAGACGACGATGACGATCGCCAGCCACGTGGCGGGCTGGGGCAGCGACAGGTGGATCAGGCGGTCGACCGAGAGGGGGCCGGGCCCGACCAGCGACAGCGCCACCAGGCCGCCGATCAGCGCCAGCGGGAACTCGTAGCCGCCTTCGTGGTTCCAGAAGCCCCTGGTGAGGTGGACGGTCAGGATCGCGATCAGCAGGTCGCCGACCAGGAGCAGGGAGGCGACCGGCGTCAGCAGCCCGACGGCGACGAGGATGCCGGCGCCGAACTCGATGGCGGCGGAGACGGGGGCCCAGAAGCGGCCCGGTCGTACGCCGAGTTCCTCGAGGTTCGCGGCGAACCCGGTCAGTCCGGGGCCCTCGAACCAGCCGAACAGCTTCTGGGCGCCGTGCGCCGCCAGCGTGAGGCCGAGCACGAGCCGAAGGACGAGCAGGCCAGCGGTGACCAAGCCTTCACACCTCCTCGAACCAGGGCGAGAGGGACGTCTCGCCCAGCACCATACCGGAGCGCGCGGCGGGGTGGGTGCGGTCTGGCGAACGGGTCGGGCGGCGGCGGCCCTAGCGGCCGCGCAGGGCGGACTCGATCGTCGCCAGCGCCTCGGCTTCCGCGTCGTGCACCGCCCGGACGTGGTCGGCCCCGGCGCGGCCCTCGCGGAGCGCCGCCGCCATGTCGCCCCAGCGGGAGGCAGCGGCCGACGCCGCCGAGGCGGCGCGCTCGTGGCCCGCGTACGCCAGGAACGCGGACTGCTGGCCGATCTCCACGGTCCAGCGGGCCAGGCCGGCGAGGCCGAAGTGCGACCGCGACTCCTGCGGCCCGAAGCCCTCGCGCATCTGCTCCAGGTGCGCCGTGAGGCCCGCGCGCACCGCGCTGCCCACCTCGCCAGGGCCGCCGTCCACGACCAGCATGCGGTGCCGCACGCCCGTGGTCCGGGTCGCCTGGAGCAGCGCGGGGACCGGCAGGGAGCGCTCCTCGCCGTCGAACACCCTGGCCTCGCCGTCGAGCTCCAGCACGGCCACGGCGTGATAGGCGGCCGGCGGCGCCGGCCACGGCAGCCGGTCCGGCTCCACCCAGGCGACGGGCGTGCGGCCCTCGGCCAGCTCCTCGGCCAGCCGCTCGCGCAGCGCCTCCGGACCGGGGGCGACGTGGAGGCGGAACGGGACCTGGAGGTGACGGCAGATGTCGGCGAGGAACCCCTCGGTGGCGGTCTCCCGGGTCGCGATCCGGGTGAGCAGCGTGACGAGCCCACCGGCGACGAACCGGGCGAAGCCCGAGCCGCCGCCGATGCCGAACAGGACGTCCGGCGGCAGCGAGTCGGGCAGAGCGCGGGCGAGGGCGGCGACCTCGGGGGGCGGCGCGGTCACAGTACGTGACATGGCGGCCATCGTAGTGGCGGCCCGGCGGCCGGCGTCCATTTCGAGATCGCGACCGCGCCTTGGCTGGGAACTCGACGGCGCACTCCCCAGATTTAATACCTATTTATGCACCGTACGTATTATTATATCGGTCGAGTCAGATAGACTGACTGCTCGGTTCCGGATTGGTCCGGCAAGCGATCATAGAGTCTGAGAGGCAAGCCGGGGGGTACGGCGGGCTGCAAGTGCCGCGCGCAGCGTGGGGGGAGCAAGCATGCATGTCGGAACGGCCGTCACGTACGACCGCGTCCAGGGGGCGGGGCTCGAGGAACGAGCTCCGATGATTCGTGTCCTCGTCGTGTCGGAGAACCGGCTGCACGGAGAGGGCCTGACGCTCCGACTCTCGGCGGAGCCGGGCATCCGGGCGATCGGGCCGCGGGAGACCATCGACGAGACGCTGCCGCTCGTCGCCGCCAACGAGGTGGACATGGTCCTCGTCGACGTCGAGCCCACGGCCGCCCACCTCCGCGAGCTCGCCACCGCCGCGCGGACCGTCGACGACGTGCCGTACGTCGCCCTCGCCTCGGCCGAGTCCGAGTGGGAGATCGTGGACTGGGCCGAGGCGGGCGCGTTCTCGATCGTGGACCGCCGGGGATCGCCGGCCGAGCTGGCGAGCATCCCCCTGGCGGTGCACCGGCGCGAGAGCATCTGCTCGCCCCGCATCGCCGGCACGCTGCTCCGGTGCCTCCGCTCCCTGCTCCGTGAGGGCCGCCCGCCCGAGGGCCGGTCGCGCCTGACCCACCGGGAGCGGGACGTCCTCTCCCTGATGGGCGACGGCATGAGCAACAAGGAGATCGCCCAGCACCTCGGCCTGCAGCTGCCGACCGTGAAGAACCACATCCACAGCATCTTCGAGAAGCTGGAGGTGAGCAGCCGGGCGATGGCGGTGTCGCTGGCCCTGTCGGTGGGCGAGCTGCACCGGTCGGCCGGCGGCCCGGCCGGTCGCTGAGCTACTCCGCCGGCCGGGTGCCCCGGTCCTTCCAGCCGGCCGGCGCGCCCTGGCGGACCGCGACCAGCCCGGCCACGATCGCCAGCGCGATCTCGGCCGGCGTCCGCGCGCCGATGTCGAGGCCGACGGGGCTCTGAATGCGCGCGATCCGCTCCTCGGCCATGCCCCTCGCCCGCAGCGCCTCCAGGTGGTGGCCGGTGTGGCGCCGGCTGCCCATCAGGCCCACGTAGCGCGGCTCCATCGAGAGCAGGCGCTCCAGCGACTCGACCAGGTCGGGCGCGTCGTGGTCGGCGTGGATCACGTACAGATCGGCGGCCGGTCGCTCGGCCGGAACCGCGCTGACCACCTCGAACCCGACCTCGGGCGCCCATCGCCTGACGGCAACGGCGACCGGGGTGTCGGCCAGCACCACCAGCAGCGGCCGGCGCAGGTACGGCTCCAGGTAGACCTCGATCGCGCCCAGGTCGTGCCGGTACGTGCGGAGGCCGGGCACGCCCTCGGCCAGCAGCGCCGGCGCGTCGGCCCGGGCCTGGGAGTCGAACTCCGAGCAGCCCAGGGTCCCGGCGAGCTGGCGCTCCCCGCCGAACAGGGCCTTGGCCCCGGTCCGCGAGGGCGGCTCCCCGTCCAGGCGGATCACCGTGGCCAGCACGACCTGCTCCCCGCGCTCCAGGCGCCTGGTCAGCTCCGACTCAACCTCGGGCATGGAGGGGCAGTCTCTGTAAAACGTGGAACACCTGTTCGATCTCCTCGGGTGTCGTGTCGTAGCCGGTGGTCAGGCGCAGGCTGCCGGTCGCCTCGGCCAGCGAGAGGCCCATCGCCAGCAGCACGTGGGAGGGGTCGAGCGAGCCGGACGCGCAGGCCGAGCCGCTGGAGGCCGCCACGCCGGCGAGGTCGAGGGCGAGCAGCAGGTCCTCGCCCCGGACGTCCCGGAACGCGGCCGTGGCGTAGTTGGGCAGCCGCGGCTCGCCGCCGGTCGTGCGGCCGCCGATCTCGCGCAGCGCCTCGCGCAGCCGGGCGGCCAGCGGCCGCGCCGCGGCCGAGCGACGGTCGCGCTCCGCCGCGCAGACCTCCAGCGCGGCGGCGACCGCCGCCGCCGAGCCCACGTCCTCCCGGCCGGCGCGCCGGCCCCACTCCTGCGGTCCGCCGTACACCAGCGGCTCCAGGCGCATCTCGGGCCGGGCAAGCAGCAGGCCGCCGGGGCCCGCGCCCAGCTTCTGGCCCGAGAACGTCGCCAGGTCGGCCAGCTCCAGCGGCGGCCGCACCCAGCGCGGGCCCTGGCAGCAGTCCAGGTGGACGAGCGCGCCGCGCGCCCGGGCCTGGCTGGCGACCTCCGCGACGGGCTGCAGCGTGCCCACCTCGTTGTTCGCCAGCCCGAGCGAGACCAGGCCCGCGTCCGCGGGCAGCGCCGGGTCGGCGAACCCGGCGCCGTCGACCGGGAGCACGTGCGCCGTCCGGCCCTCCAGCCGCAGCTGGCGGACGGCGCCGAGCACGGCCTGGTGCTCGGCCTCCCACGTGACCACCGACCGGCCCGGGGGCAGCCGGCGGCCGGCGCCCAGCAGCGCCAGGTTCACGGCCTCGGTCCCGCTGGCGCAGAAGACCACCTCGCGGGCCTCGCGGCCCAGCGCGGCCGCGGCCCGGTCCCGCGCGGCGTCCAGCGCGGCGCGGGCCGCGCGGCCCTCGGCGTGCGGACTGGCCGGGTTGCCCGGCGGCGCGGCCTCGCGCGCCCGCCGCGCGACCTCCAGCAGGGGCGCGCCGCCGGCGTCGTCCAGGTAGCGCCGGCGGCCGTCAGTGACGATCGCCGGACGGCTGCTTGAACAGGTCGGTGAGCCGGCCCCGGAAGTCCCTGAGCGCGAGGTGCACGTCCAGCAGCTCGTCCGAACCGATCGGCTCGGCCGCCTCCGTCTCCGCCACGGGCTCGGAGCCCAGCTCCGCCGCCGCGAAGTCGCCGAGCAGGTCGGCGTCCTCGGGCAGGCCGCGCTCCAGCATGACGTCGTCGGAGGGCAGCGACTCCAGCCCCTCGCCCTGGACGGCCAGGATGAGGACGAACTGGACCCGGCAGGCGGCACACGTGACCTGGATGGTGTAGCGATCTTCGACGTGGCGGAGCATGCGGAGCTCGCAGTCGCGCAGGCCCCGGCCGCAGTGAGGGCAGTTGTAGTAGCGCGCCCGGTCACGGATGAAGTCGATGAACCTCATCTCGCGGCCATCTTACGCCCGCGCCCCTCGATACAGGTGCATCCCCGCGGCCCGACCACGGCGCCGTGCGGAATCCCGGGCGGGAGCACCAGGCGGTCGCCGGGCCCGAGGTCCACGTCGCGGTCCCGGAGCGTGAACGTGATCGACCCGTCCACGCAGTACAGCACCTTCTCGTAGGGGTGGGTGTGCTCGGCGAAGCGGTCTCCCGGGCCGTTCGCCCAGGCATAGCAGCCATCCGCCTCCGCCCGCAGCCGCGCCATCAGGTCCTCACGGGATGCGCTCACGGGCCGATCCTACAATCGGTCCGTGGTCGCGCTCCGCGTCAGCACGAGCCAACGCGAGCAGCTGGTCGACGTGACGGCGCAGGTCCGGCAGGCCGTCCAGGCGGCCGGCGTCCAGGAGGGCATCTGCCTGGTCGCGTCGCCCCACACGACGTGCGGCGTCACGGTCAACGAGGGCTGGGACCCGGCCGTGAGCGCGGACGCGCTGACGCACCTGCGCGACGTCGTGCCGCGGGAGCGCGCGTTCGCCCACGCCGAGGGCAACAGCGACGCCCACATCAAGGCCATGCTGGTCGGCACCAGCGCCACGCTCCCGGTCACGGCCGGCGACGTCCGGCTCGGCCGCTGGCAGGCCATCTTCCTCTGCGAGTTCGACGGCCCGCGCGACCGCGAGGTGTGGGTCACCGTGGTC